>NZ_WLYK01000009.1:0-300000 GCF_009707545.1 Nakamurella alba | reverse complement strand
CTGGCCAAGTCGTCCAACGTCGGGACGCTGATGATCGCGCAGAAGGTCGGCGAGGACGCCTTCGAGTCCTATCTGAAGAAGTTCGGACTGGGTCAGAAGACCGGCATCGGCCTCGCCGAGTCCGCCGGGCAGCTGCCGGAGCGGGACCAGTGGTCGGCCACCAGCTTCGCGAACCTGCCCATCGGGCAGGGGGTCTCGATGACGATGGTGCAACTGGTGGACATGTACCAGGCCATCGGCAACAAGGGCGTGATGATCCAGCCCTCGATCGTCGCCGGCACCACCACCGACGGTGTCTGGACTGCCGCGAAGGCGCCGACGAAGACCCGGGTGATGAAGGAGACCTCCGCCACCGCACTGCTGGAGATGCTGCAGGCGACCACCCAGTCGGGCCGGAACGACGGTGACATCGGCCGGCACGGCACCGCGCCGGACGCGGCCGTCACGGGGTACCCGGTGGCCGGCAAGACCGGTACGGCGCAGCAGATCGACCCGGCGACCGGGACCTACTCGGACACCGTGCACACGCTGACCTTCGCGGGCGTCGCCCCGGCGAACGACCCGGTCTACGCCGTGGCCGTGATGCTGGACGCGCCGAACGAGGAGGGGGAGGCCGGCGAGGTTGCCGCGCCGCTCTTCCACGACATCATGGCGTACGCGCTGCGGGCCGCCGACGTGCCGCCGACGGCAACCGTCACCCCCGAGAAGGACCTCTATGTCGGCGACGGCTGGCAGTGACCGGGCAGTACCCTCAGACCTCGTGTGCGCCGCCCCTCCGTCAGCTCCGCTCCGTCCGACCTCGGTCGTCGGCACGCCGCTGACCCGGCTGGCGGAATCCGCCGGGGCGGCCGTGCCCGGAGGCGCGTCCGGTGCGGATCCGCTGGTCACCGGGGTCACGCTGCGGGCACAGCAGGTGCTGCCGGGGGACCTGTTCGCCGCGCTGCCCGGGGCCCGGGCGCACGGTGCCGCCTTCACCGCCGACGCCGCCGCGCGGGGCGCGGTGGCCGTGCTCACCGACCCGGCCGGTGCCGCTGCGGTGGCCGCGGGCGGTCCCGGATCGGCCGGCGCGGACCTGCCGGTGCTCGTCACGCAGGACCCGCGCGCCGTGCTCGGCGAAGTGGCCGCGACCGTCTACGGCCGGCCCAGCGAGAAGACCGCGGTCATCGGGATCACCGGGACATCGGGCAAGACCACCACCTGCTACCTGCTCGAGGCGGCGCTGGCCGCCGGCGGGCTGCACCCCGGCCTGGTCGGCACCGTGCAGATCCGGATCGACGGCACCGCGACGCCGAGCAGCCTCACCACTCCGGAGGCGCCGGACCTGCAGGCGCTGTTCGCCGTGATGGTGGAGCGCGGCGCGCGGGCGGTGGCGATGGAGGTCTCCTCGCACGCGCTGTCCCTCGGCCGGGTGGCCGGAACCCGTTTCGCCGTCGGCGGTTTCACCAACCTGTCGCAGGACCACCTCGACTTCCACCCGGACATGGAGTCCTACTTCCGGGCCAAGGCGCTGCTGTTCGACGGCCGCGCGGACACCGGCGTCGTGCAGATCGACGACGAGCACGGCCGCCGGCTGGCCGCCGAGCACCCGGGTGTGATCACCGTGTCGGGCACCGACCGGCCGGAGGCGGACTGGGCGGTGCTGGCCGTCGAGGCGGCTGCCGCCGGGCACCAGCAGGTCCGGGTGCGGGCACCGGGGGAGCGGACCGTGTCCTTCGACCTCGCCCTGCCCGGTGCCTTCAACGTCGCCAACGCCGTGCTGGCGCTGGCCTGCGTCTCCGCCGGGACCGAGGTCCCGCTGCCGGTGGCGGCGTCCGCGCTGTCCTCGGTCGTGGTGCCCGGCCGGATGGAACGGGTGGACGCCGGCCAGGACTTCCTGGTGCTGGTCGACTACGCGCACAAGCCGGCCGCGGTGGCCGCGGTGCTGGAGGCGGCGAGCCGCGGCATGAACGGCCGGCTGATCGTGGTGCTGGGCGCCGGCGGCGACCGGGATCCGGGCAAGCGACCGGCGATGGGCGAACAGGCCGCCGTCTGGGCCGACCTGGTGGTGATCACCGACGACAACCCGCGCTCGGAGTCGCCGGCCGCGATCCGCCGCGCGGTGCTCGCCGGCGCGACGCATCCTGCCACCCCCCGTCGGCGTCCCGGTGGGGTGGAGATCCGCGAGGTCGGCGACCGGCACGAGGCGATCCGGGTGGCCGTCGGCGCGGCCGGGACCGGCGACGTGGTGGTGATCGCGGGCAAGGGACACGAGGAGGGCCAGGACGTGGCCGGTGTGGTGCATCCGTTCTCGGACCGCCTGGAGGCTCTCGCCGCGCTCACGGAGCTGGCAGAGCGGTCGGGGCGGTCCGGGCGCGCCGGTGATGTCGCGTGATCCCGATGACGGTGGCCGAAGTGGCCGGCGTGCTGGGTGTCCCCGCTCCGTCGGCCGGCGCCGATGCCGTGGTCGACTCGGTCGAGTTCGACACCCGCCGGGTCCGGCCGGGCGCCCTCTTCGTGGCACTGCCCGGCGAGCGGGTGGACGGGCACGACTTCGCTGCAGCGGCCGCGACCGCCGGGGCGGTGGCGGTGCTCGGATCGCGGGCGATCGACGACGCCGGGATCCCGGTGCTGGTGCTGCCCTCGGCCGACGACGTCCTGCCGGCGCTGGCCCGGCTCGCGCGGGCCTCGGTCGGCGCACTGGTCGAGGCCGGCCTGGTGGTCGTCGGCATCACCGGGTCCTCCGGCAAGACCTCCACCAAGGACCTCGTCGCCGCGGTGCTCGCCGCCCACGCCGGCACCGCGGTCGACTACGGAGCCGATCCGGCGGGGTCCGGCGGTGCCGTGGTCGCCCCCCGCGAGTCGTTCAACAACGAGCTCGGCCACCCGTACACCGTGCTGCGGGCCGGGCCGGGCACCCGGTTCCTGGTGCTCGAGCTCTCCGCCCGCGGCATCGGCCACATCGCTGCGCTGGCCACCACGGCACGACCGCTGATCGGCGCGGTGCTCAACGTCGGCAGCGCGCACCTGGGCGAGTTCGGCTCGGTGGAGGGCATCGCGCAGGCCAAGGGCGAACTGGTCGAGTCGTTGCCGACGGCCGCCGACGGCGGCATCGCCGTGCTCAACGCCGACGACGGCCGGGTGCTCGCCATGCGCGACCGGACGTCCGCCGCGGTGGTCACTGTCGGCACCGGCCCGGGCGCCGACCTGCGGGCCGAGGACATCGGCGAGGACGAGCTGGCCCGGGCGTCCTTCACCCTGGTCACCCCCGAGGGCACCGCCCCGGTGCAGCTCGCCGTGGCCGGCGAGCACCAGATCGGCAACGCACTCACCGCTGCCGCGGTCGGCCGGGCCGTCGGCATGTCGACGCCGGCGATCGCGGCGGCCCTCGGCACCGCCGGGCCTGCCTCGAAGTGGCGGATGGAGGTCACCACCCGGCCGGACGGGGTGACGATCGTCAACGACGCCTACAACGCCAACCCGGAGTCGATGAAGGCCGCGCTGCGCTCGCTGGCCACCATCGGGCGTGGCCGCAGGACCTGGGCGGTGCTCGGCGAGATGGGTGAGCTCGGTGACGCGGCCCGGGACGCGCACGACGCCGTCGGCCGGCTGGCGGTCCGGCTGGGTGTGCACCAGGTGATCGCGGTCGGCCCCGGGGCCCGGCCGCTGCATATGGGCGCCCATCTGGAAGGCTCCTGGGACGGCGAGAGCCTCTGGGTGCCGGACGTGGCCGCAGCCGTCGACGCGGTGCGGAGCGACCTGCAGCCGGGTGACGTGGTGCTGGTAAAGGCCTCCCGCGCGGCCGGTCTGGAGCGGGTGGCGCTGGCATTGCTGGCTGATTCCCCCGAGTCGGCCGGGGTGGCGGATCCGGCTGATCCGGCATGGCCTGCGGTGCGGGTCGAGGAAGCGGACGCCCCGGCGGCGTCCCCGACGAAGGGTCCGGACCACCGGTGAAGTCGATCCTGATCGCAGCGATCGTGGGTCTGGTCGTCTCCATCCTGCTGACGCCGTACCTGATCAAGGTGTTCTCCCGGCAGGGGTTCGGGCAGGAGATCCGGGACGACGGGCCGCAGACCCACCTGAAGAAGCGCGGCACGCCGACCATGGGCGGCACCGCGATCATCATCGCGATGTGGGTCGGCTACGTCGTCTCCACCGTGGTGCAGATGATCGGCGGCGGCAACGGTCCGACCGCGTCCGGCTGGCTGCTGCTCTACCTGACCACCGGTCTCGGCGTGGTCGGCATGCTCGACGACTTCATCAAGATCCGGAAGCAGCGCAGCCTCGGGCTGAACAAGCGGGCGAAGCTGATCGGGCAGACCTTCATCGCCGTGTCCTTCGGCGTGCTGGCGCTGATGTTCCGGTCGGTCGGCGGCGTGCGGAACGACGGCACCCCCTACGCCGGCCTCACCCCGGCCTCGACGCACCTGTCCTACACCCGGGACATCCCGTGGATCTCGCTCGGCGCCGTCGGTTTCGTGATCTTCGCGGTGCTGGTCATCGCCGCCTGGTCCAACGCCGTCAACTTCACCGACGGGCTGGACGGGCTGGCCGCCGGGTCGTCGGTGATGGTGCTCGGCGTCTATGTCTTCATCGGCTTCTACCAGTTCCGGAACGCCTGCGCGAACGTCGATCTCACCGGGATCGCCGCGCAGGGCTGCTACGAGGTGCGCGACCCGCTGGACATCGCGGTGGTCACCGCCGCGGCACTCGGCGGCTGCATCGGGTTCCTCTGGTGGAACGCGCACCCGGCCCGGATCTTCATGGGCGACTCCGGTTCGCTGGCCCTCGGCGGTCTCGTCGCCGGGCTCTCCATCCTGACCCGCACCGAGATGCTGATGATCGTCATCGCCGGTCTGGCGGTGGTCGAGATGCTGTCAGTGGTGTTGCAGATGCTGGTCTACAAGGCCCGGAAGGTCCGCATCTTCAAGATGGCCCCCTTCCACCACCACTTCGAGGTCGGCGGCTGGACCGAGACCACCGTGATGGTCCGCTTCTGGCTCCTCGCCGCCATGTCCGCCGCCCTCGGCGCCGCGCTCTTCTACGCCGACTGGCTGGCGAACACCGGCGGGTAGTCGGTCGTGGTCGGGCGGTGACCTGGCAGGGTTTCGGAGCCTTGGTGTGCCCGGGCAGCGGTCGGCAGGTGGTTGCTGCACTGCGCCGGGAGGGGGAGTGTCGTCGCCGGCGTGGTCTGGTGCCCGGGTTCTGGTGCGGATCGGGGACCGAAAGCATCGGTGGGCGACGGAGAAGGTCCCGGATTCGTGGACGGCGGGCTGCCGGCGATGAGCGGGTTTCGGCGGCCGGGTGTGCGGTGGGCAGGTGGTCGCTGCACTTCGCCCCGAGGTGGGTGCCGTTGTCGGTCGCCGGGTGGGCCGGCGCGGATCGGGGACCGAAAGCATCGGCGGGCGATGGAATCGGTCCCGGTTTCGTGGACGGTGGAGTGTCGGCGATCCCCTGGGGTCGGCGGCCGGACCGATGTTCCGGATCGTCGGGAAGGTCCGATTCGTTCGAGACTGATGTGACTTGAGTGACGTCAGTGAACTCTGGGACCGATGTGACTGGTGGGACGAGTGTGCAAAGTGCGCTCGATGTGGTCACTGGGCACGAAGTTGAGGGAGTTGCTCGACACGCCTCCGATGTCCCCCGGATGGAGGCAGGGGGCACCGATCATCGAGCCATGACGTCCGTCCTGCCGACCGCACCCTGCGGTCGGGGGACCGGTGTCCGGCTTGTCGGCAGTATGCGGACGAGCACCGACAACGTGGCAACCGTGACCGCAGTCGCCACCCGTCCTGCACTCGGGTGCCGCGGGTGAGGACCGGAGCGATCACGGCCGTCACCGACGGGTCGGCCCAGCAGAAGTCGACTCAGAAGTCAGCGCAGCAGAAGTCGTCGAACGGGCAGAAGAAGCAGAAGTCGAAGGGCAGCTCGCTCGTGCCCGGCTTCCTGGCCGGTCCGGTCGCCCGGTTGAAGGACTGGCTGGGCCGGCCGATGACGTCCTGGCACCTGATCCTCGGCGTCTTCGGGCTGCTGCTCGCCTTCGGTCTGCTGATGGTGCTGTCGGCGTCGTCGATCACCGCCCTCAAGCGCGGGAACGGCGTCTTCGGCACCTTCGAGAACCAGGCGCTGTACGCCTTCGTCGGGCTGTTCGGGTTCGTCTTCGCCGCGCGCCTGGCGCCGAAGGCGATGCGCAGCCTGGCGTTCCCCGGCGTCCTGGTCTCGATCGGCCTGCTCGCGGTCACCCTGGTGATCGGCCAGGTCCGTGGTGGCGCCCGGTCCTGGCTCGGCATCGGCAACATCACGGTGCAGCCCAGCGAGCTGGCCAAGGTCGCGCTGCTGGTCTGGTCGGCGCACGTGCTGGCCTCCCGCCGGCACACCCTGCGGTCGCTGCGGGCCCTGCTGATCCCGGTGCTGCCGGTGTTCGTGCTGATGGTGCTGCTGATCATGCTGCAGCCCGACCTCGGCACCACGGTCAGCCTGACCATCGTCTTCTTCGCCGTGCTCTGGTTCGCCGGCGCGCCGTGGTGGATCTTCGGACTGCTCGGCACCGGTGCGGTCGCCGGTGTCGCCTACCTCGCCACCTCCGCCGACTACCGCGCCGCCCGCGTCTTCGCCTTCCTCGACCCGAGCAACCCGGCGAACGCCGCAGCCACCTACCAGCTCAACCAGGGCCTGTTCGGCATGGGCCACGGCGGCATCTTCGGCGTAGGCCTCGGCAACTCGGTGGCCAAGTGGGGATCGCTGCCCAACGCCGACTCGGACTTCATCTTCGCGATCATCGGCGAGGAGCTCGGCCTGGTCGGGACCGGGCTGGTCCTGGTGCTCTACGCGATGCTCGCCTACACCGGATTCCGGATCGCCCGCCGCAACGTCGACCCGTTCATCAAGATCGTCGCCTCGTCCTGCACGGTCTGGCTGGTCGGCCAGGCGTCGATCAACATCGGGTACGTGGTCGGCCTGTTGCCGGTCACCGGGATCACCCTGCCGATGATCTCGGCCGGTGGCACCTCGCTGATCGTCACCATGTTCGTCTTCGGCATCCTTGCCAACTTCGCCCGTACCGAGCCGCAGGCCGCCGCCGCGCTGTACGCGCAGGGGCCCGGCCGGGTGGCCCGGTTCCTCGGGATCCACAGCCGACCGACGCCGGGTGCGGGCACGGAGAACACCAAGCGCGCCCGGCGGCGTGCGGCCCGGGAAGAGGCCCGCGCCGCTCGGCGTCGGGAGCGGGCCGAGCGCTCCCGCCCGGCCCGCAGGGGTGATGGCGACCGGTCGGACCGGCGCGCCCACCCGGGCAACGCCCGCCGCTCGGGCACCCGGAGCGGCACCAAGTCCCAGCGGGCGGTCGCGGGTCGCACCTCCGGGCGGTCGGCGGAGCGGGCCACGGACCGCCGGGACCCGGGCACGCAGCGGGACCGGGGTGCCCGGCAGGACCGGGGTGCCCGGCAGGACCGGGGTGCCCGGAGGACCGCCGGTCCGGCAGGATCGGACCCGCGCCGCGGCGACCCCCGGGCAGCCGGGAACGCGCGGATGCGGGACGATGCCGGACGGCGCCGGGAGACCCCGGGCGCCGGCCGGGCCGGGAAGGACAGGATGGTGCAGGTGCAGGGCGACGGACGGCCACGGCCGATACCGGTCGATCACCAGGGCGAGCGGACGATCCGCCGCTCCGGCCGGACGGTGCGCCGATGACGGCCACCGACGGTCCGGAGACGGCCGCAGCCGGTGGGCCGCGGATCCTCATCGCCGGCGGCGGCAGCGCCGGTCACGTGCAGCCCGCCCTGGCGGTCGCGGACGCGATCATGGCGGCCGAGCCGACCGCGACGGTCATCTGCCTGGGCACCGAGCGGGGCCTGGAGACCACCCTGGTCCCGGACCGCGGCTACCGGCTCGAGCTGATCCCCGAGGTGAAGTTCACCCGGCAGGCGAACCTGGACGTGCTCCGCATCCCGGGCCGGTTGCGGCGCACGGTGAAGGCCGCCCGCGCCGTCATCAAGTCCGAGAACATCGACGTGGTGGTCGGTTTCGGCGGCTACGTGGCGTTGCCTGCTTACCTGGCGGCCCGCCGCCGGGTGCCGGTGGTGGTGCACGAGGCCAACGCCCGGGCCGGTATCGCGAACAAGATCGGCGCCCGGTTCGCGACCGTGGTCGCCGCCGCCGTCCCGGACACCGGCCTGGCCGGCGCCCGGGTGGTCGGCAACCCGGTCCGCCGGTCGCTGCGGGAATTGGACCGCCCTGCGCTGCGGGCGCAGGCCCGCGAGTACTTCGGTCTGGACCCGGACGCACCGACCCTGGTGGTCGTCGGCGGGTCGCTGGGTGCGGTCAAGTTCAACCAGATCTTCGCCTCCGTGGCCGACCGGCTGGCCGCTGCCGGCGTCGGCGTGCTGCACGTGCACGGCAAGGGCAAGCCGGTGGACCTGCCGCCCGCACCGCCCGGCCGCCCGCCGTATGTCGCCGTGCCCTACGTCGACCGGATGGACCTCGCCTACGCCGCCGGCGATCTGATGGTCGCCCGGTCCGGTGCGATGACCGTGGCCGAGATCGGTGCGGTCCGGGTCCCGGTCGTCTACGTGCCGCTCGCCTTCGGCAACGGCGAGCAGCGGCTCAATGCGCTGCCGCAGGTGCAGAGCGGCGCCGCCCGGCTGATCGACGAGGAGGCGCTGACCGGCGAGGCGGTGCTCGACACCATCGTCCCGCTGGTCAAGGACCCGCAGGCGCTGACGGCCATGTCCGAGGCTGCCGCCGGCAGCGAGACCGCCCACGCCGACGAGGTTCTCGCCCGGATCGCGCTGGCAGCGGCCCGCCGGCGCCGCGGATGATGCCCGCCACCGCCGTGCCGCGCACCGCCGACGGGCATTCCCTGGAACGCACCCACCTGGTCGGCGTCGGCGGCGCCGGGATGTCTGCCATCGCACGGATCCTCGCCGATCGCGGGCTGCCGGTGTCGGGGTCGGACGCCAAGGGCTCGCACGTACTGACCGGCCTGACCCAGCGCGGTGTGCGCACCGTGCTCGGCCACCGGGCGGACAACCTCGACCTGCTCGACGGCGGCCCGACCGCGGTGGTCGTCTCCACCGCCATCCGCGCCGACAACGCCGAGGTGGCCGAGGCGCGTCGACGCGGGATCCCGGTGGTGCTGCGGGCGCAGGCACTGGCGGCGTTGATGGACGGATCGCGCAGCGTCTGCGTGGCCGGCACCCATGGCAAGACCTCGACCACCTCGATGCTCACCGTCGCCCTGCAGCGGGCCGGGCTCGATCCGTCGTTCGCGATCGGCGGGGAGCTGAACGAGTCCGGATCGGGCGCGCACCAGGGCACCGGGGACGTTTTCGTCGCCGAGGCCGACGAGTCCGACGGGTCCTTTCTCGCCTTCACCCCGCACGGCGCGATCATCACCAACCTGGAGCCCGACCACCTGGACCACCACGGGACACCGGAGGCCTACGCCCGGGTGTTCGAGCAGTTCGTGGACCGGATCGCGCCCGGCGGGTTCCTGGTCGCCTGCCAGGACGATCCCGGGGTGCGGACCCTGCTCAGCACCCTCGACGGCCGGGTCGGCGCCCCCCGGGTGATCCGCTACGGCTTCGCCCCCGGCGGTTCGGTCGACGCACGCACCGCGGACCCCGATGCCGCCGTGGACCGCGCCGCCGCCGACGCCACCTCTGCCCACCCCGCGGCTACCCGCACGCCCTCAGCCGGAAGAGCCGACACCGAGGTGCTGATCGAGCGGCACTCGGCGGCCGGCCACGGCACGGTGGCGACCCTGTCGATCAGCCCCGGGGGCCTGTCGGTCACCCCCGGCGCAGACCGCACCGACCGCACCGGATCGTCCGGACCGGTCGAGGTGCGGCTGACCCTGGCCGTCCCCGGCACCCACATGCTCTCCAACGCCGCGGCCGCGCTGGCCGCCGGTGTCGCGCTCGGGGTGGATCCGGAGGCGATGGCGTCCGGGCTGGCCGGGTACACCGGCGTCCGCCGGCGGTTCGAGTACAAGGGTCGGGCCGGCGGGGTCACCGTCTACGACGACTACGCGCACCACCCGACCGAGGTGCGCGCCCAGCTCGCCGCCGCCCGGGCGGTGCTGGACTCCCGTGACGACCACCCGGGCCGGCTGGTCGTGGTGTTCCAGCCGCACCTGTACTCCCGCACCCGCACCTTCGCCGCCGAGTTCGCGCAGGCACTGGCCACCGCGGACGTCGCGGTGGTGCTCGACGTCTACGGCGCCCGCGAGGACCCGCAGCCGGGCATCACCGGCGAGCTGATCACCTCAGGTATCCCGGCCGGGACGGCCGAGGTGCACTTCGAGCCGTCGTTGGCCACCGCCCCGCAGCGGGTGGCCGGCCTCGTCCGGGAGGGCGACCTGCTGATCACCATGGGCGCCGGTGACGTGACGATGCTGGGCCCGCTGATCCTCGACCGGCTGGGGGAGCGGTGACCACGACCCGGAGTCCCTCCACCCGCACGTCGGCCCGGGCGACGGCGCGGACGGCTGCGACCACGGACGCCGAGGCGGCACCCCGCCGCCGGCGCTGGCCCTACGTGCTGGTCGCCTCCATCCTGGTGCTGGTCTGCGCCGGCGCCGGCTACGTGTTCTTCTTCTCCCCGCTGCTCGGTCTGCGGACGGTCACGGTGGCCGGCGCGGACGCGGATCTGACCGGACAGATCCGGGCCGCAGTGGACCTGCCGGACGGCACCCCGCTGGCCCGGATCGACCTGTCCCAGGTGCAGGACCGGGTGGAGGACGTGCCGCAGGTGGCGGCCGCGACGGTGACCCGGGCCTGGCCGGACGGACTGGTGGTGACCGTGCGGTCGCGCACCCCCGTCGCGGTGACCAGCGCGAACGGCAGGACGTGGCTGCTGGACTCGTCCGGTGTCGCCTACGAGCGGGTGGCGACCGTCCCGGCGGGCATGGTGACGGTCAACCTGGCCACGCCGGCACCGGGCGACCCGGCCACCGAGGCGGCGCTGACCGTGATCGGGGCGATGACCGCCGATTTCCGGGAGACCGTGGCGTCGGTGACCGCGCGCTCCGCCTACGACCTGTCGGTCACCCTCAAGGACAAGCGGGTCGTCTTCTGGGGCGGCACCGACCGCAGCGCCCGCAAGATGCAGATCCTGCCCGCGCTGCTGGAGCGCCCGGGGAAGACGTTCGACGTGTCCGACCCGGACCTGGTCACCGTCCGCTGACCTGCGGGCCGTGCCCGGTGCCCTGCCGCGACCGGGCGGCGGTCAGCCGATCCACAGCTTGACGGCCAGGGCCAATCCGGCGATCCCGATGAACCACCGCATGCCCGTTGCCGGGATCCGCCGGACCACGGCCGGCCCGATCCGGCCACCCACCACACAGCCGACCAGCAGCGGTGGGACGGCCGACCAGTCGACGTCGGCGGTCAGCGAGAAAGTCACCGCGGCAACGGCGTTCGCGCAGCCGAGGACGAAGTTCTTGATCGCGTTCGCCACCGGCAGGGTGCGGTCCGTGCCGGCCAGCAGCAGCGCCAGGATCATCACGCCCGCGGCCGCGCCGAAGTAGCCGCCGTAGACGCAACCCAGGAAGAGCAGGAACGGCACCAGCGGCCCGCCGTCCGGCCGCAGCACGGCGCCGGCGCCGACCGCCCGCTCGCGACGGGCCAGGGTGAAGCGCCGCAGGTTCGGCGAGAGCAGCAGCAGCACACTGGCCATCGCCACCAGGAAGGGCACGATCGCGCCGAAGGTGGCGGGGGAACCGACCAGCAGCAGGATCGCCCCGAGGATGCCGCCGACCACCCCGATCGGCGCCCAGCGCAGCAGGGTGCGCCCCTGCCCCGTCAGCTCCGGGCGGCTGCCGGCCACCGAACCGATGGACGAACCGATCAGCCCGACGGTGTTGGTCACGTTCGCCACCACCGGCGGCAGACCGACCAGCAGCAGCGCGGGATAGGACACCAGCGACGCGAGACCTGCTGTGGAGCCGACGATCCCGGCGCCGACACCGGCCGCGAGCAGCAACAGGATCTCCCCGATGGTCACGGGCGGCGGTCCGGTGGGGGAGGCAGGGCAGGCACGTGGTGCAACGCTAGTCCGGCCGGCGGGCCGCCCCGGCACCGCCTCGGCGGCCGGCGTGCACGGGCGCGGTCGCACTCGACCGGCACCCGCGCGGGCGTCCGGGACGCCCACATCGGCACTCGGTGCGGTCGTCCGAGGACACTGCGCCACCACAACTCTCGACCCCGGGTCCAGACGAATTGGTTTCCCCGCAGGATCCCCGGCGCGCCGCGCCGACACCCGGCGGTCACCCGCCTACTTTCGTCCACAGCACCACTTGACATAACTGTAACCGTATGGTTGAGGTTCAGGGTTTCTGGCACGATGAGTACCGGGGATCCCACACCTTCACGGCGCCGGCCCTGCCGGTCCGGCGTCCGGCACGACCAGGCGTACCCGACCCGGAGAAGAAAGGCCAGGCGATGACGCCACCGCACAACTACCTCGCCGTGATCAAGGTCGTCGGCATCGGCGGCGGCGGCGTGAACGCCGTCAACCGGATGATCGAGGTCGGCCTGCGCGGGGTCGAGTTCATCGCGATCAACACCGATGCGCAGGCCCTGCTCATGTCCGACGCGGACGTCAAGCTCGACGTCGGCCGCGAGCTGACCCGCGGTCTCGGCGCGGGCGCCAACCCGGAGGTGGGCCGGAAGGCCGCCGAGGACCACCGCGAGGAGATCGAGGAGGTCCTCAAGGGGGCCGACATGGTCTTCGTGACCGCGGGCGAGGGCGGCGGTACCGGCACCGGTGGCGCCCCGGTCGTCGCGTCGATCGCCCGCAAGCTCGGCGCCCTGACCATCGGCGTGGTCACCCGCCCGTTCGCCTTCGAGGGCAAGCGCCGCGGCGGCCAGGCGGAGTCGGGCATCCAGGAGCTGCGCAACGAGTGCGACACCCTGATCGTCATTCCGAACGACCGGCTGCTGCAGCTGGGCGACCTCGGCGTCTCGCTGATGGACGCCTTCCGGTCGGCGGACGAGGTGCTGCTCAACGGTGTCCAGGGCATCACCGACCTGATCACCACCCCGGGCCTGATCAACGTCGACTTCGCCGACGTGAAGTCGGTGATGGCCGGTGCCGGCACCGCGCTGATGGGCATCGGTTCGGCCCGCGGCGAGGGGCGGGCCGTGCAGGCCGCCGGCAAGGCGATCAACTCGCCGCTGCTCGAGGCCTCGATGGACGGTGCGCACGGCGTGCTGCTGTCGATCGCCGGCGGCAGCGACCTCGGGCTGTTCGAGATCAACGAGGCCGCCTCGCTGGTGCAGGAGGCGGCGCACGAGGACGCCAACATCATCTTCGGCACGGTGATCGACGACAGCCTGGGCGACGAGGTGCGGGTCACCGTGATCGCCGCCGGGTTCGACTCCACCCCGACCGTCCCGGGTGGCGGTACGGCCGACCGTCGGCCGTCCCGGGTGATCGCCGAGGCGAGCGCCGGGGAACTGCGCCCCGCCTACCCGGACAACGCCGGTGTCCCGCCGCAGGCCTCCGCGCCGCCGGCCCAGCCGGCCCAGCCGGCCTACGTGCCGCCGATGCCGCCGGCCGCGCCGCCGGCGAACCTCTCGCAGGCCCCGCGGTCGGTGCCGCAGTTCGAGGAGGACGACGACGACGTCGACGTCCCCCCGTTCATGAAGCGCTGACCGGCATCCACCGCGCCGGCCCGACAGGGCGGCCGGCGACGCGCTGCGCGAGAAGCGTTGCGCACGACGCGGTTCCGTGCTTCGTGAGGTGACAGACGTGAGGAAGGGCGACCACCCGAGGGTGGTCGCCCTTCGTCGTCCGGTCGGTCGGGCCCGTCCGATGGCCCGCAGCCGGCGTCAGGATGGGACCCCTGTGCACACAGGGACCGGTGGGACCGCACACAGAATTCCGACGCGACGTCACATCGGGTGTGTCGCAACCCGAACGGGCCACCCGGCGCCGATAGCCTCGTCGCAGGCCCTGACCTCACGGGGCAGGGTCGGACAGTTCAGCGGAAGGACGGATCGATGGGCATCGGGCGCAAGGTTGGAGCCTTCCTGGGGCTCGTCCCGGAGGACCACCGCCAGTACGCCGACGGCGACGACTACGCGGACGAGTACGAGCGCGACTACCGCTCCTCGTCCTCCTTCGACGGACCGAGCTACGACCGTGACGACCGCGACGACCGGGGCTCCGAGCGTGCGGCCGACCGCGGCTACGGCTCCGGCAAGTACGACGAGAAGTACGACGACGACTACGACCGCTACCCGGCCCGGCCGACCGCCGGGGTGGCCGGTGGCGGTGGTCGTCGCTACCACGACGACGCGCCGACCCAGGGGGCGCTCGCGGTCAAGGCCGTGACCGAGCCGATCAGCGCCATCCGCCGCGAGGACACCTCCTCCGCCGGCCGCCCGTCCACGGTCAAGCTGACCGGGTTCGGCGAGGCGCGGGTGATCGGGGAGAAGTACCGCGAGGGCCAGTCCGTGATCCTGGACATGACCCAGATGTCGGACTCCGACGCCCGCCGGCTGGTCGACTTCTCCGCCGGTCTGGCGTTCTCCCTGCGCGGATCCATCGAGAAGGTGGCCCCGAAGGTCTTCATGCTGCTGCCCCCGGACGCCGACGTCGCCGCCGCGACCGCCGGCTACCAGAACTCGTTCGCCGGTCGCTGAGCGGGTCGCGGCAGCCCTTTCCGGTACTAATTGAGGCGTGAACATCTTCTGGCAGGTGCTCTTCCTGCTGTTGTGGATCTTCCGGTGGTTGCTCCTGGGCCGCCTGGTCATCGAGTTCGTCCGGGTGTTCGCGCGCCAGTGGCGACCCACCGGTCGACCGGCCGCGGCGATGGAGGTGCTGTACGTCACGACCGATCCCCCGGTGAAGCTCTTCCGCCGGCTGATTCCGACAGTCCGGCTCGGCGGGGTAGGGTTCGACCTCAGCGTTATCGTTCTGTTCGTCGTCCTGTACATCGCGATGGCCGTCGTGGAGTCGTTGATGATCAGGTCGATGCTCTGAAACAGCAGTTCATGACGCCCCCGCAGTTGATCGGACACGCAGTTGATCGAACGCAGTTGATCAGACGCAGTAGAACTTGACGACCAGCAGTTGACCCGACTCGAAGTGCGTCACCGGTGACATCGCAACGCAAGGAGCAGGCCATGCGGCTCACACCCGCCGACGTGCACAACGTCGCATTCAAGAAGCCCTCGATCGGCAAGCGGGGGTACGACGAGGACGAGGTCGACGCCTTCCTGGACCTCGTCGAGGCGGAGCTGGCCCGCCTGATCGAGGAGAACAACGAGCTGACGCAGCGCGTCGCGGCCCTGCAGGGCAGCCTCGCCGCCGCCGAGGCCGGTGCCGCCGGTGCTCCCGCCGTGGCCGCCGCCCCGGTCGAGGCTCCCGCGCCCGCCCCGGAGCCCGAGCCGGAGCCGGTCGTCATGCAGAAGGCCCCGGAGCCCGAGCCGGCACCCGCGCCGGCCCCGGCGCCCGCGCCGCAGGGTGCCGTGCAGGACGTGCACCTGCAGGCCGCCCGCCTGCTCGGCCTGGCCCAGGACACCGCGGACCGGCTCACCTCCGACGCCGCCGCCGAGGCCGAGGCCACCCGCAACAGCGCGAAGGCCGAGTCCGAGTCGCTGCTGACCAACGCCCGCAACGAGTCCGACCGGATGCTGACCGAGGCCCGCACCGAGTCCGACACCATGCTGACCAACGCCCGCAACGAGTCCGAGCGGCTGGTCACCGAGGCCCGCGCCGAATCCGACAAGACCCTCAACGACGCCAAGAACACCTCCGAGGGCATGGTCAACGACGCCACCGCGAAGTCCGAGGCGCTGGAGCGGGACAGCCGCATCCGCGCCGAGGCCATGGACCGGGAGGCGCAGACCAAGTACGCGCAGGTGATGGGGCAGCTCACCGAGCAGCGCACCACCCTGGAGCGCAAGATCGACGACCTGCACACCTACGAGCGGGAGTACCGCAGCCGGCTCAAGGGCTGGATCACCGACCAGTTGTCCCAGCTGGACGAGGGCACCAACCAGGCCGCCCCCGCCGAGCAGCAGGTCTGACCGACCCGACCTCCGTACACGACCACCCGCCCGCGACCGGATCACCGGTCGCGGGCGGTGGTCGTTGCGCGGCCCGATGACCATGGTGTCGAAACCGGTCGCGGACCGGTCGTAGACTGGACAGCATCAGTTCCCCAGCAGCACGGCGACGACCCGGCCATCACCGGCGAGCCATCCGGAAGAACGGCGCCACGCGCTCACTAGAACCGGACGGGCCAGGCCCGACACAGCCTGACACGAGCGGCACCCGGGCCGTCGCGAGCGGACCGGATGCAAGCGGGGTGGTACCGCGGGCCGGCCGGCTCGTCCCTGCACTGTTGGTGCAACGGACGAGAACGACCGAGGAGCAGCTGTGAGCGACCGCCGATACCCGCTGGCCGGCGCCGACGAGGTGTCCGCCCATCCCGATTTCCCCGCCCTGGAGCTCCAGGTGCTGGAGCACTGGCGCGCCGACGACACGTTCCGGGCGTCCGTCGAGCAGCGCCCCGCCGGGGAGAACGGCAGCAACGAGTTCGTCTTCTACGACGGCCCGCCCTTCGCCAACGGCCTGCCGCACTACGGCCACCTGTTGACCGGCTACGTCAAGGACATCGTCCCGCGCTACCAGACCATGCGCGGCAAGCACGTCGAGCGCCGGTTCGGCTGGGACACCCACGGTCTGCCGGCCGAGCTCGAGGCGATGAGCCAGCTCGGGCTGAAGACCAAGGACGACATCCTCGAGCTCGGCATCGGCGCGTTCAACGACGCCTGCCGGGAGTCGGTGCTGCGGTACACCGACGAGTGGCAGGAGTACGTCACCCGGCAGGCCCGTTGGGTGGACTTCGACAACGACTACAAGACGCTCGAGCCCTGGTACATGGAGTCGGTGCTGTGGGCGTTCAAGACGCTCTACGACAAGGGGCTGATCTACGAGGGTCTGCGCGTCCTGCCGTACTGCTGGAACGACGAGACCCCGCTGTCCAACCACGAGCTGCGGATGGACGACGAGGTCTACCGGAACCGGCAGGACCCGGCGGTCACCGTCGGCCTGCGGCTGGAAACCGGTGAGCTGGCACTGATCTGGACCACCACGCCGTGGACACTGCCGTCCAACCTGGCGATCTCGGTCGGGCCGGACATCGACTACGTGGTGGTCGAGCACGAGGGCGAGCAGTACCTGCTTGCCGAGGCCCGGCTGGCCGCCTACGCCCGCGAGCTGGGCGCGGACGCCGCCGAGCGGGTCGTGCGCCGGATGAAGGGCAGCGAGCTGCTGGGACTCCGCTACCAGCCGCCGTTCTCGTACTACGTCGGGCACCAGGGCGCGCACCGGGTGCTGCCCGCCGACTACGTGACGACCGAGGACGGCACCGGGATCGTGCACATGGCACCGGCTTTCGGTGAGGAGGACAAGGCGGTCACCGACGCGGCCGGCATCCCGCCGGTGGTGCCGGTGGACGCCGGCGGCCGGTTCACCGCGCCGGTGGACGACTACGCCGGGCTGCTGGTGTTCGACGCCAATGCCGAGATCATCGAGCACCTCAAGCAGGCCACCCGGACCGGAGAGGCGGTCGCCGCGGTGACCGCCGGCACCGTGCTGCTGCGCCGCGAGACCTACGACCACTCCTACCCGCACTGCTGGCGCTGCCGGAACCCGCTGATCTACAAGGCGGTCTCGTCCTGGTTCGTCGAGGTGACGAAGTTCAAGGACCGGATGGTCGAGCTGAACCAGCAGATCACCTGGGTGCCCGAGCACGTCAAGGACGGGCAGTTCGGCAAGTGGCTGTCCAACGCCCGGGACTGGTCGATCAGCCGGAACCGGTTCTGGGGCAGCCCGATCCCGGTGTGGAAGTCCGACGACCCGGCGTACCCGCGGATCGACGTCTACGGCTCGATCGCCGAGCTGGAGCGCGACTTCGGTGTGTCCGTCACGGATCTGCACCGGCCGTTCATCGACGAGCTGACCCGGCCCAACCCGGACGACCCGACCGGGCGCTCCACCATGCGCCGGATCGAGGACGTATTGGACGTCTGGTTCGACTCCGGGTCGATGCCGTTCGCCCAGGTCGGCTACCCGGTGCGGAACGCGGACTGGTTCGAGCACCACTTCCCGGGTGATTTCATCGTCGAGTACATCGGCCAGACCCGCGGCTGGTTCTACACGATGCACGTGCTGGCCACCGCGCTCTTCGACCGGCCGGCGTTCCGCACCTGCCTGAGCCACGGCATCGTGCTGGGCGACGACGGGCAGAAGATGTCCAAGTCGCTGCGGAACTACCCGGACGTCAACGAGGTGTTCGCCCGGGACGGTTCCGATGCGATGCGCTGGTTCCTGATGTCCTCGCCGATCCTGCGCGGCGGCAACCTGGTCGTCACCGAGCAGGGCATCCGGGAGGGCGTGCGCCAGGCGGTACTGCCGCTGTGGAACGCCTGGTACTTCCTGTCGCTGTACTCCAACGCGGCCGGGGTGACCGGGACGGTCCGCACCGACTCGACCGACGTGCTGGACCGGTACATCCTGGCCAAGACCGGAGACCTGGTGGCCGAGGTGACCGGGCAGCTGGACACCTTCGACATCGCGGGTGCCTGCGCGTCCGCGCGATCCTACCTGGAGCTGCTGACCAACTGGTACGTGCGGCGGTCCCGGCAGCGGTTCTGGGACGGCGACCAGGACGCCATCGACACCCTGCACACGGTGCTGGAGACGGTCAGCCGGGCGCTCGCGCCGCTGCTGCCGCTGACCACCGAGCAGATCTGGCGCGGGCTGACCGGCGGCCGGTCGGTGCACCTCACCGACTACCCGTCGGCCGCGGACCTGCCGGCGGACGCCGGGCTGGTGGCGGCGATGGACGAGATCCGCGAGGTCGCGTCGGTGGCGCTCTCGCTCCGCAAGGAGTCCCGGATCCGGGTGCGGCAGCCGCTGTCCACGCTCACCGTGGCGACCCCCTCCGGTGCCCGGCTGGAGTTCCTCGGCGCCCTGCTGGCGGACGAGATCAACGTCCAGCAGGTCGATTTCACCGAGTTGGCGGAAGGCGGGGCCTCCCCGGTGGAGCGTCGGCTGACCGTGAACGCGCGGGCGGCCGGGCCGCGGCTGGGCAAGCTGGTGCAGCAGGTGATCAAGGCGACGAAGTCCGGCGACTGGAGCATCGACGCGGACGGCGGGGTGAGGGCCGGTGGCATCGCGCTGCAGGAGGGCGAGTACACCGTCGACCTGGTCATCGCCGAGGCGAGCGGCGGGGCGGTCGGGGTGCTGCGCTCCGGCGGTTTCGTCACCCTGGACCTGACGGTGACCGACGCGCTCCGCGACGCCGGCGACGTCGCGGACCTGCTGCGCCTGGTGCAGCAGGCCCGCAAGTCCGCCGGGCTGCAGGTCTCCGACCGGATCACCCTGTCCCTCGGGGTGTCCGACCGGCTGTGGGCCGCGGTGTCCGCCGATGCCGAGCGGGTCAGGGGCGAGGTGCTGGCGCTGTCCCTGGACCGCCTCACCGATCCCCAAAGCGACCCGACCGGTGTGGTGGGCGAGGGCGAGCAGGTCTGGGTGTCTGTGAGCAGAAGTTAGATCCAGCCGTGGTCGCGGGCGGTGACGACGGCCTCGTAGCGGTTCGCGGCGCCGAGTTTGGTCATCGCGGAGGAGAGGTAGTTGCGGACGGTGCCGGGGGACAGATGCGCCCGGCGGGCGATCTGCTCGATGGCGGCACCGTCCGCGGCGAACTCGAGCACGTCGGCCTCCCGTGGGGTCAGCACCGAGTCCCCGGCGCTGATCGCCTCGGCGGCCAGCTCCGGATCGACGTAGCGGCCGCCGCCGTGCACCACCCGGATCGCCGCGCCCAGCGTCGCGGCGGACGCGGTCTTCGGCAGGAAGCCGCGGACGCCGACGGACAGCGCCCGCTTCAGGTAGCCCGGCCGGCCGTGGCTGGTGACGATCATGGTGGCCGCGCCGGGGGTGATCCTGAGCAGCTCGGTGGCGGTCGAGATCCCGTCCCGGCCGGGCATCTGCAGGTCGAGCACGGCCACCGCGGGCGGCTCGCCGGAGTTCGCCCGGACCTTCCAGATCGACAGCAGCTCGTCGCCGCTGCCGACGTGGGCGACCACCTGCAGGTCGTCCTCCAGGTCCAGCATGGTGGCCATCGCCGACCGGATCATCGTCTCGTCGTCGGCCAGCAGCACCGGGATCACGCCGTCCCCAACATCTGGAGTCATGCCGTCTCCCAACGGATCTCGAGCAGGAACTCGTCGTCGGTGCAGTCGGTCGAGAGCTCGGCGCCGACGGTGTGCGCCCGTTCGGCCAGGCCGCGCAGGCCCGACAGCGGGTTCGGCCGGCCGTGCACCCCGTTGTTCCGCAACGTGATGGCGCTGGTGCCGAAGGCCAGCACCGCCCGGGTGGCGGCGGAGTGCCGGACGATGTTGGTGGTCCCTTCCCGGGTCACCCAGGCCGCCATCTCGTGCAGCCGCTCCGGCAGCCGGGCCGGGTCGCCCTCGACGACCAGCTCGCAGCCGATGGCCGACAGCAGTGACCGGGCGCCGGCGACCTCCTGCGCCAGGTCTATGCCGCGGTAACCACGGACCAGCGAGCGCAGCTGATCCATGGAGTCCACCGCCAACGCCTTCACCTCGTCCATCTCGGTCGCTGCCTTCTCCACGGCGCCGGACCGGGCGAGCGTCGCCGACAGCTCGCTCTTCACCGCCACCGCCGAGAACGCGCGGCCGACCACGTCGTGCAGGTCACGGGCGAACCGTAACCGCTCGTCGGCGACCCGCAGCCGGGCCTCCAGACCACGGGCCCGGTCCAGGTCGTCCACCAGCCGTACGCACCGCACCGTCAGCACCATGGTCAGCACCATGATGCCGCCGGTGCCCAGCACGATCGCGAAAACCTGTGCCCGGGAGGCCCAGTCGGTGCCACAGACCACCGCGGTGGCCACCGCGATCGCGAGCATCCACCACCACCGGTACCGGACGAACGGCAGCACCGTCAGTGCCGCCGCCCACCCGCAGACCAGGCAGAGCAGCACGGCGTCCCGGGCGGCCTGGCCGTCGCCGGTCCGCACCACGATCGCGGATCCGGCCCAGCCGAGGGCCAGCAGGACGATGCCGACCGGGATCAGCGGGCGGAACCGGCCGTGCCGGCTCATCCCCGGCTGCACCTCCAGCAGCACCGTCACCACCAGGCCGACCACCACGACGGTGGCGATCGGCACCGGCCGGGGGATCGCCAGCGCCAGCCCGACCACTGCCGCGACCGCACTGATCTGCAGCGTGATCCGGGTGTAGGCGCGGAACCGGTCGGCGTCGGGCATCCCGCGCCACCAGGACCGCACCTGCTCCGGCCGACTCATCCACGGTCGTCCCAGCGGAAGTACCGGCGGGTCAGCACCGCCGCGACGATCGTCCACGCCACCAGTGTGACGACCGGCCGGCCGAACTCGGCGAACGAGCCCGCGAAGTCCACCGGCGCGAGCCCGGCTTCACCGGCCGCGGGCACCTCCGGGCGACCGGTGGTGCCGATGGCGACCAGGTCCGAGATGGCCGCGTACGGGGTGAGGTCGAGGACCGCGGCGACCCGGTCCGGGACGACCGACCGGATGGACCCGAGTCCGGCGACGGTCAGCGCGATGATCGGCAGCGAGGTGATCTGTGCGGCCTCGGCGTTACGGGTGAAACCACTGGTGGCGAGCGCGAGCAGGGCGAACAGCACCAGGCCCCAGGCCAGCGCGAGCAGGATGGCCACCGGGTTGACCGGCGTCGGCGCGCCGGCGACGAACACCACGACGCCGACCACCACTGCGCCGATCACCGCCAGCGCGATGCCGGGGACGGCGGGTGCGGCCTGGATCTTCCAGTCCGGCGCCTCACCGGTGCGCAGCCGCCGCAGCACCCCCTCCGACCGGCGGGTCGTCACCATCGACAGCACCGAGTAGTACTGCACGAAGAGCACCGCCATGCAGAGGAACATGTCGATCGCCAGCCGGGCGGCGGTGGCGGGGGCGTCCGGGTCGGTGCCCCGGCGGATCACGAAGAACATGATCAGCGGCAGTGCCACCGGGGTGACCATGCCGGTGTAGATCAGCGTCTTGTTCCGCAGGAACTGCAGGAACTCGGCCTTCGCCAGGCCGGTCAGCGGCCGGGGGCGGTGGGTCGTACGCGGGGAGGTGTCGAGGGCGGTCATGCCAGGGCTCCGATCTGCGGGTCGGTCGGGGACTGCTGCGGACGGCCGGTGTCCCGTGGTGCGGGCTTGTCCTTGGCGACGTCGAGGAAGACGGACTCCAGGCTGGCGGCGTTCGCGGCCAGGCCGACCAGCGGGACCCGTTGGTCGCGGGCCCAGTCCAGCAGGGTGTGCAGGTCGCCCTGCAGGTTGCGGGTGTGCACGGTGACGCGGATGCCGGTGATGTCCACCTGCGCCCCGTCCGGCTGCGGGAAGGGCATACCGGGGTGGTCGAAGGCGATGGTGGCCGGGTGGTCGCCGACGATCTCGCGCAGCGTGCCGCGTCGGACGATCCCACCCTCGTGCATGATCGCGATCCGGTCGGCCAGCGCCTCGGCCTCGTCCAGGTAGTGGGTGGTCAGCACCATGGTGACGCCGGCGCTGCGCAGCCCGGACAGCAGCCGCCACACCGACCGGCGGCTCTCCGGGTCGAGGCCGGTGGTCGGCTCGTCCAGGAAGAGCAGCCGCGGCCGGCCCAGCAGCGCGCAGGCCAGGTCGACCCGGCGCTGCTCGCCGCCGGACAGGGCGCGGACCCGGACGTCGGCCCGGTGCTCCAGACCGACCATGGCCAGCACGTCGTCGACGGTGGTCGGGTGGGTGCTGGTGCTGCGCCACATCTCGAGCGTCTCGCGGACGGTGAGCTCGGCGGGCAGTCCGCCGGACTGCAGCATGATGCCGGTCTCCGGGCGGACCAGCCGGCGGTCGCGGACCGGATCCTTCCCGAAGACGGTGATCTCGCCGCGGGTCGGAGAGGCCATGCCCTCCAACAGGTCCAGGGTCGAGGTCTTGCCGGCACCGTTGGTGCCGAGCAGGGCGAAGATCTCACCCTCGGTGACGTCGAGGTCGACGCCGCGGACCGCCTCGAACGCCTTGTCGCCGCTGCCGTAGGTGCGGCGCACCCCGTGGGCGGTGATGACGGCGCTCATCGGCCGGCCCCCGGTGCGGCCGTGCTGCTGTGGGATGCGGTGCCGCTGTGGGCTCCGGGGACGGCGGTGTGCCGGTCCGGTCGGTCGTGTCGTGGTTCCCGAGTGGTCATGGCACCGACTCTGCCGATCAGCAGGGACGGCCCCCAGTGCACGGCGTCATCCGTCTCCGGCCGGTCTGCACGTCCCACCCATGACAGATGTCATGGGTGGTGACGTGGTGGTGACCGGCTCAGCCGGCGACGGCGGTGCGGCGGAACTTGGTCATCAGGTGCGGGCCGGCCTTGACCGGCTCGTACTTCGGCGTCGCACCTGGCGCCAGGCAGGTCGGCAGGCACTCGACCACGGCGTCCCAGTTGGCGTTGTGGAAGAACGGCATGCTGTGCCGGCGGCCGAAGCTGCCGTCGGGCAGCGCGGGCGGGTCCACCACCCGGTGCAGGGTGGACCGCCAGCGGTCGTTGGTCCAGCGCGCCATCAGGTCGCCGATGTTCACCACGAACGCCCCGTCGATCGGGGTGACGTCGGCCCAGTCCCCGGACTGCGTCTGTACCTGCAGCCCGCCGACGGTGTCCTGGCGCAGCAGGGTGAGCGTGCCGTAGTCGGTGTGCGCCCCGGCCCGGAACTGGTTCTCGCCCGGTGCCTGGGTGCGGGCCGGGTAACACAGGGCGCGCACGGCGCTGGCCGACCGGTCGACGCTGTGGGCGAAGTATTGCGGGTCGAGGCCGAGTCCGCGGGCGAACAGCGACATGATCCGGCCGGACAGCTCCAGCATCGACCGGTGGTGCACCGTCCAGCTGTCCTTGAGCTCGGGCAGCCCGGTGGGCCAGAGGTTCGGCGACCACACCCAGGCCTCGTCCTCGCACACGGCGCTGGTCGGGGCGTCGACCGGGCCGGCGTTGTAGACCTCCTTGAGGTCCGGCGGTGACTGCCCGCCGACCGACTGCGACAGCGACTCGGCGGCCATCGGGATGTAGCCGTACGGGTAGTCGGGGCTGCGCGGGCGGACCGCGAGCTTGTCGGGCAGCGGCAGCTCGAAGAACGCGACCGCGGCGTCCCAGGCCGCGTCGGTCACCGCCGTCGGCACGCCGTGCCCGATCACCTGGAAGAACCCGACCTCGGCGCAGATGTCGTCCAGCTCGGCGCCGACGGCGTCGGGATCCCGGTCCAGGTCCACCACGGGGACATGTGTCATCCGCACTCCTGCTCTCGACGGGTCCGCTGCCCGCCCATCATCGCAAGGCGGGCGGGTCGCCGGATCAGCGGCTGTCCGCCGCGCGGTCGGGCCGGTGATCCAGCGACCGGGCCAGCCCGGCCAGGGTCTCCGAGCAACCGGCGTCCAGCCGGACGGTGGCCAGCTCGTCGCCGCGGGTGGTGCCGCGGTTGAGGATGGCCACTGGCCGGCCCAGCGCCGCGGCCCGCCGGACGAAACGCAGCCCGGACATCACGGTCAGCGAGGATCCGGCCACCAGCAGCGCATCCGAGGTTTCGACGGCCGAGAAGCACTGCTCCACCGTGTCTTTCGGGACACTGTCGCCGAAGAATACCACCCGCGGTTTGAGCACCCCGGTGCACCGCCGGCAGACCGGGACCCGGAAGCCGTCGGTGTCCTCGAAGTCGACGTCGCCGTCCGGGTTGACCGAGAGGTCCTGGTGCGCAGCGAAGTCCGGGTTCAGCGCGGCCATCCGCTGCTGCAGCTCGTCCCGGGCGGTGACCTGGCCGCAGTCCAGGCAGCGCACCTCGTCGATCCGGCCGTGCAGGTCGACGACCCGGCGGCTGCCGGCCTCGCCGTGCAGGCCGTCGACGTTCTGGGTGATGGTGGTGGTCGTCCGGCCGGCGTGCTCCAGGGCGGCCAGCGCCCGATGGCCGGCGTTCGGCAGGGCCCGGGCCATCCGGCCGAAGCCGAGGTAGCTTCGGGCCCAGTAGCGTTGCCGGGCAACGGGTCCGGAGCGGAACTCGGTGGCGGTCATCGGCGACCGGACCGGGGCGCCGGGGGAGCGGTAGTCGGGGATGCCGGAGTCGGTGGACAGGCCGGCCCCGGTGAGCACGGCGAACCGGCCGCCCCGCAACAGATCCGCGAGGGTCGCTGCGGCCACCTCGGGTGGGACCGGCGGGGCGAGGACCGCGCCGGGGTGCTGGGCCGTCACCGCGTCGAGGGTACGCCGCACCCGCATCAGCGGTCCGGCCGTGGATCGTCGTGCAGCATGCCCATCAGGATCGAGTCGGACCAGGTGCCGTCCCAGAGCAGGGTGTGCCGCTGCCGGCCCTCCACGGTGAAGCCGATCTTCTCGTACGAGCGGAGGCCGCGCGGGTTGAAGTCGAAGACGTCCAGACCGATGCGGTGCAGGCCGACGGCGTCGAAACCCCAGTCCACCACTGCCTTCCCGGCCTCCGTGCCGAGCCCTCGCCCGCGCCCGCCGGTGCTGCCGTCACCGGGCACCATGGCGATCCGGTAGTTCATCGACGCGTTGTCCTCGTCGAGCCCGTTCAGCACCACCTCGCCGTAGAACCGGCCGTCCTCCTGCCCGATGATCGCGAAGTCCGCCCGGTCGTCGCGACCGGGCAGTCCGGTCAGGAACTCCAGCACCTGCTCGCGGGTGAACGTGGTCTGGGTGCCGGTCATCCGGTTGCCCTCCGGGTCACCCAGCGAGTTCATCGAGTCCTCGATGTACTCCGGCCCGAGCTGGCGCAGTTCCAGGCGGGCGGTGTGCAGGACGGGCTGGTCGCGCAGGGCGGAGCGGTGCAGGGCCATGCCCGGATGCTGTCACGTCCGCGGAGGGGATGCGGGCGGATCTCCGGTGTGAGTCGGGGTCGTTCGGGCTCGTGCGGGTGTCAGCCGCGGCGGTCCGCGGCCTGCTGCCGGGCCAGGGCGTCGCCCGCCTCGCCGATGATCCGGCGCATCATCTCCTCGGCGGCGTCCGGGTCGCCCGCCTGCACGGCGGCGGCGACGGCGGCGTGCCACTGCACCGCCTCCGGCACCGCGGTCCGCGGCATCAGGGCGTGCCGGGTGCGCCCGGCCAGCACCTCGACCACCACCTGCGACAGGCCGGCCAGCATCGGGTTGCCGGAGGCGCGGAGCAGGGCGCGGTGGAAATCGGCATCGTGGCCGAGATAGGCCGCACCGTCGGCCGCGCGGGCGGTGGCCGACATGCCGATCACCGCCGCGGTCAGTCGGCCGCAGTCCTCCGGGTCTGCGCGCTCGGCGGCGAGTCGGGCGGCCAGCGGTTCGACGGCGCCGCGCAACTCGCCCAGCGAACGCAGGTGCGCGTCGCGGTCCGGGCCGGCCAGTCGCCAGCGGATGATGTTGGGGTCGAACGGGTTCCAGCCCTCGGGGGGCTGCACGGTGATGCCGACGCGGCGCCGGGTGGCCAGCAGGCCCATCGACTCGAGCACCCGGACCGCCTCGCGGATCACCGACCGGGACACCCCGAACCGCTCGGCGGCCTCGTCGGCGACCACCCGGCTGCCGGTGGGCAGGGTGCCGTCGACGATCTCCGCGCCCCAGCGCTGCACGACGGAGTCGTGCAGGTTGCGGGGGCCGGCGGGCTCCGGGGTGTCCGTCACCGCCCCAGTATCGCCAGGCAGGCCGCCGGAGGGTGGTCAATCACCGGCCGACACTCGGTCGGTTGGGACTATTCGCAGATGATTCGACGAAAGGTCTTGCACAAATCATATGATTGACGCAGACTTGCCCCACCTGTTGCACGGCCCCCGCCGGTCAGGGCCTCCACGGTTCCCTGGCACGCCCGACCCGGCCCGATCTCATCGGAGAGATGTGTGAACGCCCTGCTCCTCGCCGCGGACGACACGATCGTTCCCAGCGGCTCGACGTCCCAACTGATCCTGGCCGCCGTGATCGGCATCGCGGTGGTGATCGTGCTGATCACCTGGTTGAAGGTGCACCCGTTCCTGGCGCTGCTGATCGGCGCGGTCGGCATCGGCATCGGCGCCGGGCTCGACGCGGCCGCCGCCATCAAGAGTTTCGGTGCCGGGTTCGGCACCACCATGGGTGGTGTCGGTGTGCTCATCGGCCTCGGCGCCATGTACGGCAAGTTGCTCGCCGACTCCGGCGGCGCCGACCGGATCGTCGACACGCTGGTCGCCCGGTCCAGCCCGAAGGCGTTGCCGTGGACGATGGGTCTGGTCGGTGCCCTGATCGGTCTGCCGATGTTCTTCGAGGTCGGCCTGGTGCTGCTGATCCCGGTGATCATCCTGGTGGCGCGCCGGTCCGGGCTGCCGCTGATGCGGATCGCCATCCCGACACTGGCCGGCCTGTCCGCCATGCACGGCCTGGTGCCGCCGCACCCCGGTCCGCTGACCGCGGTCACCACCCTCGGCGCGAATCTCGGCCTGACCCTGGCCTTCGGCGTGCTGGTCGCCATACCGACGGTTGCGATCGCCGGGCCGCTGTTCAGCCGGTTCGCGGCGAAGTGGGCCCCGGTCCCGGTGCCCGCACTGTTCGAGACCGATGGCGGGGCAACCGCTTCCGGTGGGTCGGGCACCGCTCTCGACAGGGCTGACCACGCGGATGCTCCGGTGCGCCGCCGGCCGTCGTTCTGGGTCACCGTCACCTCGATCCTGCTGCCGGTGCTGCTCATGCTCGCCAAGGCTCTCGCGGACGTGTTCGCCGAGGGGTCGGACGCCGGCTGGAAGGGCCTGCTCGACTTCCTGGGCAACCCGCCGGTGGCGCTGACCATCGCGGTGATCGCCGGCATCTTCCTGCTCGCCCCGGGCGGCGGGATGGACCGGTCGGCGGTCGCCGGGACGCTGGAGAAGTCGCTGCCGCCGATCGCCGGGATCCTGCTGATCGTCGGCGCCGGCGGCGGCCTCAAGCAGGTGCTGATCGACACCGGGATCGGTCAGGTGGTGGCCGACGCGATCGAGGGCTCCAGCCTGTCGGTGCTGCTGCTGGCGTGGATCGTGGCGGTGCTGATCCGCATCGCCACCGGCTCGGCGACGGTGGCCACGGTGACCGCGTCCGGCATCCTGGCGCCGGTGGCGGAGAACCTGTCCTCGCCGATGGTGGCGCTGATGGTGCTGGCGATCGGGGCCGGGTCGGTGTTCCTCAGCCACGTCAACGACGCCGGCTTCTGGCTGGTGAAGGAGTACATGGGCACCACCGTCGGACAGACGCTGAAATCGTGGACGATCATGGAGTGCCTGATCTCCCTGGCCGGTCTCGGCGGCGTGATGATCCTGTCGATCTTCGTGTCATGAGCGTGCCCGAGCAGCCGCCCGTGCTGGTGGTGATGGGTGTGTCCGGCAGCGGGAAGTCCACCGTCGCAGGACTTCTCGCCGGGCGACTGGGCTGGGACCTGGAGGAGGGCGACGACCTGCACCCGGACTCCAACGTGGAGAAGATGGCCGCCGGGCACCCGCTCACCGACGAGGACCGCTGGCCCTGGCTGGACACCGTCGCCTCGTGGATCCAGGAGCACACGCTGGCCGGCCGGCCCGGGGTGATCACCTGCTCGGCGCTCAAGCGGATCTACCGGGACCGGCTGCGCGGCGAGAACGTGGTGTTCGTGCACCTGAGCGGGTCCCGCGAGCAGATCGGTCGGCGGATGACGGCGCGCACGGACCACTTCATGCCCGCGGCGCTGCTCGACTCGCAGATCTCCACCCTGGAACCGCCCGGCCCGGGGGAGCGCAGCCTGACCGTGGAGGTCGGCGGACGCAAACCGGCCCAGGAGGCCGACGAGATCATCGACCGCCTGGGCCTGGTGGCTGCGGTGTCCTGAAACTACCGGGGTCCGGCTCCCACGTGCGGGGGCCGGACCCGGTGCGTGCCGCGCCGGTCAGGCCGGGCGGACGTGGATCCCGTGCGCGACCTCGGGCGGCAGCTCGGTGGTGATGCCGCCGTCGACGGCGACCAGCTGCGGGCCGCGGACCGCGAACTCCAGCACCGCGCCCGGCTTGATCCCGCCGCGCTGCAGCCGGTCCATCACCCCGGGCTGGTTCTGCACGATCTCGATGATCCGCCGGACCTCGTAGTTGCCGCCGCGCTCGGCGGCGACGTCGGCGCCGATCAGGTCGGCATGCGTCTCCTCCACGTGCGAGTTCTCCACACCGAGGTGGTCCAGGCCGGGGATCGGGTTGCCGTACGGGGAGACCTGCGGATGGCCGAGCAGGGCCACCAGCTTCTGCTCCACCTGGTCGCTCATCACGTGCTCCCAGCGGCAGGCCTCGACGTGCACGTCGCGCCAGTCCAGCCCGATCACGTCCAGCAGCAGCCGCTCGGCCAGCCGGTGCTTGCGCATCACCGAGACCGCCCGGTCGCGACCGAGGTCGGTCAGCTCGAGGTGGCGGTCGTCGGAGACCACCAGCAGCCCGTCGCGCTGCATGCGGGCGACCGTCTGGCTGACGGTCGGGCCGCTCTGGTTGAGCCGCTCCGCGATGCGCGCACGGAGCGGGAAGATGCCCTCTTCCTCCAGCTCGAAGATCGTGCGCAGGTACATCTCGGTGGTATCGATCAGGTCGTTCACATCAGCCCCTTCTGCGGTCTTCGATGCTACCCGGAGCACACAGGTCCGGGCAGTTCGCGTCCGGTGAACACGGCACCACCGGTGAGCGGCCGCATCGGGCACGTCAGGATGGTGCGATGACCTCCGATCTCCTCGACCCCGCCGACCTCGCCGCACTGCTCGACGGGCCGGATGCAGCCGCGGTCGTGCTGCTCGACGTGCGCTGGAAGGTCGGCGCCGGCGCCGACCACGACGCCTACCTCGCCGGGCACCTGCCCGGGGCGGTGTTCGTCGACCTGGACCGCGATCTGGCCGGGCCGGCCGGGACCGGTGGCCGGCACCCGCTGCCGGACCCGGCGGCGCTGCAGGAGGTGTGGCGCCGGTGCGGGATCGACGACGGCGACACGGTGGTGGTCCACGACGGCCACGACGGGTCCGCCGCGGTCCGGGCGTGGTGGGTGGCCCGCTGGTCCGGGCTCCGGGACGTCCGGGTGCTGGACGGTGGTCTGGCCGCCTGGACCGGGCCTCTGGAGACCGGGGAGGTGGTGCCGGAGCCGGGCACGGTAACGGTCGCCGCCGGGGCGATGCCGGTCGTCGACGTGTCGGAACTGGACGAGCCCACGGCCGCCGGGATCCTGCTCGATGCCCGGGCCGCCGCCCGGTACCGCGGCGAGTTCGAGCCGCTGGACCCGGTGGCCGGGCACATCCCCGGTGCGGTCAACCTGCCGTTCGCCGAGCTGTACACGGACGACTTCCGGCTGCGGCCGGCGGCGGAACTCCGTCAGGTCTTCGACGCCGCCGGGATCCGGCCGGCGACGCCGGCGGTCGCGTCCTGCGGATCAGGGGTGACGGCCTGCCACCTGATCCTGGCCGGACGGGTGGCCGGGGTCGAGCTGGCGCTGTATCCCGGGTCGTACTCGCAGTGGTGCGCGCTCCAGCGTCCGGTCGAGACCGGCTGAGCCCCGGTTCCCGGCGATCGGGTGGGGTGCCGGGGTGACGGTCGTCGCAGGCGGGAGCGGTGGGAATACCCGGTAGGCTGCAGAAGTTCATGCGGGTGCATAGAAATTCTGCAGCCACCGCGGAACCCCACCGCACCCGAGGAAGGCACCAGCCATGCAGTTCGGAATCTTCACCGTCGGCGACGTCACCGAGGACCCGACGACCGGCCGCACGCCCACCGAGGCGGAGCGGATCAAGGCCATGACCACCATCGCGCTGAAGGCCGAGGAGGTCGGGCTGGACGTGTTCGCCACCGGCGAGCACCACAACCCGCCGTTCGTGCCGTCGTCGCCGACCACCATGCTCGGCTGGATCGCCGCCCGTACCGAGAAGCTGATCCTGTCCACCTCGACCACGCTGATCACCACCAACGACCCGGTGAAGATCGCCGAGGACTTCGCGATGCTGCAGCACCTGGCCGACGGCCGGGTGGACCTGATGATGGGCCGCGGCAACACCGGCCCGGTCTACCCGTGGTTCGGGCAGGACATCACCAAGGGCATCGAGCTGGCGGTGGAGAACTACCACCTGCTGCGCCGGCTGTGGCGCGAGGACGTCGTCGACTGGAAGGGCACCTTCCGCACGCCGCTGCGCTCCTTCACCTCGACACCCCGCCCGCTGGACGACGTCCCGCCGTTCGTCTGGCACGGGTCGATCCGCAGCCCGGAGATCGCCGAGCAGGCCGCCTACTACGGTGACGGCTTCTTCGCGAACAACATCTTCTGGCCGAGCTCGCACTTCCAGCGGCTGATCGAGCTGTACCGCAACAGGTTCGAGCACTACGGGCACGGCACTGCCGAGCAGGCGATCGTCGGGCTGGGCGGCCAGGTGTTCATGCGGAAGAACTCGCAGGACGCGGTGCGCGAGTTCCGGCCGTACTTCGACAACGCCCCGGTCTACGGGCACGGCCCGAGCCTCGAGGACTTCACCGAGATGACCCCGCTGACCGTGGGCAGCCCGCAGCAGGTCATCGAGAAGACCCTGAGCTTCCGCGAGACCTTCGGCCACTACCAGCGCCAGCTGTTCCTGATGGACCATGCCGGCCTGCCGCTCAAGACGGTGCTGGAGCAGCTCGACATCCTGGGCGAGGAGGTCGTCCCGGTGCTGCGCAAGGAGTTCGCGATCGGCCGGCCCGCCTCGGTGCCGGACGCGCCGACCCACCAGAGCCTGCTCGCCGCCTCGCGCGCCGCTGCCGACTCCGCTGCTGACCTCACCGCTGCGGGTGCGCGATGACCGCCTCGTCCGTCCGCCTCGCGGTGGTCACCGCGGGTCTGGGGACGCCGTCGGCCAGCCGGTTGCTCGCCGACCGGCTCGCCGACTCCGCGGTCGCCGCCCTGGCGGCCCAGGGGGTGGCGGCCTCCGTCGAGGTCGTCGAACTGCGGGAGCACGCCAGGGATCTCGCCGACAACCTGGTCACCGGCTTCGCCGGGGCCCGGCTGCAGGTGGCGATCGACACGGTGCTCGGCGCCGACGGGGTGATCGTGATCAGCCCGGTGTTCAGCGCCTCGTTCAGCGGGTTGTTCAAGACCTTCTTCGACGTGCTCGACCCGGAGTCGCTGGAGGGGAAGCCGGTGCTGATCGGCGCCACCGGCGGCTCGGCCCGGCATTCGCTGGTCACCGAGCACGCCATCCGGCCCCTGCTGTCCTACCTGCGCACCGTGCCGGTGCCGACCGCCGTCTACGCCGCGACCGAGGACTTCGGCCGGGCCGACGCCGACGCCGCTCTGGACGCCCGGATCCTCCGGGCCGGCGAGCAGCTGGCGTCGCTGGTGGCCGGCGCAGTGCCGTCCGCTGCGGTGCCGTCCGTTGCTGGGCCGTCCGCTGCTGGGCCGGCGATCTCGCCGGCGCCGGAGACCGGTAACGCCGGTGACTCCGCGGGTCGGCAGGGCTTCGCGCTCGGCGGGTTCGAGCGGCTGCTGGCCGCGCACTCCGGCTGAACGGTGCCGTTGTCGGTCCTCGGGCGCTGACCGGGGGCCCGGGCCGGACTCCCGGGAGCTCCGGGTGCTCCGGCCGGGGTGATCGCCGCCGGTTAGGCTGGGGCGATGCCGAAGCCGATGGTGGTCTGGGACCCGGCCATGCTGAGGTACGACCTCGGCGGGTCGCACCCGTTCCACCCGCTGCGCTGGGAGCTGACCTGGTCGCTGGCCGCCGAACTGGGTGTGCTGGACGGGGTGTCGCTCTACTCGCCGCCACCGGCGACCGATGACGAACTGCTCACCGTGCACACCCCGGCCTACCTCGCGGCGGTCAAGGCCTCCTCCCAGGTGCCGCCGCCGGCGCATCCACGGCACGGGTTGGGCGGCAGCGACAACCCGGTCTGGCCCGGCATGCACGACGCCACCGCGCTGATCGCCGGCGGATCCATCGCCGCCGCCAGGGCCATCGCCGCCGGCGAGGTGGACCGAGCGGTCAACATCGCCGGCGGCCTGCACCACGCGATGGCGGACGACGCCGCCGGCTTCTGCATCTACAACGACGCGGCGCTGGCGATCCGGGCGCTGCTCGACTCCGGGGTGCAGCGGGTCGCCTACGTCGACATCGACGTGCACCACGGCGACGGCGTGCAGGCGGCGTTCTACCACGACCCGCGGGTGCTGACCGTGTCGCTGCACGAGTCGCCGGCGGCGCTTTGGCCGGGCACCGGCTGGCCGGCCGAGTGCGGGTCGGGGGAGGCGACCGGGACCGCGGTCAACGTCCCGGTGCCGCCGGGTACGGGGGACATGCCGTGGCTGCGGGCCTTCCAGGCGGTGGTACCGGGGCTGGTCAGCGCGTTCCGGCCGGAGGTGCTGGTCACCCAGCAGGGCGCCGACTCGCATGCCGAAGATCCTTTGGCCGACCTGAATCTCACCGTCGACGGGCACCTGACCGCGTACCGGGCGCTGCGCGACCTGGCCGAGAGGACCACCGGCGGGCGGTGGCTGGCGCTGGGCGGTGGCGGCTACGCACTCGTCCGGGTGGTACCCCGGTCCTGGACCCACCTGCTCGCCACCGTGCTGGACCGCGACGTCGACCCGCACACCGTGACCCCGCCGGGCTGGCGGGACCAGGCGACGGCTGCGCGGCCGGGAGTGCCGCTGCCGGAGACGATGTCGGACGGGAAGCCGGACGGGATCGAGGTCCCGCGCTGGGACGGGATCGGCGAGATGCCGGTCGACCGGGTGATCGAGGAGGTCCGGCGCCGGCTGTTTCCGATGCACGGGCTGGATCCGTGGGACCCGCGTGACTGAGACCGTTGCATCCGTGCCGCCCGGGCAGCCGTACCCGGAGCACTGGGAGGCCGACGTCCTGCTGTCCGACGGCGGGGCGGTGCACCTGCGCCCGGTGAACTCCGGCGACGGCCCGGCCATCGTCGCCATGCACGACCGGATGAGCGACAGGTCGCGCTACTTCCGGTACTTCACCGCGGTCGACCAGTTGTCGAGCTCGCAGCTGCGGGTGTTCACCGGGGTCGACCAGGTCGACTCGATCGGCCTGCTCGCCGAGCTCGGCGGGGAGGTGATCGCGGTCGGCACCTGCCACCGGGACCACGCCGACCCCGAGGCCGCCGAGGTCGCGTTCGTCGTCGAGGACGCCCAGCAGCGCCGTGGTCTCGGGTCGATCCTGCTCGAGCACCTGGCCGCGGCGGCCGCCGAGCGCGGCATCCGGCGGTTCACCGCCGAGGTGCTCGCCGAGAACCAGCAGATGCTGCGGGTGTTCGTCGACGCCGGCTACGGCGCCAGCCGCCAGTTCTCCTCGGGCGTCGTCGATCTCGTGCTGGATCTGGCGCCGACCGAGAAGTCCCGCGCGGTGGTGGAGAGCCGCGAGCACCGGGCCGAGGCGCGGTCGATCGCTCGCCTGCTGGCGCCCCGGTCGGTCGCCGTCATCGGGGCGTCCAACGAGCCGACCAAGCTCGGCCACGCGGTGCTGGTGAACCTGCTGCGCACGGGATTCACCGGCCCGGTGTACCCGGTCAACCCGGACAGCATCTCGGTGCAGGGGGTGCGCGCCTACCCGCGGGTCGGCGACATCCCCGACCCGGTCGACCTCGCGGTGGTGACCGTGCCGGCGGCGAACGTCGCGGACGTGCTGGAGGACTGCCGACAGAAGGGCGTGCACGGGCTGGTCGTGGTGACCTCCGGGTTCGCCGACGTCGGCGGCGCCGGGACAGACGTCCAGCGCCGGATGGTGTCACTGGCCCGGGCCAACGGCATGCGGGTGCTCGGCCCGAACTGCCTGGGGCTGGTCAACACCGACCCGGACGTCCGGCTGAACGCCACCCTGGCCCCGGTCGTGCCCGGGCCGGGCCGGGTCGGCTTCTTCTGCCAGTCCGGGGCTCTCGGCATCGCGATCCTCGCCGACGCGGCCGGCCGCACGCTCGGCCTGTCCAGCTTCGTCTCGGCCGGGAACCGGGCCGACGTCTCCGGCAACGACCTCCTGCAGTTCTGGGCCTCCGACGACCGCACCGAGGTCGTCCTGCTGTACCTCGAGTCCTTCGGCAACCCGCGCAAGTTCGCCCGGCTGGCCCGCAAGCTCGCCCGGACCAAGCCGGTGATCGCGGTGAAGTCGGGCCGGCACGCCACGGTCAGCCCGGGGCTGGCGCTGTCCTCGGTGAGCATGGGCGACGACGCGGTGGCCACGCTGTTCGCCCAGTCCGGGGTGATCCGGACCGACACCCTCACCGAGGCCTTCGATGTCGCGCAGCTGCTGGCGAACCAGCCGTTGCCGCAGGGCGTCCGGGTGGCGGTGCTCGGGAACTCGACCGCTCTCGGGGTGCTCGCGCTGGACGCCTGCCTGGACGCCGGGCTGACCGTGGTCGACGAGGTGCCGGTCGACTTCGGGGTGAACGTCTCGCCCGCCGAGCTCGCCGACGCGGTCCGGATCGCCGTGGCGCGCACCGATGTCGACGCGGTCGTGGTGGTCTACGTGCCGCCGGTGGCGGTGGCCGGGCAGGAGCACGCCCAGGCCCTGCGGGACGCCGCGGCCGGGTCCCGGGTACCGGTGATGACCACGTTCCTGGCCGTCGACGGGCTGGCTGCCTCGCTGGTGGTGCCGGACCCGGCAGGGGGAGCGGCCCGCGGGTCGGTGCCGTCGTTCCGCACCCCGGAGCGGGCAGTGGCGGCGCTGGCGCACGCGGTGCGGTACGCCGCCTGGCGCTCCCGGCCGGCAGGAGAGATGCCGGCCGACGACACCGCGGAGCGGATCGCCTCCCGGGCGGCGGCGCGGGCTCTGTTGGACGCCTGGGCGGTCCGGGCGGAACGCGAGCTGACCGATGACGAGCTGGTGGCACTGCTGGACTGCTACGGGATCGGGATCGCGCCGTTCCAGGTGGCCGCGGACGTGGAGGACGCGGCGCGGGCGGCGGAGGAGATCGGCTACCCGGTGGTGCTCAAGGCCTTGGACCGGGGACTGCGGCACCGGCTGGACCAGCGCGGCGTGCGGGTCGGGCTGGACGACGCCGACGACGTGGTCGACGCCTACGCCGATCTCGCCGGGGCCGGCGCCAGCCGGGTCTACGTGCAGCAGCAGGCGCCGGTGGACCGGGCCACCGTACCGACGGTGCTGACCATCACCGGCGACCCGAGCTTCGGTGCGCTGGTGTCCTTCGGGATCGGTGGTGTGGCCACCGATCTGCTCGACGACCGTGCGTTCCGGGCGGTGCCGTTGTCCGACTCCGACGCCGTCGACCTGATCGCCGGCCCGCGCGCGGCGCCGCTGCTGGACGGTTACCGGGGCACCGCGGTGGTGGACCGGGCGCCGCTGGCCGATCTGGCGCTACGGCTGTCCGCGCTGGCCGACGACGTCCCCGAGCTGGTCGAGCTCCGGCTGCTGCCGGTGCTGGCCGGGCCCGCCGGGATCGTGGTCACCGGGGCCGAGGGCCGGATCGGTCCGGCCGGGGTGCGGCCGGACCTCCGCCGCCGGCTGCGCTGAGAACGCCCCGTTGATGCCGAAAACCCGCCGCCGGTTCGTCCGGCGGCGGGCTTTCGGGTGCGGTGCTGACGATCAGCTGGCGTAGGCGCGGAGCATCTCCGAGCGGTCGCCGGTGCGCAGCTTGGCCATCGAGTCACGCTCGATCTGCCGGACCCGCTCGCGCGAGATGCCGAAGGTGCGGCCGATCTCGTCGAGGGTGCGCGGGCGGCCGTCGTCCAGGCCGTAGCGCATCCGGACCACCGAGCGCTCCCGGTCGTCGAGAGTGCGCAGCACCCGGTTGATGTCGTCGTGCATGAAGCCGGCGACGACCAGCGTTTCGGCCGACGTCGACTCCGAGTCCTCGATGAAGTCGCCGAGCGGCGCCTCCTCGTCGGTGCCGACCGGCATGTCCAGGCTGACCGGATCCCGGGCGTGGTCGAGGAGATCGGCGATCTTCTCCTCGGGGATACCGGACTCGGCGGCCAGTTCGGCCATGGTCGCGTCACGGCCCAGCTGCTGGTGCAGTTCACGCCGCATCCGGGACAGCTTGTTGACCTGCTCGACGAGGTGGACGGGGAGCCGGATGGTGCGGCCCTGGTCCGCCATACCCCGCGAGATGGCCTGCCGGATCCACCAGGTGGCGTAGGTGGAGAACTTGAAACCCTTGGTGTAGTCGAACTTCTCGACTGCACGGATGAGCCCCAGGTTGCCCTCCTGGATCAGGTCGAGCAGCGGCATGCCGCGGCCGGTGTACCGCTTGGCCAGCGAGACGACCAGCCGGAGATTGGCCACCAGCAGGTGGTTCCGGGCGCGCTGCCCGCCGCGGACGACGGCGCGCAGGTCCGCCTTCTTCTGCGGGCTGAGCCGCGAGGCGGTTTCGAGCTTGTGTGCCGCGAAGACGCCGGCCTCGATGCGCTTGGCCAGCTCGACCTCCTGTTCGGCGGTCAGCAGTGCGGTCTTGCCGATACCGTTGAGGTACACACGGACGAGATCGGCGGAAGGCCCCTGGGCGTCGAGATCCTCGGGCTCCGGCCGCGGCTGGCGGGACAGGGTGACGACCTCGGCGAGGTCGTTGTCCGCTGCTACTGTGTCGGTATTCCTCGTGCGGGAAGCGGTCATCGTGGTGCTCCCTCCTGTGAAGCTGGGTGGCGCCGGAGTCGAGGGCGCCTACGCTTGTTCAAACGCCCCTCGCCCGGGATTCGTTCCCCGGTTCGGTCCCGGCCACACTCGCGGATTGGTTCCTGAAGCGTGGTGGTGCTGCTCGGTGGTGCGGGGTGCTGCCCGAGATCGGTGGTCCCGGTGGGAGTTCTCCGCCGACCCGCGCTGCGTGCTCCGGGTCGGTCGGCGTCCCGGGATCGGTCGGCCTCTTGATCGAGCATCAGACACCCGGCGTGCGGCGAGGCCGCTGTGCCGTCGATGGGAACACCATGTGAACGCCTGTCCACTTCGGCGGTATTCCCGACCGGGTTCACCGCGGGCTCACACCGGGTAGCCGGAAGCCCGGCAAACCGGACACCAGGCCACCTGCGGTTGGTCCGCTGGTGTGGCGGGTCAGATCTCGACGATCACCGTGAACGGTCCGTCGTTGACGCTGGCGACCTCCATCATCGCGCCGAACCTGCCGGTGGCCACCTCGACTCCGCGGTCGCGCAGGGCGGCGACGACGGCATCGACCAGCGGTTCGGCGACCGGTCCGGGGGCAGCGGCGGTCCAGCTCGGGCGGCGCCCCTTCTTCGTCGATCCGTAAAGTGTGAATTGGCTCACAACCAGCACCGGGGCGTCGCTGTCGGCCACCGACCGGTCGTCGCGCAGGATCCGCAGCTCGTGGATCTTGCGAGCCATGGTGTCGGCGGTGGCGGTGGTGTCCTCGTGGGTGACCCCCAGCAGCACGAGCAGACCGGGCCGGTCGATCGCACCGACCACCTCGCGGTCGACCCGAACGCTGGCACCGGTGACCCGGGTGATGACGGCCTTCACAGGCGCCATCGAAGCAGAAGGCGGCACGATGTCCGCATGACATCCGCAGAGCGGTACCCCGTGGACGGGTCGCTGTGGTCCACCGGCTCCTCGGGCTCCATCCTCTCCATCGGATCGGCCGGGTCGATCCTGTCCATCGGCAGCGCCGGGTCGATCCTGTCGATCGGGTCGGCGGGTTCGGTGCTGTCGATCGGCTCCGCGTTCTCCGCCGGGTCGCTGTTCGCCGTGTTCTCCGCGCTGTCGGTGGGATCGGTCGGCGGGTTCCGCCGCGTGGTGCCGATCGCTGCGCGGCTGCTGGGCAAGGAGCTCACCCGGCGCATCACGGGCTGACTCTCAGTCGTCGGTCTCCACCGGGTGGAGCAGGCCCCGGGTGACCCCCACGCGCAGCGCCGGCAGCACCGCCGCGGCGAGGGCATCCGGTTCGACCCCGTGCACCCCGGCGAGTAGTTCGACCAGCACGGCCGTCGGCACTTTGCCCTGGCAACCGGCGAGCAGGGTGCGCCCCCAGTCGTCCACCTGCAGCGTCGCGCCGGGCCCGCCCGGGCGGCGGAGCATGCGCAGCACCGTCGACCAGCCGTTGTCGGTGGCGATCGACCGGTCCTCCAGGATCACGGTGGACGCGAGTGACAGCGGGGTGGCCAGCAGCTCGGCGTCGGAGACGTCCCGCAGCCAGTCGCGGCGGGCCAGGAACGCGGCGGCCTCCGGACCGGTCACCTCCTCCCCGGCGCCGGTGATCTCGTCGAGCACCACGTCGGGGTCGTCGGAATCGGTGCGGCGCAGGGTGAGCACGCCCATCCCGATGCCGGCGACCTTCTCCGCGCGGAACCACTCGAGCCAGGCGCGGGCGGTGGCCTCCGCCTGCCCACCGGTCTCCCCGGCGTCCTTGAGCCAGAGCGCGACGTACTCGGCCGGGTCGGCGAGCTCCCGCTGCACCACCCAGCCGTCCAGCCCGGTGGCCGCGACCCAGCTGCCGACCCGGTCCCGCCAGTCGGTGTCCTCACGGACGATCCAGTTCGCCAGCAGCTGCGCCGTGCCGCCCTCGTTCAGGTGGTCGGGCAGGCCGCGGATCAACTGCTCGCAGATGCCGTCGCCGGCCACCCCGGAGTCCCGGTAGGTGTACTGCTTCCGCCCGGTCCCGATGACGAACGGCGGGTTGGAGACGATGAGGTCGAAGCGCTCGCCGGCGACGGGGGAGAAGAGCGATCCCTGGCGGAGGTCCCAGGTCTGGCCGTTGAGCCGGGCTGTCGCGCCGGCCAGGGCCAGCGCCCGGGTGCTGACGTCGGTCGCCGTGATGTACCCGGCGTGGGATGCCAGGTGCACCGACTGGATGCCGCACCCGACGCCGATGTCCAGTGCCGTGCCGACCTGCTCGCGGATGACGGCATTCGCCAGGGTGATCGACGCGGCACCGATGCCGAGCACGTGCTCGGCGTGGACCGGGCCGGGCCGGGTGTCGGAGTCCAGGTCGGACACCACCAGGAACTCGGACTCGTCGTCGGCGTGCGGTCGGATGTCCAGGCCGGCCCGGACGTCCTCGCCGACGAGTTCCAGCGCGCCGTTCGCGACCGCCCGCTCGATACCCGTGGCCGGCAGCGCCGCCCGGACCGCCGCGGACGACTCGGTGGTGCCCAGCAGGAACAGCCGGATCAGGGTGGACAGCGGTGCGCCGTCCTCGGTGGCCAGCAGGGCGGGGACGAACTCGCCCCGGCCGAGCGCTCGGTGTGCGGAGGATCCGAGCAGCTCGGGGACGCCGGTGGCGTCGAACCCGGCGGCGCGCAGGTCGGTGCCGAGGTCGTCGACGACGGCGGGATCGGTCAGTGGAGGTGTCACCGGCCCAGGCTAGGTGCACCTGCTGGATCGGACGGGGGCGGTCTGCGACGCTGGGCGGCATGGACGACCGTCATCTGTTCCTCACCGGCATCGCGGCTGCCGACCACCTGCTGTCCACCGACCCGAACGCGCTGCTGATCGGCATGGTGCTCGACCAACAGGTGACGATGGAGAAGGCCTTCGCCGGCCCGGCCGTCATCGCCGAACGGATGGGCGGCTCCCTCGACGTCGCGGCCATCGCCGCCGCCGACCCGGAGGTGTTCAAGGAGATCTGCTCGCGCCCGCCGGCAGTGCACCGGTTCCCGGGGTCGATGGCGGGCCGGGTGCAGTCCGTGTGCCAGGTGCTGGTCGAGCAGTACGACGGGGACGCGGCGAACCTCTGGGCCGACGCCGCCGACGGCAAGGAACTGAAGAAGCGGGTCGCCGCGCTGCCGGGCTTCGGAGCGGCCAAGTCGACGATCTTCGTGGCGCTGCTCGGCAAGCAGTACGGCATCACCCCGCCCGGCTGGCGCGAGGCCTCGGCACCCTACGGCGAGGCCGGGGTCCACAAGTCGGTCGCGGACGTCATCGATCCCGACTCGCTGGTGCTGGTGCGGGCCGCGAAAAAGGCAGCGAAGGCCGCGGCGAAGGCCGGCGCCTGATCGTGACTTCTTCGTCGGTCCCGGACGGCGGAGTAGCGTGACGAGCGGTGCCGCCCTGCGGGGTCGCCGGGCGATCCGGTGAGCGGCCGCAGCGCGAGGAGGATGGTGCAGTGACCGAGTCGGCACGTCAGACCCAGGGCCGCAAGCCTGCGCCGGCGGTGATCACCGCCGCCGAACTGCCCTACGACGAGCAGTTCAAGGCCCGCCGCAAGCGCTACATCCTCATGATGTCGATGCGCATCCCGCTGCTGGTGGCCGGTGTGCTCTGCTACCAGATCCCATGGCTGGCCATCGTTCTGATCGGCCTGTCGATCCCATTGCCGTGGATGGCGGTGCTGATCGCCAACGACCGGCCGGCCAAGAAGGCGCGCAAGGTACTGCCCGGCACGATCAACCACGAGCGTGCGTTGCCCGCCGGATCGCGCGAGATCGTCGACAGCGAGTAGTCGGGTCGACACCCACCGTCCGGCGGTTCCCTGCCGGGTGGGCGACGGCGGACCATGACCGGCAGCGGACGACGACGTCCGCCTCGCCGGTCGGAGGTGGCCCGCCGTGATGACAGTGCTGAGTCTGCTCGCCGGAATGCTCGTCGCCCTGCCGGCCGGTGCGCCTCCGGTACTTCCCGCCGGGGACCTCACCGGTGACGGCACCGCCGACGCGATCGAGTACGTCACCACGGACTTCGAGAACTGCCTGATCGTCATCACGCCGGCCGACACCGCGGGCGCCTTCGCCGGCCGGACCTTCGAGCACGAGGCCACCGGGTTCGGCGACTGCGACTACGACTACTTCCTCAAGGGTCTGGGTCAGGTCCGGGACGACGGCTCCTGGCAACTCTTCTTCGACGGCTACCTGGTCGGCGAGCTGTCCACCCTGCGCCGCACCGCCGACGACTTCGTGGTCGAGACCGCACCCCGCAGCACCCAGGCGCCGGTCGACCTGACCGTCACCGATGCCGACGGGGACGGGCGCGACGACACCGTGACCGAGACGAGCGATCTCGCGTCGCAGGCCTTCGCCAGCACGGTGGACGGGAGTGGCCGGTTCGTCTCCAGCGTGGAGGTGGCGAGCTTCCCGTCGACGACGGTCCTGACGCCGGACGACGCCTCGATCAACTACGGCCAACCGGCCGGCATCCTGGTCGAGACCACCGAGGTGATCATCGGTTTCACCCCCACGGGCACCACGGAGGTGTTCGTCGACGGGACCTTCGTGACGGACGTGCAGGCACCGGAGGAGTTCCCCGGGGTGTCCGCGGTCCACGTCGACCTGCCGTTGCTCGCGCCGGGATCGCACACCGTCGAGGCCCGGTATCTCGGTGACACACAGGTCCTGCCCAGCAGGGGGACGACAACGATCCGGGTGGGCCAGGCGACCACCACCACCGCGCTGACGATCACCCCGTCCTCGCCGCTCGCCGGAAGTCCCACGAAGGTGTCGGTGTCCGTGCGCCCGACCCCGGCACAGGGCGGGCCGGCCACCGGTCTCGTCGTGGTGCTCATCGACTGGCGACAGCCGAAGGTGCTCCGCCTCGCGGCCGGGAAGGCATCCACCACGCTGGTGCTCGCCAGGGGGCGGCACCAGGTCCAGGTCGCGTATGCCGGCGATGCGTTCCGGACAGCGAGTGCCACCACCCGGGTCGTCACTGTGCGGTGACTCCTGCGCCGCACGTGCACTGCACGCCGGCGGTCGGCCACGGCTTCGGCGCGGGCAGCGACGGCTCCACGGAGCGGTAGGTGTGCCCCGTCGGGGTGGTCACCGTGATGACGCCGTCCGAGACGTTCCGGCTGTAGCTCCAGCCCTTCCCCGCCTTGTTGATGTCGCAGAACGCGCAGGTGCCCTCCCCGTTCTCGACGGAGGTCTCGCCGCCGATCGCGTAGCCGACGATGTGGTCGAAGTGCCGGATCGGCGCATCGCACCACGGCGTGCGGCACCGCCGGTCGCGCAGCTGGAGGAACATCTTGATGCTGTCGGGGAAGTCCCGGCGGCGTTGGTCCATCCCGTCCAGCCGACCGGTCACCGGGTCGGTGTACAGCCGCCGTATCCAGGTCTGGGAGCTCGCGCCGACCATCTTGCGGGCGAGATCGGCCGGGACGGGACCGTAGCCCTCGATGTAGGCGGCGGTGGAGTCGTCGTCCAGCAGGGCGCGCTCGCCCATCAGGATCCGGATCTCCATGCGGACACCGAGGTTGACGGGCACTCCGTCCTCGTCGCACCCGAAGACGTTCCCTCCGGTGCCCAGACGCACCAGTTCGTCGGCCAGCTTCTGGTCGCGGGTGCGGGTGTCGCCGTCGGTGGTGTCCAGGTCCGCGAAGTGCTGCAGGTGTGCGTGCAGCGCCAAACCCTGGGCGGCCGGAAGGAGGGCGGAGAACCAGCACATGCCGTCCTTGGCCGGGGTGAGGGAGACCCGCCGGTCCGAGACCGCCTTGCGGCGGCGAGCGGCGTACAATTCCGGATCCAGTTCATAGGCGATTGCGTTCGCCTTCTCGGAGGTCTCCGCGTCGCCGAGGTGGGGGAGGTCGGGTGCGATCTTCTCGTCGAGGCGTGAGCGGTCGGCGGGTGACAGTTTCGACGCCGCGCGGGTGATGAGAACTGCCCGGTGTTCGCTGATCTCGCCTCGGTCCAGGCAGGCCCGGAGGTGGGGCATCGCGGAGCTGAGCGCGTCGGCGAGTCCGAGGTGGTGCCGGGCCTGGCTCGGCGATTCCCGTCTGGCCAGCCCGATCTCGGTGATGGTCGTCGATCGGAGTTCTTTCTTCGCGCGCTGGCTGGACGGCTGTACCGCGGCCTCCTTGGCGCGGGCGAACTGGTCCGTCAGCCGGGCCTGCTCCGCTGCGCAGACCGCGGCGATCTGCGTGAGCCACCGGATGTGGTTGATCCGCTCCCAGTTGTCGGAGGCCGACCGCGCCGTCTGTCGGAGCATGTCGGCGAGCACGACGAGATCGCTGTCGGGATCGAAGGTGTCGGCTGCAACGTACACCGCGCCGGAGGTTGTCATGGGTCGGACGGTAGGGATGTCAAGGCCGGTCGTCGGGATCGGAGTTCGGGGATGTGGATCGAACCGGGAGTGTGGACAACTCCGCACGGACGGTCGGCCGGATATCGACCCACCTCTTGCGTGAACTCCCTGTGAGCCCTCATGCTCAGAGCGTCACCGGCAGGCGGGTCCGGTGCGTCGGACGAGGGGTGGGTGGGTCCAATGCGAAGCATGCGCAAGTCGGTGATCACCGGAGTGCTGATGGCACTGGCCGTGGGCGGACTCGGCGGAATGGGTGCCGGCGTCGCCGTGGCCGACGTGCCGGACAAGCCGCGCGGGGACCTGACCGGCGACGGCACCGTCGACAGGTGGGAGTTCGAGCAGGTCGACTCCATTTTCAGCACTCTGACCATCACGCCTGCGGACTCCGATGGAGCATTCGCCGGAAGGACTTTCGTCGAGACGGTTCAAACGGGATCTCTGAACTTCGAAATCTTGATGGTGCTCGGTCAGGTGCGTGACGACGGGTCTTGGCAGATGTTCATCAGCTACTACCCGGGCTTCATCCTGCAGACGATGCGGAGGACGGTCGATGACTTCGTCCTGGAGGAGGACAACGGCACCGGGTTCCCGATCTACTTGGCTGTGGACGACACCGATGGTGATGGACGCGACGACCGAGTGATTATGGAAAGTGATCAGGGCAATCAGGCCTACGCCACTGATATCGACGGATCCGGTCGCATGGTGCGGACCTACGAGGTGGCGACCTACAAGACCAGCACTTGGATCGAGCCGGTGGAGCAGTCGTCGACTTACGGCTCGCCCGTAGAGATCACGTTCGGCACCCTCGAAGACGAATACGGGTTCTACGTCAGCGGCGTTGCGCAGGTCCTTATCGATGGGAAGCTCTATAAGAACGAACCGTACGACTGGCTGGCAGAGGGGTACTCCGGCGGCACCGTTCGCCTCCCTTTCCTGGCCCCCGGCGAATACGACATCGAAGTCAGGTTCCCTGGCAGCGAACGGGCGCTCCCCAGTTCCGCCTCCACGACCATCACCGTCGAGAAGGCCCCCACCACCACAGCTCTGACCATCACCCCGTCCTCCCCGCTGGCGAAGCAGAAGACCACCGTCACCATCACCGTGAAGCCGAACCCCACTGCCGGCGGCGCAGCTACTGGGTACGTGGTGGTGCTGGTGGACTGGAAGAACCCGAAGGTCATCAGGCTCAGCGGCGGGAAGGCAACGACCACGCTGACTTTCGCGACGAAGGGCAAGCACACGGTGCAGGGCGGCTACAGCGGGGACGGGTTCCGGGAGCCGAGCGGCACGGTCCGCACCATCACCGTCCGCTGAGAACCCCGGAGAAACACCACCGCGCCCCGGAAGCAGCTTCCGGGGCGCGGCGGTCCAGCAACAGGAGAGACTCAGTCGTCCTCCTCCACCCAGTCCAGGGTCTTGGTGACGGCCTTGCGCCACTTGGCGTAGAGCTTCTCGCGCTGCGCGGCGTCCATCTGCGGCTCCCAGCGCTTGTCCTCGGCCCAGTTGGTGCGGATGTCCTCCTCGGAGTCCCAATAGCCGACGGCCAGGCCGGCGGCGTAGGCGGCGCCGAGCGCGGTGGTCTCGGCGACCACCGGGCGGATGACGGGCACACCGAGGATGTCGGCCTGGAACTGCATCAGGGTCTCGTTGACGACCATGCCGCCGTCGACCTTCAGCGCGGTGAGATCCACGCCGGAGTCGGCGTTCATCGCATCCAGCACCTCCCGGCTCTGGAAGGCCGTTGCCTCCAGCACCGCCCGGGCGATGTGACCCTTGTTGACGTACCGGGTGAGTCCCACGATCGCGCCCCGCGCGTCCGACCGCCAGTGCGGTGCGAAGAGGCCGGAGAACGCCGGCACGAAGTACGCACCACCGTTGTCCTCCACCGACTTCGCGAGGTCCTCGATGTCCGGCGCCGCAGCGATCAGGCCCAGGTTGTCCCGCACCCACTGCACCAGCGACCCGGTCACCGCGATGGAACCCTCCAGCGCGTAGATCGTGTCCTGCTCACCGATCTTGTAGCAGACGGTGGTGAGCAGGCCGTTCTTGCTGGGCACCAGCTCCGTGCCGGTGTTGATCAGCATGAAGTTGCCGGTGCCGTAGGTGTTCTTGGCCTCGCCGGGGGAGAGGCAGGCCTGGCCGAAGGTGGCCGCCTGCTGGTCGCCGAGGATGCCGGCGATCGGCACCCCTGCCAGCACGCCCTGTGCCCGCACCGTTCCGTATACCTCGGAGGAGGAGCGGATCTCCGGCAGCATCGACATCGGGATGCCCATGTCGGCGGCGATGTCGGCGTCCCAGCTCAGCGTGCGCAGGTCCATCAGCAGGGTCCGGGAGGCGTTGGTCGGGTCGGTGACGTGCAGTCCGCCGTCCACCCCGCCGGTCATGTTCCACAGCACCCAGGTGTCCATGTTGCCGAACACCAGATCGCCGGCTTCGGCCTTCTCCCGGGCACCCTCGACGTTGTCGAGCACCCAGCGGACCTTGGGTCCGGAGAAATAGGTCGCCAGCGGCAGGCCGACCTTGTCCTTGTACCGCTCCTGCCCGCCGCCCAGCGCGCCGAGCTGCTGACAGATCGCGTCGGTCCGGGTGTCCTGCCAGACGATGGCGTTGTAGACGGGCTTGCCGGTGGTGCGGTCCCAGACCAGGGCGGTCTCCCGCTGGTTGGTGATGCCGACCGCGGCGATGGCGTCCTTGGTGAGATCCGCCTTGGCCAGCGCCCCGGCCACCACCTCGCGGGTGTTGTTCCAGATCTCGGTGGCGTCGTGCTCGACCCAGCCGGCCTTCGGGAAGATCTGCTGGTGCTCCATCTGGTCGACGGCCACCACCCGGCCCTCGTGGTTGAAGATCATCGCGCGGGTGGAGGTGGTGCCCTGGTCGACTGCGATCACGTACTGGTCAGCCATGTGGATTTCCGTTCTTCCGTGCAGGAGGGGACAGCATGAGGGGGAGCGCAGGGAGAGAGATGAGCCTCAGGAGGACATCTGGGCGATCAGCGAGTCCGCGTCGATGGCCTTGTAGAGCAGGGTGGCGAGGATGGCGCCGATGATCGGGGCGACGACCGGGACCCAGGCGTAGCCCCAGTCCGAGGAGCCCTTGCCCTTGATCGGCAGGATCGCGTGCGCGATGCGCGGCCCGAGGTCACGGGCCGGGTTGATGGCGTACCCCGTGGGGCCACCCAGCGAGGCGCCGATGCCGACGACGAGCAGGGCGACGAACAGCGGCCCGAGGCCGGACGGGGTGCCGCCGGAGATCAGGATGACGAAGATCAGCACGAAGGTCGCGATGACCTCTGTGACGACGTTCCAGCCGTAGCTGCGGATCGCCGGCCCGGTGGAGAACACCCCGAGCTTCTTGCCCGGGTCCTCGTCCGCGTCGAAGTGGTCCTTGAACGCCAACCAGCACAGCACCGCGCCGATGAAGGCGCCGAGGAACTCGGCCAGGAAGTAGACGACCGCCTGGCTGCCGTCGATGTTGCCCATGATCCACTGCGAGACGGTCACCGCCGGGTTGAGGTGCGCACCCGTCGGGAAGGCGACGTAGACGCCGGCGAACACGCCGAGGCCCCAGCCGAAGTTGATGAGCAGCCAGCCGCCGCCCTCACCCTTGCTGGACTTCAGGATCGCGGTGGCCACGACTCCGCATCCGAGCAGCAGCAGCATCGCCGTGCCGAGCGTCTCGTAGAGGAAGATCTGGCCGTTGGTGGGAGTCAAATGACGTCCTCCTTCTCCGGGCGACGTCGTCGTCGACCCGGTGCCTGGGGCCCGTCCGGCCGGTGGCCGGAGATCCGGGGACCGGTCGCGACGGCCGGGCCGTCGCCCGCGGGGAGGTGTCGGAAGCCCGCTCGTCCGTCCGCGATGACGCCGTGCCCGGCCGGTGGGCCGGATCGCGGCGCCGGACGCCGCGGTGGCATCACCGTAGGGAGGATGTGATCCGGGCGACAACCGGAAGCGTTCGACAATGCCGAACGCGGACGGCGCCGCCGGTGATCACCGTGACGATCTTCCGACGGGTGCCGCGGCCCGACGGACGGTAACGTCACCGGCGTGCCGGGAACCGTGCAGTCGGTGGAGCGCGCCGCCGCGATGCTGCAGTTGCTGGCCGCCGAGGACGAGCCGCTCGGCCTGGTCCAGATCGCCGATGCGCTGGGCCTGGCCAAGGGCACTGCCCACGGCCTGCTGCGCACCCTGGCCGAGGTCGGTTTCGTCGACCAGGAGCCCGGCAGCAACCGGTACCGGGTGGCGCCGGACCTGTTCCGGCTCGGCGCGCCGAAGCTCGATCTCAACGAGATCCGTGCCCGCGCACTGAACTGGACCGATGCGCTGGCCGCCCGCACCGGGGAATCCGCGTGGCTGGCCGCCTTCCGCGACCGGCACGCGGTGATCGCCCATCACGTGTTCCGGGCCGGCGGCGGATCCCAGGTGCTGGCGACCGGTACCGAGATCCCCCTGCACGCCACCGCTCTCGGCAAGGTGCTGCTGGCCTTCGACCCGGGTGCCGCGCGCAGTCAGGTGGGTGTCACCCCGGATGCCTTCACCCGGACGACGGTGATCGACCGGACGGGTGTGCTCCGCATGCTGGCCGGGGTGCGCGATCAGGGGTGGGCCGCCGAGGTGGACGAGTACCGGCCCGGCACCGCCGGTATCGCGTCGCCGGTCCGGGAACGCGGCGGCTACGTGGTCGCCTCGGTCGGGATCACCGGCGCAGTGGACCGGATCTGCGACGAACGGTCCCGGCCGCGCGGCGCGCTGGTCACCGAGGTGCAGCGGGCGGCCCGGTCCATCTCCCGGGAGTTCGGCCACGGGAGGACGGAGTGAGCGAGCGGTACGTCGCCGCCCTGGACCAGGGCACCACCTCCACCCGTTGCATCCTGTTCGACCGGCACGGCCGGATGGTGTCCATCGCGCAGCGCGAGCACCGGCAGCATTTCCCGCACCCGGGCTGGGTGGAGCACGACGCCGCCGAGATCTGGTCGGTGGTGCGCAAGGTGGTGCCGCAGGCGCTGGCCGATGCCGACGTCGACCCGTCGCAGGTGATCGCGCTGGGTGTCACCAACCAGCGGGAGACGGTGGTGCTCTGGGACCGCCGCACCGGGCAGCCGGTGCACCGGGCGGTCGTCTGGCAGGACACCCGCACCGTCGGGCTGCTGGAGGAGATCGCCCGGGAGATGTCGGCGGAGGAGATCCGGCGCCGCACCGGGCTGCCGCTGTTCAGCTACTTCTCCGGACCGAAGCTCCGGTGGATCTTCGAACGCCACCCGCACCTGTACGAGCGGGCGGTCCGCGGCGAGCTGATGTTCGGCACGATGGACTCCTGGATCGTCTGGAACCTCACCGGCGGCGTGGAGGGCGGCCGGCACGTCACCGATGTGACCAATGCCAGCCGCACCATGCTGATGGACCTGGACACCCTGGACTGGGACGACGACCTGCTCGACGTCATGCGCGTGCCGCGCGCGGTGCTGCCGGAGATCCGGTCCACCATGGGCACCGTCGGCACCACCGTCGCTCCCGTCCGCGGGCTCCCGGTCGCCGCGGTGATCGGCGACCAGCAGGCGTCGCTGTTCGGGCAGACCGCCTTCGAGGCCGGCGACGCGAAGTGCACCTTCGGCACCGGCAGCTTCCTGCTGCTCAACACCGGGGAGACGCCGATCCGGTCCCGGCACGAGCTGATCACCACCGTCGCGCACCGCGCGGAGGGTCAGCCCGCGGTCTACGCGCTCGAGGGCTCGACGGCGGTGGCCGGCGGTCTGGTGCAGTGGTGCCGGGACAACCTCGGCCTGATCCGCACCCCGGCCGAGATCGAAACCCTCGCGGCCACGGTCTCCGACAACGGCGGCTGCTACGTGGTGCCCGCCTTCTCCGGGCTGTTCGCCCCGTACTGGGACCCGGGCGCCCAGGGCACCATCGTCGGCCTCACCTCCTACGTCTCCAAGGGGCACATCGCCCGGGCGGTACTGGAGGCGACCGCCTGGCAGACCCGCGATCTCGTCGAGGCGATGAACGCAGATGCCGGGGTGCCGGCCCGCTCGCTGCTGGTGGACGGCGGGATGACCGGCGACAACCTGCTCATGCAGGCGGTGGCCGACGCCCTCGGGATCCCGGTGGTGCGGCCGATCATGGCCGAGACCGTCGCCCGCGGTGCTGCCTACGCGGCCGGCCTCACCGTCGGGTACTGGGCCGACCGCAACGTCCTCAAGGGCCAGTGGCAGCGGGCCGCCGAGTGGCACCCGCAGGTGGCGGAGGACCGGCGGGAGCTCGAGTACCGGCACTGGCAGCACGCCGTCGCGCTGGCCCGGGAGTGGGGCCGGCGCACCGCCGCCGACCGCCGCGACTGAGCCCGTTCACCCCCCGTGCCTACACTCGGGGCCATGACGGGGACGCAGCCGGTGTTCGGCGAACTGCTGCTCCGGGACCGGTCGGTGCGACCCGGTGAACTCCTGGTGATGGCGATCGTCAACCGCACCCCCGATTCCTTCTACGACCGCGGCGCCACCTATGCCGAACAGGCGGCGCTGGACCGGGTGCGCACCGTCGTCGGGCAGGGCGCCGACCTGGTGGACATCGGCGGGGTGAAGGCCGGCTACGGCCGGTTCGTCTCGGTGGAGGAGGAGATCGACCGCACCGCAGGCTTCGTCGCCCGGGTCCGGTCCGAGTTCCCCGACCTGCCGATCAGCGTGGACACCTGGCGGCACGAGGTCGGTCGCGCGGTCTGCGAGGCCGGCGCCGACGTGCTCAACGACGCCTGGGGCGGGCACGACCCGGAGCTGGCCGCCGTCGCCGCGGAGTTCGGCGCCGGCATCGTGTGCTGCCACACCGGCGGTCTCGCCCCCCGGACCGACCCGCACCGCCCGCAGTACGACGACCTGATGGGCGAGGTGCTCGCCGCCACCACGGGTCTCGCCGAACGCGCGGTGGCGCTGGGGGTGGATCCGCGGCGGGTGGTCATCGATCCCTGCCACGACTTCGGCAAGAACACGTGGCACTCGCTGGAGGTCACCCGCCGGCTGGGCGAGATGGCCGCGACGGGTTGGCCGGTGCTGGTGTCGTTGTCCAACAAGGACTTCGTCGGCGAGAGCCTCGGCGCCGAACTGCCCGACCGGCTGCCCGGGACGCTGGCCGCGTCCGCCGTCAGTGCCTGGCTCGGCGCGACGATCTTCCGCGCGCACAACGTCCCGGAGACCCGGATGACCCTCGACATGGTCGCCACCATCCGCGGCGACCGGCCGCCGGTCCGCGCCGTCCGGGGGTTGGCATGATCGTCGGCGCGGTGGTGGCCCCGCACCCGCCGTTGCTGCTGCCCGGCGTCGGCGGCGGCACCGGCGGTGACGAGCTCCGGGACGTGAGGGACCGTGCGGTGCAGGCGATCCGGGACCTCGACAGGCGGGGGATCGACACCTGGATCGTCGTCGGCGGGGTCCCCGCTGCCGCGACGACCACCACGAATGACGGGATCCCGTTCGCCGGCATCGCCCCGTGGCCCGGGCGCACGGGTGGCTCCCTGCCCCTCTCGCTGGCCGTCGGGATCTCGCTGCTGGACGCCGCCGAGGTGCCCGGAACTGTCTCTCTGCGGGGCATCCCGTTCGACGCGACACCACAGGACTGCCAGGGAGCCGGATCCCGGATCGCAAGTGTCGAAGGACGTTGTGCCCTCCTGGTTCTCGGTGACGGGTCCGCCCGCCGGACCAAGGCCTCACCGGGGGACTTCGATGCCGATGCCGAGGGCTGGGACGACATCGTGGACGGCGCACTGCGGACCGCCGACACCACCGCGCTGGCCGCGCTCGACCCCGCCGACGCGGACCGGTTCCTCGCCGCCGGCCGGGCCGCCTGGCAGGTGCTCGCCGGTGCGTTCGCCGGCGGACCGGCACCGACCGCGGACGGCACGTGTTTCACCGCACCGCTGGGCGTCGCCTACTGGGTGACCACCTGGTCACCCGGCGACGGGCCCGGTCAGCCGTCCTGAGGCCGGGCCCCGATCGCCGCGGCCGCGGCGGTCCCGGCGAGCACACCGGCCCGCAGCGCGTCGACCGGGTCGGCGCCGGCCAGCCAGCTGGCCAGCAGCCCGGCGTTGAAGGCGTCACCCGCGCCGGTGGAGTCGGTCTCGTGCACCTGCGGCGCGGGCACGGTGGCCCGCTGGTCCGCGGAGTACCAGGACGCGCCGTGCCGGCCGTGCGTGACCACGAGCGCCTTCAGGTGCTGCAGCACCATCTCGACCCCGCCGAGCGCGGCCAGTTCCGCGTCGTTGGGCAGCAACAGGTCCACCCCGTGCGCCCACTCCAGGAAGGTCGCGGCGCCGACGGTGCCGATGTGGGTGGCGGCCTGCGGGTCGAGCGAGGTGGTCCAGCCCGCGGCCCTGGCCGCGGCCAGCGAGGCCAGCCCGGCCGCCCGGGACCCCTCGTCCAGCAGCACGTACCCGGACAGGTGCAGGTGTGCCCGGCGGGTGGACAGGTCGATGTCCGGCAGCACCACGTCCGCCTCCGAGAACGCCTTGTTGGCACCCCTGTCGGCGAGCATCGTGCGGTCGCCGTCCTCGGCCACCAGCACCACCACGCAGCAGGTCGCGAGTACCGGGTCCTCGGCGAACAGGCAGTCGATGCCGGCGGCAGTCAGCTCCGCACGCGCGGTCCGGCCGGCTTCGTCCGCGCCGACCCGGGCGATCAGCGACACGTCCAGGTCGTGCCGGGCCAGCCAGGCGGCGGTGTTGCCGCCCGCGCCGCCGGGTGCCACCGAGACCTGCGCCCGGGTGTCGTGACCGAACACGATGGCCCCGGCCAGTTTCGTCACCACGTCCAGGCCGACGTCACCGACCACCGTGACGTGCGGGCGGGTCGGTGCGGCCGGTGCCGGGTCGTTCACGGGGCGGGGTCCTTCGCTGATCGGTGCGCGGTCGGGGGAGCGGTGGTGCGCACAGGAACTGGCATCATGGCAGGGCCCGGGCAACACGAGCGAGGAGCGTCATGGGACAGAGCGATGTGCTGGAGCGGCCGGACGTCGACGTCAGCAACACGACGGACGACGACACCCCGAAGATGTTCCACTACGTCCGGAAGAACAAGATCGCCGAGAGCGCGGTGACCGGGAACTTCGTGGTCGCCCTCTGCGGCGAGACCTTCCCGGTGACCAAGTCGCCGAAGCCCGGATCCCCGGTCTGCCCGGACTGCAAGAAGATCTACGACCAGATGAAGAAGGGCTGAGCTCCCTCGTCATCCCGGGCCTGCCGGGCCCGGTGGACCTCAGGCCGCGGCGCGCTTCGGGTCGAAGCGCTGCCACTTGCGCATCTCCCGGCGGGACCGGCGCGGGGGGTAGTACTCCAGCAGCGCGTTGTTGAACTGCGCGCCGATGATGATCGCCATCGAGATGAAGTAGTAGAAGAGCAGGAACGTGATCGGCGTGGCCAGCGCCCCGTAGGTCAGGCCGTGCTCGTACACGTAGGCCAGGTAGAGGCGCAGGCCGATCGAGGCGACGAAGAAGACGACCGCGGCCAGCAGCGCGCCCGGGATCCCGCGCTTCCAGGAGTGCCGGTGCTTCGGGGCCACCTTGTAGAGGGTGGTCAGCAGCAGCAACAGGCCGATGGCCAGTGCCGGGTAGTAGGCGATGATGACGACGGTCTCGACGTTCGCCTGCCAGGACGGCGGGAACAGCCGCGGCAGGTAGTCCGGGCCGACCGCGAGCAGCGGCAGCACGAAGATCCCGGCGACCAGGGCGATCAGGTAGAGGCCGAGGGCGAAGAACCGCTCCACCACCGGGTGCCGCACCTCGTGCTGGCAGTAGGCGATGGTGATCGACTCGACGAACGCCGACATCGCCGAACTACCGGCCCACAGGCTGATGATCAGGCCGATCGACACCACGTCCGTCTGCCCGTTGTTCAGGATGACGTCGACCGTGTTGCCGATCAGGTTGTCGGCGACCTCCTCGTTGAAGATCGAACGGAGGAAGACGTCGACCTGCTCCCGGATGGCGCCGATGGTCTGGTCGCCGAACAACGGCGCCACGAAGCCGACGAGACCGAGCAGCGCCAGCAGCAGCGGCGCGGTGGACAGCGCGCACCAGAACGCCGCCTGCGAGCTCATGCCGAAGAGCGAGTCGCCCCAGGCCTTGGAGAACGTCCGGCCCCAGACCTTGCGCCACCGGTGCTGCAGCGGCTGGCCGAGCACCGGGATCGGGCCGGTGCCGGCCCGGTGCCAGGGGTAGGTGCGGGAGAGCGGTCCGGGTTCGACGGACGGCCGGTCGATGATCACCGTGGCCGAGGAGTCGCCGGAACCGGAACCCGGATCGGCCGGCGGAGTCACCACGCCGTTCGCCTGTCCGGTCACTGCGCCGTTGGACACCGCGCCGTTGGACGCGACACCGTTGGACACCACGGTCGGCAGGCCGGGCCCCGGCGCCGTCGGGGGTGCGGCGATCGCCGGGCGCGGCTGGTCGGTGGCACCACTCACCCCACCAGGGTGCCAAGCCGGGCCGCCGTTCGGGGGCGGACACCACCGGCCATTGCCAACTTGTGACACTTTCCGCAGCGCGCCGACGCGACCTGCGGGAGGTCCGGATCCGTCGGTCCCCGGTTGTACCGTGGACGCCGCCCCCCGGATCCGCGTGCACCGCAGCGGCCGGGGGTGGTCATGTGACGGGCTAGGCGCGAGGGGGGAACGGTCGTGACGATCGCCTCCGCCGGGGCTGCCCTGCGGCCCTCGCCGCCCGACCCGGCCCGGCTCCGGCCGTGGCAGCGGGCCGCCGTCGCCGCCTACGAGGACGCCGGCCGGCGGGACTTCCTGGTCACCGCGACCCCGGGCGCCGGCAAGACCACTTTCGCGCTCACCGTCGCCCTGCGGCTGCTGGCCGGCCGGGTGGTGGACCGGGTCGTCGTGGTCTGCCCGACCGACCACCTGCGCACCCAGTGGGCCGACGCGGCCGCCGCGTTCGGACTGGTGCTCGACCCGACGATGACCAACGCCCAGGGGCCGGTGCGCGACGGCGCGCACGGCTACGTGACCACCTACGCCCAGGTCGCCCAGCGCCCGGCCATCCACGCCGCCCGCTGCGGCCGGCGCAAGACGCTGGTCGTGCTGGACGAGATCCACCACGCCGGCGACGGTCTGAGCTGGGGCGAGGCGGTGTCCGAGGCGTTCGCCGACGTGCACCGGCGGCTCAGCCTCACCGGCACCCCGTTCCGCACCCGGGCCGACGAGCGGATCCCGTTCGTCGGTTACGAGCAGGACGGCGATCTGCTGCGCTCGCTCGCCGACTACACCTACGGCTACCGGGAGGCCCTTTCCGACCGGGTGGTGCGCCCGGTGGTGTTCGCCGCGTACACCGGAGTCTCCCGCTGGCGGAACTCGGCCGGCGAGGTGATCGCCGCCTCGCTCACCGACGCCGGCACGAAGTCGGTGGAGGCGGCCGCCTGGAAGACCGCGCTGGATCCCCGTGGCGGCTGGGTGCCGCACGTCATCGCCGCGATGGACGAGCGGATCACCCACCTCCGACACACCGGCATGCCGGACGCCGCCGGCCTGGTGCTCGCCTCCGACCAGGACGACGCCCGCGCCTACGCCGACGTGGTGCGCAACCTGACCGGCGAGAAGCCGGTGCTGATCCTGTCCGACGACCCGAAGGCCTCGAAGAAGATCGAGGAGTTCCGGGAGTCCCGGGAGCGGATCGCGGTCTGCGTCCGGATGATCTCCGAGGGCGTCGACGTGCCGCGCGCGGCCTGCCTGGCCTGGATGACCAGCTACCGCACACCGCTGTTCTTCGCCCAGGCCGTCGGGCGTGTGGTCCGCGCCCGTGGCGCGCACGAAGCCGCCACCGTGTTCCTGCCGGCGGTGCGCCCGCTGCTCACCCTGGCCGCCGAGATGGAGACCGACCGCAACTTCGTGATCTCGCCGCCGCCGAAGGCACCGGCCGACGACCCGGAGCTGCAGGATCCGCTGGACCTGCTGCCGGGGGAGAAGGACGAGGCCGACGAGCTCGGGCAGTTCGAGGGACTGGAGTCCGAGGCCTCCTTCGCGCACGTGCTGCACAGCGGCCGGGCGGTCACCCACGAGCCGACATCCGCGGACCTGCCGGAGTTCTCCGGCGACGAGGAGGCCTACCTCGGTCTGCCCGGCCTGCTCACCCCGGAGCAGACGGCCGCGCTGCTGTCCCGGCGGGACTCCGAACTGCGCCGCAAGGTCACCGCCGCCTCCAGCCGCCGGATCCAGGACGAGGCGCCCGCCGAGGAGGACACCCCGCAGCTCGGTCAGTGGCGGTTGACCTCCGAGCTGCGGCGCGAGGTCAACCAGCTGGTCTCCCGGGTCGCGGCCCGCACGGGCGAGCCGCATGCCAAGGTGCACGGCCGGATCCGCCGCGAGGTGCCCGGCCCACCGTCCGCGGCGGCCTCCGCCGAGCTGCTCGAGCGGCGGCGGGACCACCTGCTCGGTCTGCTCTGAGCGAATCCGGCATCGTTTTCCGGAGGCACCCTCCGCTCGGGGCGTAGCGTCGGCGGCATGGCAGAGAACAAGATCTGGTTCATCACCGGCACCTCCCGCGGTTTCGGCCGGGCCTGGACGAGGGCCGCCCTGGAGCGCGGCGACCGCGTCGCCGCCACCGCGCGGGACACCACCTCCCTGGCCGACCTGGTCGACGAGTTCGGCGACGCGATCCTGCCGATCGCCCTGGACGTGACCGACCGCGACGCCGACATCGCCGCCGTGCAGCAGGCGCACGCGCACTTCGGCCGGCTGGACGTGGTGGTCAACAACGCCGGCTACGGCCACTTCGGCATGATCGAGGAGCTGTCCGAGCAGGACGTCCGGGACCAGTTGGAGACCAACGTGTTCGGCGCGTTGTGGATCACCCAGGCGGCGGTTCCGCTGCTGCGCGCACAGGGTGGAGGGCACATCGTGCAGGTCTCCAGCATCGGCGGGGTGCTCGCCTTCGCCGGGCTCGGCGCCTACCACGCCTCCAAGTGGGCGTTGGAGGGCTTCACCGAGGCGCTCGCCGCCGAGGTGGCGCCGTTCGGCATCCGGACCACGCTGATCGAGCCCGCCGGGTTCGCCACCGACTGGGCCGGCGACTCGTCGAAGCACTCCACCGCGCTGCCCGAGTACCAGGAGGTCCGCGACGCCCGGAACGCCGTCCGTGCGGGCGCCGCCCGACCGACCGCCGAGGACACCGTGGAGGCACTGTTCGCCGCCGTCGACGCCGCGGAACCGCCGACCCGGCTGCTGCTCTCGAGCGCCGCCGTGGACCTGGTGCTGCCGGCCTACGAGCGCCGGGTGCAGCACTGGAAGGACTGGGACGAGGTCAGCCGCACCGCCGACGCGAAGGCCTGAGCCGAGCCTGACCCGGGCCGCGGCTGCGCGGATCCGACGGGTCTGGTTCGCGCGACCGTGGTTGGGCAAGATCAACGGCAGCACACCACTGCGGCAGCGAGGAGACGGCAGATGGCGATCACCCGCGGGTTCACCGGGCGGCGGCGCACCGACCCACGGCTCCCGCCCGGGCAGTACGACGTCGGCCGGGACTTCCCGGTGCTGACCGCCGAGGTCACCCCGCGGATCAACCTGGACCGCTGGACGATGACCGTCGACGGCCTGGTCGCCAACCCGATCACCTGGACCTGGAACGAGATCCGCTCGCTGACCCCGTCCACCTACCGGGGCGACATCCACTGCGTGACCACCTGGTCCAAGCTCGACACCTGGTTCGGCGGTGTGTCGGTGGACGAGTTGTTCGCCGCGAGCGGGGTGCTGCCCACCGCGACCCACGTGCTCGCCACGTCCACCACCGGCTACACCACCAACCTGCCGCTGGACGACATCCGCGGCGGCAAGGCGTGGCTGGTCTGGACCCACGAGGACAAGCCGCTGCCCACCGAGCACGGCGGTCCGATCCGGCTGCTGGTCCCGCACCTGTACTTCTGGAAGAGCGCGAAGTGGATCACCCGGCTCACCCTGCTGGATCACGACGAGCGAGGTTTCTGGGAGCGCAACGGGTATCACGACCACGGCGATCCGTGGACCGAGGAGCGCTACTCCGGTGACTGACCTTCCCGCCGGCACCGACGATCCCCACAGCACCGACGGACCCGCGGTACCGGCCGTGCTCGCCCCGGTGGGCGGCTGGCGGACGGCCACGGTGGCCGGGATCGACCACCCGACGGCGCACGGCGTCCGGCTCCGGCTGGACGTGCCGGACCGGGTGGACCACCTGCCCGGGCAGCACTACGTACTGCGGCTGACCGCCCCCGACGGCTACACCGCGACCCGGTCGTACTCGATCGCCTCCGCCCCGTCCGACCCGCTGCTGGAGCTGTTCGTCGAGGTGCTGCCGGACGGCGAGGTGTCCGGGTTCCTCGACGAGGTGGTGGAGCCGGGCGACGAACTCGAGGTGCGCGGCCCCATCGGTGGCTGGTTCGTCTGGACGGGGGAGCGGCAGGCGGTCGCCATCGGCGCGGGATCGGGTGTGGTGCCGCTGGTCTCGATGCTCCGCCATGCCCGGGACGTCGGCCGGACCGACGCCCTGACCCTGGTCACCGGCGCCCGCACGCTGGCCGACCTGCCCTACGCGGACGAGTTCCGGGCCGCCGGTGCGCATCTCGTGCTGTCCCGGGAGGACCACGACGGCCGGCCCGCCGGACGGCTGGCCGCCGCGGACCTGGCCGGGCTGCTGACCGGCGCCGAGCGCGGGTTCGTCTGCGGCTCCGCCGGTTTCGCCGAGACCGCCTCGGTGCTGCTGGCCGACCTGGGCATGGACGTGCAGCAGATCAGGGTCGAGCGCTTCGGCCCGACTTCCTGATCCGGTCCGCGCTGCTCAGTTCTTGCCGGGATCCGGCGTCTCACCACCGTCGGCGGACCCACCCGATCCGGAGCCCGCCTGCTCGCCGCGCCCGAACAGCCCGGAGACCATGTCGGCGAACCCGCGGCCGGCGGCACCCGCCGCGCCGCCGAGGTCCTGGCCGACGGAGCGCAGGGTGGTGAACAGCGGGTCGGTGGATGCCTCGAACCGCTCCTTGTAGGACTTCGCGGCCGCGGTGAACTGCTCGCCGATCCTGGCCGAGCCGTCGTCCTCACGCTTCGGGTAGTCGCCGCCGAGGATCGTGCCGTACTCGCCGGAGGCGACCCAGGCGCGCAGCGCAGCGGCCCGCGGCACCGAGAACGGATGGGTCTGCGGCAGCAGGTTGATCAGCTTGAGCACGCCGTCCCGCAGGTCGCCGGTGGACTCGTACTCCGCGGCCTGCTCCAGGAAGGCGTCGGTGTCCATCTTCGCCAGCTCCGGGCCGCCGGCCAGCTTCATCATCACCCGCAGCGCCACCACCTCGTCCTGCGAGGCCAGCAGACCGGCCCGGTCGGCGGACAGCTCGGACTTGCGGGACCACTCGTTGAGCGCGGCGATCATCGACTGCAGGCCGAGCCGGCCGGCCGGCAGCGCCCCGAAGGAGTCGGCCAGCTGCATCAGCACGGTGAGCACGGTGCGGTAGACACCGTGCCCGGACAGCGCGTGCCCGATCTCGTGGCCCAGCACGAACCGCAGCTCGTCGGCGTCCATCAGGTCCACCATGCCGGTGCTCAGCACGATGAACGGCTCGTCGATGCCCAGCGTCATCGCCTGCGGCACCGGGTCCTGGCGCAGGTACAGCTCCGGCCGGCGCGGGGAGTCGAGCACGTGCAGCGCGCCCAGGTAGAGGTCGTCGATCTCGGAGAACTGACGGCGGTCCACCCGGATCGCGGAGGCCAGGTAGAGCAGCCGGTACTGGCGCTCGCGGAGCAGGCCGGCGAGCTTGCGCAGCACCGTGTCCACGCCGCTCAGGCTGCGCAGGGTGACCAGCGCGGCGCGGTCCGCAGGGTGCTCCCAGGCCCGTGAGGAGATGCCCGGGAAGGTTCGCCTGGTCTTCTTGACCTGCTTCGCTGCCATGTCCCCACCCTGCCTCACGGCTCAGCCGGAGGCCAGGGCTTTCACCGAACCCACCAGCGCGATCGCCCCGCCGATGAGGAAGAGGTACCAACCGGGGCCGGCGTTGGCGAACAGGGCCGACAGGTTCTGCCCCATCAGCTGGGCCGAGCGGGCCAACCACCAGCCGGCGGCGCCCATCGCGGCGAGCGACAGCACCAGGCCGGCCAGCCCGAACGGGCGGTGGTCCAGCGGTGCCAGCATCGCGAGGCCCAGCAGCACCAGCGCCGCACCGGCGATCCCGACGCCGATCACCGCGTAGCCGCCGATGGCCCAGGAGGCGGAGACCGTGCTGCCGGCCCGCATGGTGATGTAGATGCCCCAGCCGTTCGGGGCCGTGGCGCTGCCGGGCAGGCCGACCCCGGCGACCACGTAGGTCCAGGAGAGCGCCAGTTGCAGCAGGCCCATGACGCCGCCGAGCACCACGAAGAGGGAACCGAGTACATCGGGCCGCGGAACGGGGACGACGACCGGGCGCAGTCCCGTCGCCGGTCCGCTGGTCACGTGCCTTGCTCCTCGCCGGTCCCGCTCGTGCGCCACCGATCGGCGCGCACCGCTACCGCCATCATCGCGCACCGGCCCGCGTTCCGGGCCGGTTTCGGGCGTGCCCGACCGGCGTGGCGCACCGCCGGCGTTCACGATCCCGGACGGCCCGTGAACGGCACAGGGGCGGACCGCGATGCGGTCCGCCCCTGTGCGGGTGCTTCTGTCCGTCGTCGGCACCAGGCGCGGCGACGGTCTCGGATCAGTTCGTCGCGCGCGAGTCGTGCAGCACGGCGGCGAGCTCCTCGAGACGTTCCGAGTGTTCGCGGGCGTGGTGGCCGCAGAAGAGCAGCTCACCGCCCTTCGGGAGGATCGCCCGCACCACTGCCGCGGCTCCACAACGGTCACAGCGATCGGCGGCGGTCAGTTCAGTGGGACTGGCCAAGGCTCCGGTCACATCGTCCTCCCATCCATCGGCCGCCTCGGCGACCCGGGGCGGCAACTCCTACACACAATCCGACGCCGCAGGGGGGATGGATGTTCCACATCGAGCGGAAAATTCGATGTGATCCTGCATCCTCCGACTTCGTCACGGCCTCGGTGCCCGCCCGGTCGGCCGGTCACTCGTCGTGTCCGGCGAGCACCCTCCGTGGGGGACCTCTCCATCGTGCCATTGCCCTGCGTCGGATCGACGTAATTCGCCGTCGGCGAACGTGACGAAGAGATCACAAGTTCTTGTGCGGCCGTTCACGTGCCCGTCGTCACGTGTCCGGCCGGGACCTTGTGCCCTTCTGCGGACCTTGCCGCCGGGCCGACGATCGGTACGTCGGCCGGCGAGTCACGCCGGCCAGCGGTGCGAAGGCGGATGCGAGATGGAAGCGCTGGACCTGGCCCGGTGGCAGTTCGGGATCACCACCGTCTACCACTTCCTGTTCGTCCCGATGACGATCGGGATGGCGCTGTTCATCGCGATCCTGGAGACGGCCTGGGTACGGACCCGGTCGACCGTGTACCTGCGGGCGGCGAAGTTCTGGGGCAAGCTCTTCCTGATCAACTTCGCCATCGGCGTGGTGACCGGGATCGTCCAGGAGTTCCAGTTCGGGATGAACTGGTCGGACTACTCCCGGTTCGTCGGTGACGTCTTCGGGGCGCCACTGGCGATGGAGGCGCTGCTGGCCTTCTTCATCGAATCCACGTTCCTCGGTCTGTGGATCTTCGGCTGGGACAAGCTGTCCCCGCGGCTGCACGTGGCCTGCATGTGGCTGGTCTCCGTCGGCACCGCCGCCTCGGCCTACTTCATCCTGGCCGCCAACACCTTCATGCAGCACCCGGTCGGTTACGAGCTCGATCCGGAGACCGGCCGGGCCCGGCTCACCGACATCTGGGCGGTGCTGTTCCAGCCGCTGCAGCTGCGCACCTTCGCGCACGTGATCGTCGGCTGCGTGGTCACCGGCGCGGTGCTGCTGGTCGGCTTCTCCGCCTACCACCTGGCCCGCGGCCGGGAGGCCGGGGTGTTCCGGCCCTCGCTGCGGCTGGGTCTGATCGGCCTGCTGATCGGCTCCATCGGCATGGTGGTCTCCGGCGACCTGCTCGCCAAGACGATGACCGAGGTGCAGCCGATGAAGATGGCGGCCGCCGAAGCGCAGTACAACACCTCCGCCCCGGCGTCCTTCTCGCTGATCACCATCGGCACCCTCGACGGCCGGCACGAGGTGTGGTCGATCCGGGTGCCCGGCGTGCTGTCCTTCATGGCCACCGGCAGCTTCGACGGCGAGGTCGAGGGCATCAACGACGTGCAGGCCGAGTACGAGGCGCTCTACGGCGCCGGGGACTACCGCCCGGTGGTCTGGGTGACGTACTGGACCTTCCGGCTGATGATGGGCGCCGGGTTCCTGCTGCTCGCGGTGTCGGTGGTCGGGCTCTGGCTGACCCGCAAGGGCAGACTGCCGCGGCAGCGCTGGGTCTGGCGGCTGGCCATGCTCGCCGTCGCCGGGCCGTTCGTCGCCAACTCCGCCGGCTGGATCTTCACCGAGATGGGCCGCCAGCCCTGGACGGTGGTCGGCCTCTTCAAGACCGAGGACTCGGTGTCGCCGTCGGTGTCCGCGGGGGAGGTGCTCACCTCGCTGATCGTCTTCACCCTGCTCTACGGACTGCTCGCGGTCGTCGAGATCCGGTTGCTGCTCAAGTACGCCAAGGCCGGTCCGCCGACCGAGGAGGAGGCGCTGGCCTCGGTGCAGCGCCGGCCGCTGCGGGACCGCTGGAACGACACCGACAACGGTGACGACGGCTCCGACCCTGATGACCGCGACACCACACCGGACCGCGCCGACGACGACGAGGACGAGCGCCCGCTGGCGTTCGCCTACTAGGAGGTCCTGAGATCCCATGTGGCTCAACGAGTTGTGGTTCGTGGTCATCGCCGTGCTGTGGATCGGGTTCTTCGTGCTGGAGGGCTTCGACTTCGGCGTCGGCGCGCTGCTGCCGGTGGTCGGCCGGGACGAGCGCGGCCGCCGGGTGCTGATCAACACCATCGGTCCGGTCTGGGACGGCAACGAGGTGTGGCTGCTCACCGCGGCCGGCGCCACCTTCGCGGCCTTCCCCGATTGGTACGCGACGATGTTCTCCGGCTTCTACCTGCCGATGCTCCTGCTGCTGGTCTGCCTGATCGTGCGCGGCGTCGCCTTCGAGTACCGCGGCAAGGGCAGCACCGACACCTGGCGCGCCCGCTGGGATGTCGCGATCACCGGCACCTCCTGGCTGCTGGCGGCGCTGTTCGGCGTGGTGTTCGGCAATCTGGTGGCCGGTGTGCCGATCGACGCCTCCGGTGAGTACGTCGGCGGCCTCGGTGACCTGCTCCAGCCGTTCGCGCTGCTGACCGGGCTGTGCACGCTGCTGCTGTTCCTCACCCACGGCGCGGTCTTCCTGGCGCTCAAGTCCGCCGGCGAGGTCCGGGACCGGGCCCGCCGGGCCGTGCAGCAACTCGCGCCGGCGGCCCTGGTCGTCGTGCTGCTGACGGTGACATGGCAGCAGTTCCAACGCACCTCGGTGCTCGCCCTGGTCCTCGGCGTGGTCGCGGTGCTCGGCCTGGTGGCGGCCGGGCTCGCGACCCGCCGCAGCCGGGACGGCTGGGCGTTCGTCAGCACGGCGGTGTCGGTCCTGGGTCTGGTGTCCGGCTGGTTCGCCGCGCTGCACCCGGCCGTGATGCCCTCCTCCCTGGACCCGGCGTTCTCGCTCACGCTGACCACCGCGGCGTCCGGGCCGTACACGCTGGAGGTGATGAGCTGGGTGTCGTTGTTCCTGGTCCCGTTCGTCGTGGGGTACCAGGCCTGGAGCTACTGGGTGTTCCGCAAGCGCATCTCGGTGAAGATGATCCCGGCGCACACCCCGCCCGCGGTGCCGGCCGGTCCACCGGGATCCCGCTGATGGCCGGACCTCTCGACCCGCGGCTGGTCCGCCGGGCGGCCGGCATGCGCCGGCTGCTGGTGCTGGCCGTGGTGCTCGGCGTCGCGACCGCGGCGGCGGTGGTGGTGCAGGCGGTGCTGCTGGCCCGGATCCTTGCCGCCGTGGTGGTGTCCGGCGCGGTGCTCGCCGATGTGACCGCCTCCGTCGTCGTCCTCGGGCTGGTCATCGTGCTGCGCGCGGGGCTGGCCTGGGCCGAGGAGGAGCTGGCCCGGCGCAGCGCGCTGGCGGTGACCACGTCGCTGCGCGGGGAGGTGCTGGTGCACGCCGGCCGGCTCGGCCCGCGCTGGCGCTCCGGCCGGCACGGCGGGTCGCTGGCCACCCTGGTCACCACCGGGATCGATGCCCTGCACGACTACTTCGCGCGGTACGTGCCGCAGCTGGTGCTCGCCGCGATGGTGCCGGTCGGCACCGTCGTGGTGCTGTTCGTCGCCGACCCGATCAGCGGTCTGATCGCGGCGCTGACCGTCCCGCTGGTGCCGGTGTTCATGGCGATGGTCGGCTGGTACACCGACCGCGCGACCCGGCGGAAGTGGCGCACGCTCGCCCGCCTCGGCGGCCACTTCACCGACGTGCTGGCCGGGCTGCCGACGCTGAAGGTGTTCGGCCGGGCCCGGGCCCAGGCGGACGCCGTGCGGGCGGTGACCGAACGACACCGCCGCTCCACCATGGGCACGCTGCGGATCGCCTTCCTGTCGTCCCTGGTGCTGGAGTTGCTGTCCACCCTGTCGGTGGCGCTGATCGCAGTGACGGTCGGCCTGCGGATGGTCTCCGGGGGCATCGACCTGGCCACCGGACTGGTGGTGCTGATCCTGGCGCCGGAGGTCTACCTGCCGCTGCGCCGGCTCGGCACCCAGTTCCACGCCGCGGCCGACGGCGCCGCCGCGGTCGGCGAGGTGCTCGCGGTGCTGGACACGCCGGTCCCGCGGACCGGTACCAGGACCGACATCGGCGAGGGTGCACCGGGTTTCCGGTTGCGTGGTGTGACCGTCGGTACCGGGCGTGGCCGGGTCGGCCCGTGGGACCTGGACCTGCCGGCCGGTCGGCTCACCGTGGTCACCGGCGACAGCGGGGTCGGCAAGACGACGCTGCTGCAGGTGCTCTCCGGGGTGCTGCCCGCCGACGGCGGCACGGTGCTGGTCACCGGCGGGCGGGCCGACGTCCCGGTCGCCGACCTGGCGCCGGAGCTGCGGCGCACCCGGTTCTCCTTCTGCGGGCAGCGTCCTGTGCTGTCCGCCGGCAGCATCAGTGACAACCTCGGTGGGGTCGGCATTCCCGTGTCCGAGGTGCGGCGGGCACTGGTCGCGGTCCGGGCCACGGGGTTCGTCGACGACCTGCCCGACGGTGTGGACACCGTGCTCGGAGACGGTGGCGCCGGGCTGAGTCAGGGCCAGCGGCAACGACTCTGCCTCGCCCGGACGCTGCTGCACGCGCCGGCCGGCGGCGTGGTGCTGCTCGACGAGCCCACCGCGGCGCTGGACCCGGGCACCGAGGACGCCGTGCTGGACGGTCTTCTCGACGCGCTGGCGAGCCGCACCGTGGTGCTGGTCAGCCACCGGTCCGCCCCGGTCCGCCGGGCCGACCACCTGGTGCACCTGACCGCGCCGGACCCCGGCGGTCCCACCGCTCGCCGCGAGGCCCTGGCGGTGACCCCGTGGTGACCGGTCGGCCGCTGCTGCAGGGCCATCGGGCCCGCTGGGTGCTCGCGGTCGTCCTCGGCGCGCTCGCCTCCGCCTGCGCGGTCGCGCTGATGGCGGTGTCCGCCTGGCTGATCTCCCGGGCCGCCCAGCACCCGCCGGTGCTGTACCTGATGGTGGCGGTGGTCGGGGTGCGGGCGTTCGGCATCGGCCGTGGCGTCCTGCGGTACCTGGAGCGACTGGTGTCCCACGACGTCGCCTTCCGGCTGCTCGCCCGGCTCCGGCAGCGGCTGGTGGCCGGGCTCGCCGACCTGGCGCCGACCGGTCTGCCGCTGTGGCGGCGCGGAGACCTGTTGTCCCGCCTGGTGTCCGACGTGGACGACATCGGGGACCGGTTCCTGCGGGTCTGGCTGCCGGTGGCCGGTGCGGCGGTGGTCGGGGCGGCGGCGGTGCTGTTGCTCGGCAGCCTGCTGCCGACCGCCGGGATCGGCCTGGCGGTGGCCCTGCTGGTGGCGGCGGTGCTGGTGCCGCTGCTCGACGACCGGCGCACCGCCCGGGCCGAGCGGGCCGTCGTCCGGGCCCGGTCGCAGCGGGCCGAGCGGGTCGGACTGCTGCTCGAGGAGACGACCGACCTGGTGCTGCGTGGTGAGTACGACGACCGGATCGCCGATCTCGACCGGATCGAGCGCGACGCCGTTGGTGCGCAACGGGCCTCGGCACGGTCGGCGGGCCTGTCCGCCGGGATCGCCGTGCTGGCGATGGGCGGCGCGGTGCTCGTGTCCGTGATCGCCGGCACCGCCGCGGTGACCACGGGCGACCTGGCCCCCGTCCTGCTCGCCGTGCTGGTGCTGACCCCGCTCGCCCTGGTCGAGACCGTGCAGGCGGTGGGGACCGCGGCCGCCGCGGCCCGGCGCACCGCGGCCGCCGGTGATCGGGTGCGGGAGGTGCTGGAGGCCGGTGAGGCGGCCGCCGCGGAGTTGCCCACCGGGGACCTGCCGGAGAGCCGGCCGGACGGTCCGGTGATCGAGCTGGCCGGGGTGGCGGCCCGCTGGCCCGGCGCGGACCGGGACGCGGTCTCCGGCATCGATCTCGTGCTGCGGCCGGGGGAGCGGGTGTTGGTCACCGGGGAGTCCGGGTCCGGCAAGTCCACGCTGATCGCCGTGCTGCTCGGCTTCCTGCAGATCACCGCCGGCCGGATGACCGTCGACGGCCACGATGCCGCGGACATCGACCCGGAGCAGTGGCGGACCCTCTTCGGCTGGTGCGAGCAACAGGCCCACCTGTTCGACACCTCGGTGCTGGAGAACGTCCGGCTCGCCCGTCCCACCGCGGGCGACGACGAGGTCCGGCGTGCGCTGGACGGCGCCGGACTGGCCGGGTGGATCGACGGCCTGCCGGCCGGTGCGGCGACAATGGTCGGTGAGCACGGGGCCGCGGTGAGCGGCGGTGAGCGGCAACGGTTGTCGGTCGCCCGCGCGCTGCTGGCGGACCGGCCGCTCCTGCTGGCCGACGAGCCGACCGCGCACCTGGACCGGGCCACCGCGGATGCGGTCACCGGCGTGCTCCTGGACGGCGGTCCGCGGCGCGCGGTGCTGCTGGTCTCGCACCGGCCGGAGGACGGGGAACTCGTCGACCGGGTGCTGCACCTGGACCACGGCCGCATGGTGCACCCGGTCCCCACGGGCTGACCCGGAGCGCCGGGCCCGGAACAGCAGCGGCCGCGCACCCGGAAGGTGCGCGGCCGCAAGGGATCGGACGGCGGTCAGCCCGCCAACGGCACCGGCCGGCCCTGGGTGACCCGGCGGACGGTCACCCACACCGCGGCCTGCGACCGCCGGTGCATGCCGAGCTTGGCCAACACCATGGTCATGGTGTTCTTCACGGTCTTCTCGGCGATGCCGAGACGTGCGCCGATCTCCCGGTTCGTCAGGCCGTCGCCGACGAGCTCGAGGATCTGGTCCTCCCGCGGGGTCAGGCCCGCGGGCACTGCGGTGGTGGTGGACATGTTCCGATCATATTCGACAACTTGTAGAAGTTCTACGTGAAGTAGAATGAGATCGAACAGTGGAGGTGAGCACGCGTGGTCGGCCGTGGAGAGCTGGAACGTGCTGTTGTGGACGTCCTGTGGGACACCGCCGGGCCGATGACCGCACGCGCGGTCACCGAGGCCCTGGTGGGCCGGGACCTCGCTGTCACAACGGTTCTCACCGTGTTGTCACGGTTGGAGAGCAAGGGAGTGGTGCGCCGCGCGCGGGACGGGCGGGCGCACACCTACGAGGCGGTGTCCGGCCGTGAGGAGCACACCGCCGATCTGATGCGGCAGGTGCTCGACACCGCCGGCGACCGGGACGACGCGCTCGCCCGGTTCGTCGGTTCCGTCACACCCGAGGACATCGAAGCGCTGCGCCGCGCACTGGGCGAGCGGTAGGCGCGTCGCGCCGTGGCCGCCCCCGTGCTGGCCCTGCTGCTCGCGGTCGCGTCGGTGATCCTGGCGGGCCCGGTCTCCTGGCTGCTCGCCCGGGCCCGGTGGACCAGGTCCGCACCCCGGGCCGCCCTGGTCCTGTTCCAGTCCGTCTGCCTGGCCGCCGGGCTCTCGCTGGTCGGCGCCGGCTTCGTGATCGCCGTGGAGCGGTTGGGCCACAACATCGTCACCGGGGTCTGGCAGTTCGGTCTCGACGCCCTCGACGGCCGCCCGCTGGCCGGGATGACGGGCCGCGGGATCATGGCCGGCACCCTGGCCACCGCGGTCGCGGTGGTCCTGTTCGGCACCCTGCTGCGCAGCCTGGTGCTGGCCCAGCGCCGGCGGCGGGCGCACCGGATGTTGCTGGACCTGCTGACGGGTGAGCAACCCGGCGCCGGGGAGGGGGGCACCGCCCGGGGCGGCGACGTGCTGGCCGGGGTCCGGATCCTGGACCACGCCGGGCCGGTCGCCTACACGCTGCCGGGCTGGCACTCGCGGGTGGTGCTCACCGCCGGCCTCGTCGACCTGCTGGACCCGGACGAGCTGGCCGCGGTCGTCGCCCACGAGCGCGCGCACGTGCGGTCCCGGCACGATCTGCTGGTGCTGCCGTTCCAGGCCTGGTCGACGGTGCTCGGCTGGCTGCCCGGCGTCCGGCAGGCGGCGGCGTCGGTGGCCGAGCTGACCGAGATGCTGGCCGACGACTGGGCCGTCCGGCAGACCTCCGCGCCGGCGCTCACCCGGGCGCTGGCCAAGGTGGCGCTGGCCGGGGTACCGCAGCAGGGGGCCGGCGGCGCGATCACCCCCGCCGTCGCCGGACGCGCGGTGGCCGGTCGGGTGGAGCGGCTCCGGCAGCCGGCCGGGACCCGCACCCCATCGGCCGCCCTGGTCTACCTGCTCGCCGCCCTGCTGCTCGCCGTACCCACGGTGGCGCTGGTCATCGGCTGGCGGTAGGCCCGACCGGACGTCACTTGAAGGCGTTGACCGGCCCGGCGTCCATCTGCACGGATAGGTCCGCCGCCAGCAGCGGACGGTGCTCGGAGCCCTGCGCCGAGTACAGCTCCAGGGCCTCGACCAGCACCCCGTCGGGGGAGTTGACGATGATCCCGGGCACGCAGGTGTAGACGTACGGATCCTTGTTCCCGTGGGCGGCGCTCACCTCGACCGTCGATCCGGCGCCGTTGTCGATGGACATCGAGACCCGGTACTCGAAGAACGACCCGGACCCGTTGGACTGCGCCGAGTACGCCACCGGCAGCACCGCGACCACCTCCGGGTGCAGCCGGATCTCGATGGTCTCCCGGGCCGGGGTGACCGGTTGCTCCGGCGGCGGCGGCTCGGCGGCCTTGCGGCCCCACTTCTTCTTCGCCGGCGTCGCGGCCGCACCGGGGGAGCGCCCGACGTCCCCGGTGTGCCGGACCGCGCCGTCGGCGGTGACCGTCGAGAACGGGAGACCGTCCGGCTCGCCGTCCTCGGTCATCGTGCCGAACTGCGACACGGTCTCGCAGTGCCCGTCCCGGTAGCGGACCAGCGCGTAGACGTCGTAGTCGGTGGCCGGTGGCCAGCTGATCGCCGCGGTGATCAGCGGCGACTTCGCGATCGACACCTTCCCGCCCTTCACCAGCGAGAACGCCCCCGCAACAGGACCGGCGGGCACCGGCACCGGCGCGGGGTCGGCGACCGGGCCGGCAGGGTCCTCGACACCCACGCCGTGGTGGCCGACCAGCGCCGCCAGGCCCTCGGTCCAGCCGGCCGAGACGTTGCGCAGCTTCCACCCGCCGCCGTGCCGGTAGAGCTCGACGAGCACCGCGGCCCGCTCGGAGGTGAGTCCCTCCGCGGTGGCCAGCAGTTCCCCGTCCGGTCCGTCGATGCGGGCGGCGAGACCCGGGACCGCGGCCAGGTCCGGGGCACCGGCATCGGCGGAGGCCACCGCGACCGCCAGCCGGCCCACGTCCGCAGGCACCGCCCCGAGCTGCACCGACACGGCGTCGCCGGCGGTCAGCCGCACCGCTCCCTCCGGCGAGGCGGGCTGGTTGAAGAACACGAGATCGTCGTCGCTGCGCACCTTCTCGGCCGCCCCCAGCTGCAGCACCAGCAGGTCGACCGAGCCCGGTGCGGCGCCGTCCACCCGGACGGTGTGGTCGCCGGCGGTGATCACGGTGGTGGCCCCTCGACCCAGTGCGCGCATCGGGCCAGTCTGCCCGAACGGCTGTGGACTCCCGCCCGGGAACAACACCCGCCCGTCGGGCGTCCGTGGTAAACCGTGCGGGTGACCGAGCACCCCGGGACCCCGTTCGCCGACCTCGCCGACTACGTCGCCCTGCCCCGGATGTCCGGGCTCACCCTCTCGCCGGACGGCAGCAGGCTGGTGGTGGCGGTGGCCACCCCGGACCTGAAGGGGACGCGGTACTCGTCCGCGCTGTGGGAGGTCGACCCGGCCGGGGCGGCGCCGGCCCACCGGCTCACCCGCGGCAGCACCGGGGAGACCGGGGCCGCCTTCACCGCCTCCGGCGACCTGCTGTTCACCGCGAAACGGGTCGATCCGGAGGACGAGAACGCCGACGGGGACGCCGTTCCGCTGTGGCTGCTGCCGGCCGCCGGTGGCGAGCCGCGGGCGATCGCCCGGCGGCGCGGCGGGTTCGGTGCGCTGCGGCCGGCCCGGTCCGCGGACACCCTGCTGGTCACCGCGTCGCTGCTGCCCGGTGCCGACCTGACCACCGACGACGACCTGCGCAAGGCCCGCAAGGACGCCGGGGTGTCGGCGATCCTGCACGACGGCTACCCGGTCCGGTACTGGGACCACGACCTCGGGCCCGACCAGCCGCACCTGCTGGTCACCGAGGTCCCGGCCGCCGGGGACGAGGTCGCGGGTCGCGCGACGGAGCGGCCGGAGTGGACCGACCTGACCCCGGCACCCGGCGCCGGCCTGCAGGAGACGGACGCCGATCTGGCCGCCGACGGCAGCTTCCTGGTCACCTCGCGGCAGGTGTACGGGGCGAAGGCCGAGCGCCGGGCGCAGCTGGTCCGCATCGAGGTCCCCGCCGGCACCGAGCAGGTGCTGGTCGACGATCCCGGGGCCGAGGCGTGGTCACCGCGCATCTCGCCGGACGGCACTCGCGTGGTGTACGTCCGGGAGACGCTGACCACGCCGCGCGAGGCGCCGGTGCTGGAGCTGCGGGTGGTCGATGCGACCGGCGGCGAGCCGGTGCTGCTCGGGGGCGACTGGGACCGCTGGCCGTCCGAGGCCGCCTGGCTGCCCGACTCCTCCGGCCTGCTGGTGGTGGCCGACGACGACGGGCGGGCCCCGGTGTTCCGGATGCCGCTGGACGGCGCGGCGCCGGAGCGGCTCACCGACCCGGCGGAGGACGCTGCCTTCTCCGAACTGCGGCCGGCGCCGGACGGTGACGTGCTGTACGCGATGCGGGCGAGCTACGCCGCCCCGGCCCACCCGGTGCGGATCCCGCTGACCGGCAGCGACGCCGGCCGGGTGCAGGAACTGCCGGCCCCGGCCCCGCGGCCGGAGCTGCCCGGCCGGCTCGAGGACATCCGGGCCACCGCGTCCGACGGAACTCCGGTGCGCGGCTGGCTGGCGCTGCCGCACGACGCCGGGCCGGGATCACCGGTGCCGCTGCTGCTGTGGATCCACGGCGGTCCGCTGGGCTCCTGGAACGCCTGGTCCTGGCGCTGGAACCCGTGGCTGATGGTCGCCCAGGGGTACGCGGTGCTGCTGCCGGACCCGGCGCTGTCCACCGGATACGGGCAGGCCTTCGTGCAGCGCGGGTGGGGCGCCTGGGGTGCCGCGCCGTACACCGACCTGCTGGCGATCACCGACGCTGTGGAGGCCCGCGAGGACATCGACGAGACCCGGACGGCGGCGATGGGCGGGTCCTTCGGCGGGTACATGGCGAACTGGGTGGCCGGACACACGGACCGGTTCGACGCGATCGTCACCCACGCCAGCCTGTGGGCGCTGGACGACTTCGGCACCACCACCGACGTGGCCGGGTACTGGGTCCGTGAGATGAGCCCGGAGATGGCCACGGCGAACTCACCGCACCTGTCGGTGTCGGAGATCCGCACGCCGATGCTGGTGGTGCACGGCGACAAGGACTACCGGGTGCCGATCGGGCAGGGGCTGCGCCTCTGGTACGAGCTGCTGTCCCGGTCGGGGTTGCCGGCGGGGGAGGACGGGCGCAGCCCGCACCGGTTCCTGTACTTCCCGTCGGAGAACCACTGGGTGCTCACCCCGCAGCACGCCACCCTCTGGTACCGGGTCGTGCTCGACTTCCTGGCCGAGCACGTGCTGGGTGCGGATGCCGCGCCGCTGCCCGCGTTGCTCGGCGGCCCGTCGTCCGCCGGGGATGTCGGGGAGTAGGGACCTCCGCCGGCATCAGACGGCGAAAGGTGTTTCCTCCGAACGGTTCTCGATGCGGGCCGCGGGCTCCTCGATCGGGGTGCCCGCAAGGGCGAGGGCATGCACCAGGCGTTCCATGTGCACGACGCCGAGGTACCGTCCGGACTCGTCGGTGCAGGGCGCCGGCTGGAAGCGCTGCGAACGGTCGCGGCCCAGCATGCGTAGCGCGGCCGTCGCGATCGGCGTGTCGACGCCCATCCGCATCGCCGGGCTGACCATGCCGACCACGGCGGTGTCCGGCGTGAGCATGCCGGCCGGGCGGTGCATGTCGTCCAGCAGCACGACCACCTCCACCCCGTGCCGGTCGAACTCGGCCCGCGCCGCGGCGACGGAGTAGACCGCGGGCGCGTGCTGGAGCAGCGGGCCGATTGTGGGGCCGTGGTCGCGCCGTCCCCGGGAGACCAACTGCCCGACGGCCGAGGGCTCCAGGTCCGCCCACGGACCGGCGGGCCGCGCGAGGTAGTACCCCTGGGCCAGCGGCACCCCGAGTTGGATCAGCGCATCCAGTTCGCCCGCGCGCTCGATGCCCTCGGCCAGCAGCCAGGCGTCCATCCGGCTGGCGAAGGTGCCGATCATCTCGACCAGTGCACGTTTGGTCTCGTCGAGGTCGAGGTCGGCGACCAGGCCGCGGTCCAGCTTGATGATCTCCGGCCGCAACATGACCAGGTGGTTCAGGCCGGCGTACCCGGCCCCGGCGTCGTCGATGGCGATCAGTGCGCCGCGCGCCCGCAGGCTCGCCAGTTCCGGTTCGAGCCTGGCGTAGGAATCGATCTGGGTCTGCTCGGTGAGCTCGACGACCACCCCTCGCAGGTCGCCCTGCTCGGCCCAGACCTCCTGGACCTCCGTCCGCGACAGCGCCGTCGGGGCCACGTTGAGCGAGAGGAAGCAGTTCCCCGGCAGGTCGCGCCGCCCGGCGAGCGCGGACCGCAGCGTCGCGGCCTCCAGCTCCGCCTCACGGCCGAGCCTGCGCGCCGCCGCGAACCACGCCGCCGGATCGGCCGGCGCCGCGTCGAAGCGGGTGAGCGACTCGTAGCCGGTCACCCGGCCGCGCGCCACATCCACGATCGGCTGGTACACCGAGCGCAGGCCGCGGCCGCGGCAGGCTTCGTCGAGCAGTGTCGACCAGTCCGGGGAGGACATGTCAGACGGCGACTGTCACGATCGCGGTGCGGACCGCGGCGACCAGGTGGTCGGGGATCTCGGTGAGGCCGTGGGCCGCACCGGCGTGCTGGGCGACCTGGCTGAGCACCTCGTCCTCGGACGAACAGACCCAGCGTGCCTCGCACCCGGGCACGACGTCCCCGCAGGCGAACGACTTCATGGTGGTTCCTCTCGCGCTCTGGTCGGTGTGCCGACCTCTGCTCACCCGGACGGGCGATGACGCACAGCGACGCGCTCGTCGCCGTAAGCCACGCCGAGCATACGGGTGGATCGAAACTACGTCCAGTAGTCTCCCAATTACTCTTGGCATGCTGTTGGAGCAATCGGGGGAGGCGGCCGGAGTCTGATCGGGCGATGACGATGCTTCTGCGTCACTCACTGATGCGCACAACCCGGTGATGCGCGATCGACCTTGAAACCTCAACCACCGCAACACTCTTCGCGAACAGGACAGACCGCCCACCGGGCCGGTTCGCGGACCGCACGCCCCGGCGCGGATTCGGGTGAGGCCGTTGCGCCCTCGCCGACACGCTGCGCGATCCTCGGCGGCCGGCGGCGCGGCACTCGACCCGGCGGTGGGATGGCAGCATCATCGGCATGGCGACGAGCGTGACCCACGAGGTATGGATCGAACTCTGCAGCGGCGGCCGGGCGTTCGTCGGGCAGGAGATCGCCACCCGGGCGGAGGCCAGTGCGATCGCCAACACCTGGATCCGGATCGCCCGCGACGAACCCGACGGCATGCACGAGACGATGACCGGGAGCGGCATCGTGGTGCGCGGCAGCGCGATCGTGGCGGTCCGGGTGCAGAAGGAGGTCCCACGCCGGCCGCTCGCCCCGCCCCGGGACGGCAGCTGGCTCTGAGGGCGCCCGCAGACGACTCCGGGCCCGCCCCGCACGTGGCGGAACGGGCCCGGTGGTCGGAACAGGGACCTACTCGAGGTAGTCGCGCAGCACCTGCGAACGCGACGGGTGGCGCAGCTTCGACATCGTCTTGGACTCGATCTGCCGGATCCGCTCGCGGGTGACCCCGTAGACCTGGCCGATCTCGTCCAGCGTGCGCGGCTGGCCGTCGGTCAGGCCGAAGCGCAGCCGGACCACGCCGGCCTCCCGCTCGGACAGCGTCTGCAGCACGGCCTGCAGCTGGTCCTGCAGCAGGGTGAAGGACACGGCGTCCACGGCCACCACGGCCTCGGAGTCCTCGATGAAGTCGCCGAGCTGCGAATCGCCCTCGTCGCCGATGGTCTGGTCCAGCGAGATGGGCTCCCGGGCGTACTGCTGGATCTCCAGCACCTTGTCCGGGGTGATGTCCATCTCCTTGGCCAGCTCCTCCGGCGTGGGCTCGCGGCCCAGGTCCTGGAGCAGCTCGCGCTGGATGCGGCCGAGCTTGTTGATGACCTCGACCATGTGCACCGGGATGCGGATGGTGCGGGCCTGGTCGGCCATGGCGCGGGTGATCGCCTGCCGGATCCACCACGTCGCGTAGGTGGAGAACTTGTAGCCCTTGGTGTAGTCGAACTTCTCGACGGCACGGATGAGGCCGAGGTTGCCCTCCTGGATCAGGTCCAGGAACGCCATGCCGCGGCCGGTGTAGCGCTTGGCCAGCGAGACGACGAGCCGGAGGTTGGCCTCCAGCAGGTGGTTCTTGGCGCGCTCGCCGTCCCGGCGGACCCAGTTGAGGTCGCGGCGCATCTGCGTCGGCAGCTTCTCGGCGGACTCGGAGATCTGCCGCAGCCGCTCGACCGAGTACAGCCCGGCCTCGATCCGCTTGGCGAGGTCGACCTCCTCCTCGGCGTTCAGCAGGGCGACCTTGCCGATCTGCTTCAGGTAGGCGCGGACCGAGTCCGCGGAGGCCGTGAGCTCGGCGTCCTTGCGGGCCTGCTTGAGGGCCTCGGACTCCTCCTCGTCGTCCCAGGAGAACTCCTCGGACTGGCCGTCCTTGCCGGTGCCCTTGGCGGCCGTGCCGCCCGCGGTGGTGGTGGCGGCCTTCGGGGACTCCTCGGTCTCGTCGCCGTCGTCGTCGTCCGTCTCGGCGGCGTCAGCGGCCGGGGACGTGTCGGCGGTGTCGGCGGCCTCGTCGGCCACCTCGACCTCCAGCGACTCGTCCGGTTCGCCCTCGAGGTCGCCGGGCTCGCCGGCCTCCAGGTCGGGCGACTCCCCGTCGACCGGGGTCAGGGCCTTCTTGGCCCGGGCACCCTTCGCGACCCGCTGGCCGGTGGCCGCGTCGGTGGGGGTGGAGTCGGGGGCGGCGGCGGTGACCGCGGCCCGGGTCCGACTGGTTGAAGCTGCTGCGCGTGCCAACAGATGCCCTTTCACGCCTGGCGTCGGAAGAGGTCCGCCCCCGCGGTGCTGCGGCGGCTGCGGGGCCTGGGGGCCCTGGTCATCGGGGGCGACCCGCTCGAGGACCGTTCCAGTGTAACGGCGGATCGGCCCGGACCACGACCGGACGAGGCTTTCCGGGCAGGCCGGAACACATTTCCGCCGCGCGATCGTGACCGGACGGGCGCACCGGGTGACGCCGGGAAGGACTTCAGGAGGCCGCTTCGTGCGCGGCCAGCGCGGAGCCGACGATGCCGGCGTTGTTGATCAGCTTGGCGACCACCAGCGGGGTGCGGGTCTTCAGGCCCGGCACCCACTTTTCCGGCTTCTTCGAGATCCCGCCGCCCAGGATGAACAGGTCCGGCCAGAGCAGGTTCTCCAGCGCGACCAGGTACTTCGACGCCCGCTTGGTCCAGTGCTCCCAGGTCAGCCCGTCCCGCTCGCGGGCCGAGGCCGCCGCCTTGGTCTCGGCGTCGTGCCCGTTGAGCTCGATGTGGCCGAGCTCGGCGTTGGGCACCAGCTTGCCGCCGGAGATCAGCGCGATCCCGATGCCGGTACCGAAGGTGACCATGATGACCAGGCCGTTCTGGCCGACGCCGGCGCCGTAGCGCACCTCGGCCAGACCGGCGGCATCGGCGTCGTTGAGCGCGGTGACCTGGCCGGGCACCTTGGCGGAGAGGGTGTCCACCAGGCTGGTACCGATCCACGACTTGTCGACGTTGGCGGCGGTGTGCACGACACCGTTCTGCACCACACCAGGGAAGTCCACGCCGATCGGGCCGGTCCACCCGAAGTGGTTCGCCACCTCCGCCGCGGTGTCGGTGACGGCGTCCGGGGTGGCCGGCTGCGGGGTGTCGATCCGGAAGCGCTCGCCGACCAGGTCACCGGTGGCCAGATCGACGATCCCGCCCTTGATCCCGGTGCCGCCGATGTCGATCCCGAATGCGGTCCCGGCGAGCTGACTGGTCACGGCGATCTCCCTCGACGATGTGCCCGCGCCGCGGCCGGGGGCCGGGTGCGCTGTGCGGCGATCGTAGCGAGGGGCTTCGCAGGGTGCCCGCGGCGGGCAGAACCGTCGGTGCAGAACCGTCAGCCGGTGCCCAGCACCGAGGTGTCGCTCAGCGCCGGCGGCTCGGTGCTCACAGAGCCCTCGGAGCCCTCAGCGCTCTCCTGACCCGACGAGCTCTCCGACCCCGATACGTCCGGGGTGGACGACACGGTGCTGCTCGTGCTGCTGGTGCCCGCCCGGGTCGGCGGCGCGGAGCAGTCGACCTCCGGCAGCGGCGGGATGGAGGCCAGCGGCCGCGCGGCGGCGGTCTGGCCCTCGATCACCGGCGGCGGGGCGGCGGCGTCGATCAGCGCCTGCAGCTGCGCCTTCATCTCGTCGGTGACCGGGGTGGAGACGTACCGGGCGCCGAGGGCCAGGTCGACGGAGGCGTCGAACCGGTCGTCCTGGACCAGCTGTGCGCACGGCGCCACGATCAGCACCGTGCGGGCCTGCGCCAGCCCGGCGGGGCCGAACCGGATCTCCGAACTGCAGACGAGATCGCCCGCGGGATAGAGCACGTCGTTGGCGCCGGCCTTGATCGAGCTGAACCCGGCGGCCTGCAGTTCGGTGGTCACGGTGCGGGCCAGGCCGCGGGTGGTGCTGGCGTTGAACACCTGGAGGGCGATCTGCTCGGGGTTGGCCGGCCGGGTGTCGCGCAGTGCGGACGCGGCCAGGAAGCTGCCGAGCGTCGTGGAGACCGACGCGGTGGTGGCGGTCCCGGACGCGCTGCCGGAGGCACTGCCGGAGCGGCTCGAGCCGGGGGCGGAGGTGCGTGGCGTGCTCGCCGCGGTGCCCGTCGACCGGCTGGAGGAGGCGGCCCGGCTGGAGGTCGCCGAGCGGGAGGTCTGACTGGTCGTGCTCGGTGCCGGCCCGGGCTGGTTGCAGCCGGTGGCGGCGGCGGGCCCGGGCTTGAGCACCTGGAACCAGATGAAGCCGGTACCGGCCAGCAGCACCACGACGACGGTGAGGATCGGCCAACGGCGTCGCCGGTGGTACCGCTCGGGGGCGGTGTCGGTGCTCACCGTGGGGAGTCCTCCTGGCTGTGGCGTGCGCTGGGATCACCCAGGGTAGAGGGAACGGTGGTCAGGTCGGTGTCAGGCACGGGGATGGCACAGGGATGGCACGGGAATGTGCCCGGCCCGGCCCGCGTTCACCCTGCCGCGTGTCGTCCGGGGACCCCCGGAGCGCGCCGGCCGCGCATCGGCTACCCTGCGGCGGCCGTACCGCACATCGGGTCCCGATCACCCATCGGGACCGGGGCCCGGACCGGCTTCACAGGTATCGCCGAGGGTATGACGCAACAGACATCGAAGCGCTCGGATCGGGCCGCGGATCCGGGCACAAAATCGCCCGCCCCGGCGTTGTTCCGGCGCCGCAGTCGCATCACCCGGCAGGTCCGGTAGCAGCCACGGGCGGGAACGACACGGCGACGGCAACGAAGACGCGGTTGGACACAGAGGAACAGGACGGGACATGGCGACCGATTACGACGCCCCACGACGCACGGAAAGCGACGAGACGGCCGAGGATTCACTCGAGGAACTGAAGGCACGACGGAACGAGGCGCAATCCTCCGTCGTGGATGTGGACGAGGGCGACACCGCCGAGTCCTTCGAACTGCCGGGCGCCGACCTGTCCGGCGAGGAACTGACCGTCAAGGTCATCCCGAAGCAGGCCGACGAGTTCACCTGCTCGGTGTGCTTCCTGGTGCAGCACCGCAGCCGGCTGGAGTCGCAGAGCGGTGACCGCCTGGTCTGCGTGGACTGTGCCTGATCAGCAGCGGCCTGATCAGAAGCGCGGCTGATCGCATGACGAGGACCGGAGGGCACGGTGCGGCCGCCCAGGTGGCCGAGTTCCACCGTGCCTTCGGTCTGCCGGTCCGCGACCTCCCGGTGACAGGGGTGTCGGACGAGGAACGGCGGCTCCGCCTCGCCCTGGTCGAGGAGGAGGTCGGCGAGCTGCGGGAGGCCGCGGAGGCCGGTGACCTCGTCGGGGTGGCGGACGCACTGGCCGACATCGTCTACGTCGTGTACGGCACCGCGCACACCTACGGGATCGACCTGGACGCGGTGATCGACGAGGTGCACGCCTCCAACATGACCAAGCTCGGCGCCGACGGCCGGCCGGTCCGGCGGGCCGACGGCAAGGTGCTCAAGGGCCCGGACTACCGGCCGCCGGACATCCCGGCGGTGCTCGCCAAGCAGTCGCGGCCGGTGTGATGTGACACGTCCGCCCGGACCCACGCGACCGAACCGTTCTCCGGAACGCCCGGACGTGATTACGCTGGATCCCGGCCCACGCCACGGCGGCGCGGGCGTCCCCGCCGGGCACGGAAGAAGACAGCCATGAGCACGTCCATCGGGCGCTGGTTCAAGAAGCTGGTCACGGACGACGAGACCGTCGACGCCGACCAGCTGTCCTCGGAGGTCGACGCCTCCGGGTGCCAGCACGCCGCCGGCTGCTGGCAGGGCCAGCAGGTCGCCGTACTCGGCCGGCTCCGCACCGTGGACCTCCGGCCCACCGACGCGCTGGCCACCCTGGTCGCCGAGCTCTACGACGGCACCGACGAGGTGCAGCTGATCTGGCTCGGGCGCCGGTCCATCCCGGGCGTCGAGACCGGCCGCACCGTGAAGGCGAAGGGCCGGCTGGCCCTGCGCGACGGCCACAAGGTCATCTACAACCCCGACTACGAACTGCTCCCGGCGCACGCGTGACGGTCCCGCCCCCCGAGCCGCAGGCCGGCGCCGAGCCCGACCGCCGGCCGACGCCCACCCCGCCTTCTCCAACACTGTGGGAGCAGATGGGCGGCCCGATGGGCATGGTCGACTCCGGCCTGCCGGTGGTCGTCTTCATCATCGTCAACGCCATCACCTCGCTCGGCTGGGCGATCGGCGCCGCGCTGGCCGCCGGTGTCGTCATCGCGATCCTCCGGCTGGTCCGGAAGAAGCCGGTCACCCAGGCGATCGGCGGTCTGGTGGCCGTCGGTGTCGCCGCTTTCATCGCGCACCGCACCGGTGACGCCAAGGGCTTCTTCCTGCTCGGCATCTGGTCGTACGTGGTCTACGGCGGCGTGCTGCTGCTGTCGGTGATCGTCCGCTGGCCGCTGGTCGGGGTGATCTGGGAATCGCTGAACGGCCGCGGCAAGGTCTGGCGCGAGGACAAGCGGCTGGTCCGGCTGTACGACTACGCCACCCTGGTCTGGACCGCCGTGTTCGCCCTGCGGTTCGTCGTGCAGCAGTGGCTCTACGCCGACGACCAGGTCGGCTGGCTGGCCGCGGCCCGGATCGCCATGGGCTACCCGCTGTTCCTGCTCGCCATCCTGGCCACCGTGCTCATCGTCGGCCGGGCCACCGGCATGAAGCTGCCCGGCTGGCTCTCCCGCAAGCAGGCCTGAGCCCTCCTGCGGTGCCCCGCGCTACATCAGTGCTTCGCGGACCGCGTCCTCGACTTCGGTGGCGGCCACGAACAGCAGCTCGTCGCCCGGCTCCAGCGGCTCGTCCGGCTGCGGCACGATGACCCGGCCACCGCGCAGGATGGTCACCAGCGCCGCGTCCCGCGGCAGGTTCAGGTCGCGCACCGGCCGGCCGGCGATCGACGTGGTCGGCGGCAGGGTCACCTCGACCAGGTTCGCCTGACCCTGGCGCAGGGTGAACAGCCGGACCAGATCGCCGACGGTCACGGCCTCCTCGACCAGCGCGGCCAGGATGCGCGGCGTGGACACGGCGACGTCGACGCCCCACGACTCGTTGAACAGCCACTCGTTGCGCGGGTCGTTGACCCGGCCGACGACCCGGCCCACCGCGAACTCGGTCTTGGCCAGCAGCGAGACGACCAGGTTGACCTTGTCGTCGCCCGTGCAGGCGATGACCACGTCACAGGTCTGCAGCCCGGCGTCCTCCAGCGAGGTCACCTCGCAGGCGTCGGCCAGCACCCACTCGGCCTGCTCGATGCGCTCCGGCTTGATCGCGCCGGGATCCCGGTCGATCAGCATCACGTGATGGCCGTTCTCCACCAGCTCACCGGCGATGGAGCGGCCCACCGAGCCGGCTCCGGCGATGGCGATCCGCATCAGGCACCTGCCTCGTCGGGAGCGACCTCGGCGAGGTCGGCGACTCGTTGGGTCTCCGCGGACAACACGGCGGCGTAGATGAGATCGCCCTCTTGGACGACGGTGTCGCGGGTGGGCAGCAGTCCGGTGCCGAACCGCACGACGAACGCGGCCCGCACACCGAGATGGCTCTCCAGCTCGGACAGGCCGCGGCCGATCCAGCCACGGTGGTAGGGGATGTTGACCACGGTGATCGTGCCCGACGGGTCCCGCCACTCGCTGATCAGCCCGTCCGGCACCACCGCGCGCAGCAGCCGGTCGGTGGTCCACGGCACGGTGGCCACCGTCGGGATGCCGAGCCGCTCGTACACCTGGGCCCGCTTCGGGTCGTAGATCCGGGCGACGACCGTCTCCACACCGAACTGCTCGCGGGCGACGCGGGCGGCGATGATGTTGGAGTTGTCGCCGCTGGACACCGCCGCGAAGGCGTGCGCCTCGGAGATCCGGGCGGCGATCAGCGTGTCGCGGTCGAAGCCGACGCCCTGCACCTGCTGCCCGTGGAAGTCGGGGCCGAGCCGGCGGAACGCGGCGGGCTCCCGGTCGATGATGGCCACCGAGTGCCCGGCCTTGGCCAGTGCCCGGGCCAGGCCGGAACCGACCCGACCGCACCCCATGATCACGATGTGCACGCCCGGGCACCCTTCCGTTCACGGTCTCGAGCAACCGGCCCTGTCGATCGATGTGAACCTACCCGCCCGGACCCGCCGGGGACACCACCTCCGGCGCCATCCGCGGGACGTACGCTGCGCACGTGTCCAAGCTGACCTCCGCCGCGAAGCGGCTGCTCGTCGGGCGGCCGTTCCGCAGCGACAAGCTCGCACACACGCTGCTGCCGAAGCGGATCGCGCTGCCGGTCTTCGCCTCGGACGCGCTGTCCAGCGTGGCCTACGCGCCGCAGGAGATCTTCGCGACGCTCTCGGTGGCGGGCCTGGCCGCGTACGCCTACTCGCCGTGGATCGCGATCCTGGTGTCGCTGGTGATGCTGGTGGTGGTCGCCTCCTACCGGCAGAACGTGCACGCCTATCCGAGCGGCGGCGGCGACTACGAGGTCGCCACCAAGAACCTCGGCCCTACCTTCGGCCTGGTGGTGGCCAGCGCACTGCTGGTCGACTACATCCTCACCGTGGCGGTGTCCACCGCGGCCGGGGTGGCCAACATCGGCTCCGCCATCGACGCGGTCGGTGCCCACCCGGTGGTCTGGTCGATCGTCATCATCGTGGTGATCACCGCGCTGAACCTGCGCGGGATCCGGGAGTCCGGCACGGCTTTCGCCATCCCGGTCTACGCCTTCATGATCTCCATCCTGGTGATGATCGTGACCGGGCTGATCCGCTGGGCCACCGGTGCCGAGATGCAGGCGGAGAGCGCGGCGTTCACCCTGCAGGAGGAGCACGCCGCCGGCGGCCTGGCGCTGCTGTTCCTGCTGGCCCGCGGTTTCTCCTCCGGGTCCGCGGCGTTGACCGGGGTGGAGGCCATCTCGAACGGGGTGCCGGCCTTCAAGAAGCCGAAGTCGAAGAATGCGGCGACCACGCTGGCCCTGATGGGCGGCATCGCGGTCACCATGATGCTGGGACTGGTGGCGCTGGCGCTGATCACCGGTGCGCAGATCGCCGAGGACCCGCAGCGGCAGCTGCTCGGCGCGCCCACCGACTACTACCAGAAGACGCTGATCGCGCAGATCGCGCAGACCGTGTTCTCCGGCTTCCCGGTGGCGTTCTACATCGTCTCCTTCACCACCGGCCTGATCCTGGTGCTGGCCTGCAACACCGCCTTCAACGGGTTCCCGGTGCTCGGCTCGATCCTGGCGCAGGACTCGTACCTGCCCCGCCAGCTGCACACCCGCGGCGACCGGCTCGCCTTCTCCAACGGGATCGTCTTCCTCGCCGTGGTGGCGCTGGTCCTGGTGATCGCGTTCCAGGCCAACGTGAACCAGCTGATCCAGCTCTACATCGTCGGCGTCTTCGTCTCCTTCACCCTCTCCCAGGCCGGGATGATCAAGCACTGGAACCGGCTGCTGTCCACGGAGAAGGACCCGAAGGCGCGGACCCGGATGCGGCGCAGCCAGACCATCAACGGCATCGGCTTCACCATGACTGCAGTGGTGCTGGTGATCGTGCTGATCACGAAATTCCTGGCGGGTGCCTGGATCGCGATCGTTGCGATGGCGGTCATCTTCGTGACCATGAAGGCGGTGAAGCGGCACTACACCCGGGTGTCGATGGAGATCGCCGCCGACGAGGACGACATGGTGCTGCCCAGCCGGGTGCACGCCATCGTGCTGGTGTCGAAGCTGCACATGCCGACGATGCGGGCGCTGGCCTTCGCCCGGGCCACCCGGCCGGACACCATCGAGGCGGTCACTGTCAACGTCGACCCGAAGGACACCTCGGCGCTGGCCCAGGAATGGGAGGACCGGCAGATCCCGGTGGCGCTGAAGGTGATCGACTCGCCGTTCCGGGAGATCACCAAGCCGATCCTGGACTACGTGCGGCGTACCCGGAAGGATTCGCCGCGGGACGTGGTGGCGGTGTTCATCCCGGAGTACGTGGTCGGTCACTGGTGGGAGCAGATCCTGCACAACCAGTCGGCGCTGCGGCTCAAGGGCCGGCTGCTGTTCACCCCGGGTGTGATGGTGACATCCGTGCCGTGGCAGCTGTCCTCGTCCGATGCACTGGACCGGCGGATCCGCGCCCGGGCCGAGCGGGAGTTCCCGCTACGGGCCCGGATGCCGGGCGCCCCGCAGCCCGAGGACCTGGCCCGGATGCAGCCGGACGGCCGGTCGGTGACCAGCGGCGGCCGCAACAGCGGCGCCCGGGCCGACACCCGCAACCGCACCCGGCTCAGCCGCGACCAGCCGGCGCCCCCGGCCGCTGCCGAGCCCCGGCCGCGACGCACCCGCGGCGCCGATCTCGGTGGCGACGGCGAGTGATGTCGGTCGAAGAGGACGTCGCCGACACGCTCGAGGTCGGCCAGCTGGTGGACCTGGAGATCGGTCCGGTCGCGCACGGTGGCATTTGCGTCGCGCGCTACCACCGCCGGGTGGTCTTCGTCCGGCTCGCCCTGCCGGGGGAGCGGGTCCGGGTGCGGCTGACCGAGGTGCGCCGCGGGTCGTTCTGCCGGGGTGAGGTGGTCGAGGTGCTGCAGCCGTCGGCGGACCGGCGCGAGGCCCCTTGCAGCCACTACGGTCCCGCCGCCTGCGGTGGCTGCGATCTGCAGCACGTCTCCCCGGACGGCCAGCTGCGGTGGAAGGCGGACGTGGTCGCCGAGCAGCTGCACCGGCTGGCCGGGATCAACCGGTCCGTGACCGTGGAGGCGTTGCCGGGCAACGGGTTCGGCTGGCGGACCCGGGTCCGCTGGGCGCTGGACCCGGAGGGCCGGATCGGCCCGCGTGCACAGCGGTCGCACCGGGTGGTCCCGGTCGGACGCACCGCGCCATGCCTGATCGCCGCCGACGGCCTCGGCGACCTCGCCACCGTGACCGAGCCGCCGATGTCCCTGCTCCGCGCCGCTGCCGCCCGGGCCCCCCACCGCGGCCGCGGTCGTGGCTCGCGCCCGGTGTTGCCGGAGGTCACCCTCACCCGGGACGCCGGCGGCCGTACCCACGCCGTCTGGGAGCACGGACCTGACGTCGAGCGGATCACCGAACATGCGGTGGGTCGGGACTTCTCGGTCGCCGCGGACGGCTTCTGGCAGGTGCATCCGGCGGCCGCCGAGACCCTGGCCGGCGCGGTGCGGGAGGCGCTGGGCGGGCGGCTGGGGGCCGGGGAGCGGGCCTGGGACCTCTACGGCGGGGTCGGCCTGTTCACCGAGGTGCTGCACCGGTGTGTCGGCGACACCGGCACGGTCGTCTCGGTGGAGGGCGATCGGACGGCCAGCGCGCTTGCGCAGGAGAACGTGGGGACGCTGCCCGGTGTCCAGGTCGTCCAGGGCGATGTCGCCGCAGCCGTCGCAGGCATCGACGGCACGGTCGACGCGATCGTCCTCGATCCGCCGAGAACCGGTGCCGGCCAGGACCTCTGCCGCGCGCTGGCCGGCCGTGGTGCCAGGACGATCGTCTACGTCGCCTGCGACCCGGCCGCCCTGGGCCGGGACACCGCGGTGTTGCTGCAGTCCGGGTACGCGCTGGCCTCGCTGCGGGCCTTCGACTGCTTCCCGCAGACCCACCACGTGGAGTGCGTCGCGGTCTTCGTCTCGGCCGGGTCGGCGGCGTGATCAGCGTGACCGCCCTGCCCACGCGGGTCGACGTCGCGGTGATCGGCGGCGGGGTGATGGGTACCTCCATCGCCGCCCGTCTCGCCGAGAACGGCGCTTCTGTCGCACTTCTCGAGAAGCAGACCCTGGGCTGCGGTTCATCCGCGAAACCCATCGGCGGGTTCCGCGCGCAGTTCTCGGACGAGACCAACATCGCGCTGGGCCTGCGGTCGCTCACCGAGCACCTGCTGCCGTTCCGCCGGCGGTACGGCGTGGACATCGATCTCGTGCAGTGCGGGTACCTGTTCCTGCTGACCGACGAGCAGCAGGTCGAGGGGTACGCCGCGGCCGCCGCGCTGCAGCGCTCGATGGGGGTGGACTCGGCGGTCGTCGACCCGGCCGAGGTGCACCGGCTGAACCCCTACGTCCCCGCGGGATCCGTGCTGGCCGGCCAGTTCTCGCCGATGGCCGGACATCTGCGGCCGGCCGGGATGATCCGCGGTTTCGCCGATCTCGCCCGCCGGCACGGCGCCACGATGCACGAGTACACCCCGGTCAGCGGGATCACCGCGGCCGCCGACGGCGAGGCCCTGCTGCACACCCCGGCCGGCGAGATGCGGGCCGGGGCGGTGGTGATCGCCGCGGGCGCCTGGTCCGGTGAGGTCGGCGCGCTGGCCGGCATCGACCTGCCGGTGCGGCCGCTGCGCCGCCAATTGGCGTTCACCGCCCCGGGGGCGGCCGGCACCCCGCCGCTGATTCCGTTCACCCTGGACGCCGCCACCACCGGCTACTTCCACAACGTCGGGCCGGACCGACTGCTCTTCGGGTTCGCCGACCAGGCCGAACCGGAGGGCTTCGGCACCGACTGGGACGAGGGCTGGCTGGCCGGGTTCCGGGCGTTCGCCGCCGAGCGGGCCCCGGAGCTGGCCGCGATGCCGGTGGAGTCCGGATGGGCCGGGCTGTACGAGATGACCCCGGACCGGAACGCGGTGATCGGCGAGGCGACCGGCGGGGCGTTCCGTACCCTGTACGCGGCCGGCTTCTCCGGACACGGCGTGCTGCAGAGCCCGGCGGTCGGCGAGGTCGTCGCCGACCTGTACGCCGGGCGCGCACCCTTCACCGACGTGAGCCGGTTCTCCGCGGACCGGTTCTCCGGTGGCGGTGCGGGTCTCGCGCACGAACTCGCGGTGATCTGAGATCCCGCCCTGCTTGGTCCGTGAAGCACAGATCGCAAGGAGTACACACCGATGACCACCACCACCGCCGCCGACGTCCTGTCCCTCGAGCTGTCCGAGAAGGTGCTGGCCCGGCTGGCGACCCTCGGCGCGGCGGTCCCGGTCGGCACCGGGGTGCCGACCCGCAGCCCGCTGTCCGGCGGCACGCTGTTCGAGCTGGCCGCCACCGATGCCGCCGGTGTCGCGGCGGCGGTGCAGCGGGCGGCGGCCGCGCAGCGGGACTGGCGGATGGTGCCGGCACCGCAGCGCGGCGCGGTGGTGCGCCGGCTTGGTGAGCTGCTCCGCGAGCACAAGGACACGCTGGCCGACATCGTCACCGTGGAGACCGGGAAGATCGTCTCCGAGGCCCGCGGCGAGGTCCAGGAGATGATCGACATCTGCGAGTACGCGGTCGGTCTGTCCCGCCAGCTGTGGGGCCGCACCATCGCCAGTGAGCGGCCCGGGCACCGGCTGTCCGAGTCCTGGCACCCGATCGGCGTGGTCGGGGTCATCTCCGCCTTCAACTTCCCGGTGGCGGTCTGGGCCTGGAACACCGCCGTCGCGCTGGTCTGCGGCGACTCGGTGGTGTGGAAGCCCTCCGAGCTGGCCCCGCTGTCCGCGCTCGGCTCCGCGGCGCTGCTGGAACGGGCGCTGGTCGAATCCGGCCACTCGCCGGACATCTCGCAGGTCGTGCTGGGTGACCGCGCCGTCGGCGAGGCGCTGGTGGACGACTCGTCGGTGGCCCTGGTCAGCGCCACCGGCTCGGTACGGATGGGCCGCGAGGTCGGCCCGCGGGTGGCGGCCCGGTTCGGCCGGACCCTGCTGGAGCTGGGCGGCAACAACGCCGCCGTCATCACCCCGAGCGCCGACCTGAAGCTGGTCACCACCGGCGTGGTGTTCGCCGCCGCCGGCACCGCGGGCCAGCGCTGCACCTCGCTGCGCCGGTTGATCGTGCACCGCTCGGTGAAGGAGCAGGTGCTGGCGAAGCTGACCGCCGCCTACAGCCGGCTGCCGATCGGTGATCCCTTCGACAGCGGCACCCTGGTCGGGCCGCTCATCTCCGCAAAGGCCGGCGACGCTTTTCGGGCCGCGGTCGAGGCGGCGGTCGGGCAGGGCGGCGAGGTGCTGGCCGGTGGGAACCTGGTCGCCGTGGACGGACTCTCCGGGGTGTTCGCGATGCCGACCATCGTCGACATGCCCGAGCAGGCCGGGATCGTGCTGGAAGAGACCTTCGCGCCCATCCTCTACGTGCTGACCTACGACGACTTCGACGAGGCCATCGCGCTGAACAACGCGGTGTCGCAGGGACTCTCGGCGGCCGTCTTCACCCGGGACCAGCAGGAGGCGGAGCGCTTCATCGCCGACGACGGCGCCGACACCGGGATCGCCAACGTCAACATCGGCACCTCCGGCGCCGAGATCGGCGGCGCCTTCGGCGGCGAGAAGGAGACCGGTGGCGGGCGCGAGTCCGGCTCCGACTCCTGGAAGGCCTACATGCGCCGCTCCACCAACACCGTCAACTACTCGTCGGCACTGCCGCTGGCGCAGGGGGTCACGTTCCTGTCCGACGCCGAGTGAGCGCGGTCGGGGCCGGGCAGGCCTGGCGCGGCTACGAGCGCGGCGAACCGGAGTACCGGCGGATCAGCTGGGGCCTGTTCGCCGCCGGGTTCGCCACGTTCGCGCAGATCTTCGACGCCCAGGCGGTCCTCCCTGCTGTGAGCCGGGACCTGGGTATCGAGCCGTCCACGGCGGCACTCTCGGTGTCGGCGGCGACCATCGGGCTGGCCGTCTCGGTGCTGCCCTGGGCCTGGGCGGCCGACCGGATCGGCCGGATCCGGGCGATGCAGATCTCGCTGTTCGCCGCGCTGGCGCTGTCCCTGGTCGCGCCGCTGATGCCGTCCTTCGCCGGGGTGGTGGCCGTGCGCGGGCTGACCGGGCTGGCGCTCGGTGCGGTGCCCGGGGTGGCGGTGGCCTACCTGACCGAGGAACTCGGCGGCCGGTGGGTCTCGCTGGCCGCTGGGACGTACGTGGCCGGCAACACCTTCGGCGGTGTGGTCGGCCGACTGGTGGCCGGGCCGATCGCCGAGACCTGGTCCTGGCGTGCCGGTCTGCTGGTGGTGGCCGGGCTCTGCGCCATCGCCGGAGTGGTCTTCGTGCTGGTGATCCCGCCGCCGCGTGGCTTCACCCCGAACCTGCCGCAACCGCACCCGCTGCCGGTCCGGGTGCTGTTCCACCTGCGTGACCCGATGATGATGGGCCTCTACGCGCAGGGTCTGCTGCTGATGGGATCGTTCGCCGCGGTCTACAACTACCTGGGCTTCCGGCTGGTCCGGCCACCGTTCGACATCCCCACCACCGTGGTCGGTTTCATCTTCATCGCCTACCTGGCGGGGACTGCCGCGTCCCGGGTGTCGGCGCTGCTGGCCACCCGCCACGGGCCGCTGCGGGTCATCCTCGCCGGGATCCTGACCATGTTGGCCGGGATGCTGCTGATGCTGTTCGAGTCGCTGCCACTGATCCTGCTCGGTCTGGTGGTGTTCACCGTCGGCTGCTTCTCCGCACACCCGGTGGCCAGCGGGCTGTCCGGCCGGCGGGCCCAGCTCGGCCGGGCCCAGGCGACCGCGCTCTACCAGCTGTCCTGGCTCACCGGCACCGCGCTGTGCGGCTGGATCGCCGGGCTGGTGTTCGAGCGGGCCGGCTGGGGTGCGACCACCCTGCTGGTGGTCGGTTTCTGTTGCGCCGCTGCTGTTCTCGCGCTGCTCGGGCTCCGGCTGCTGCGGAACCGCCGACCGCCGGTCCCGCCGGCCCGGGTGACGGGCGCGGCGTGACCGGCGGTGCCGGTGGTCAGGTGCTCAGGGGACCAGGATGGCCCGTCCGGGCACCTTCCCGGCCTCGAGATCGTCGAAGGCGCGCTGGAAGTCGGCCAGCGGGTAGGTGACCGTCTCGACGGCGATCTTGCCCTGCTGGGCCAGCGCGATGACCTCGAGCTGGTCGGCGCGGGTGCCCCCGTAGGACCGCTGCACGTTGACGCCCCAGGGCAGCACTGCGGTGTTGGAGTCGGCGCCGAAGGTGAACGTGCCGCCACCCAGCCCGACGAAGCGGAGCGCGCCCTCGGGGGAGACGACCTTGGTCGCGAGGTCGACGGTCGGCTGCACACCGACGAAGTCGAACACCACATCGGCACCGTAGCCGTTGGTCTCGTCCAGGATGCGCTGCGCGGTGTCGGCGTCGCTCTTCAGCACCAGGTCGGCGCCGTGCTCGCGGGCGATGGCCAGCTTGCTCTCGTCGTTGTCCACCGCGATGATCCGGGCGCCGGTGGTGGCCTTGAGGATCTGCAGGCCCATGTGCCCGAGGCCGCCGACCGCGATGACCACGGCGGTGGAACCGGGAGTGAGCCGGCTGCGCGCGGAGTTGATCGCGTGCATCGGGGTCACGCCGGCGTCGGCCAGCGGGGCGGCGGCGACCGGGTCCAGATCACCGATCCTGTCCAGGTAACGAGCCTTGGTGACCATGTAGTCGGCCATCGCGCCGTCCGGGCCGAGACCCGGTGTGGTGGGGAACATGTGGCGGCTGCCGTTGACCTCGCAGGCGTTGTCCCGGCCCTCGACGCAGGCCCTGCAGTGGCCGCACGCCCACACCACGCTGACCAGCACCGCGTCGCCCTCGGCGAACCCGTCGACGTCGGCACCCCAGGACTCCACCCGGCCGCTGCCCTCGTGACCGACGGTGCCACCGAAGAACGGCCACTCCTCGCCCATGTGCAGCACGTGCAGGTCGGAGTGGCAGAGGCCGGCGCCGGCGATGCGGACGAGTACCTCGTCCGGCCCGGGAACCGGCCGCTCGACCTCCTGCAGTTCCATCTTGCCGGGCGAGACCAGTTTCACCGCGCGCATGTTCAGTTCCTCCGTGTCGTCTTCGACGTGTCCGCGGCCGCACCGGCCGAGTACTGCGAGACTACGCCTGTCTGACAGGTGTCGCAGACTGTAGGCTGCACCACATGGACCCACGGGCGCGCCGATCCCGGGCCGCGCTCGCCGACGCGGTCTACCGGCTGGCGGCGGAGCGGGACATCGAGTCGATCTCCGTCACCGAGATCACCGCCGCGGCCGGGGTGAGTCGCGACACCTTCTACCGGCACGCGGACGACCCGGTGGACCTGCTGGCGCGGTCGCTGCACGAGGAGCTGGCCGGGGCGCTCGGGGTGTTCCGTGAGCTCCCGGCGGGCAGCGGGTCGGGGGAGAGCGTCTTCGCGGCGCCGGCCCGGGTGCTGATCGGGCACGTCCGCGATCACGCAGCGGTCTACCGGCAGGCGCCGGGCGGTCGGTTGAGCGGCCGGCTGCGGCAGGTGCTGCTGGATGTCAGCGCCGACATCCTGGCCCGGCACCTGAAGCGGCATCCCGGGATCGCGCCGGAGGACATCGATCTCGAGGACCCGGCGGTGTTCGCGATGACCGTGTCGTACGCCGCCGGTGGCACCGTGGCGGCGGTGGAGGCATGGTTGGCGGGCGGAATGGTGCTGCCGGTCGACGATGCCGTGGCGGTGATGCTGGCCGCGGCTCCGCGGTGGTGGCTGGGTGTCGCGGGCTCTGGTCCGGGTTCTGTGTCGGGTGGTGGGGCCGGCGCTGGTGCGCTCAGACCTGGCCGGACGCGCGCTCCGGAGTGATCCGCAGGACCACGCGCCGGTCGCGGATCATCGCGGCGCGGTAGTCGTCCCAGTCCGGGTGCTCGCCCCCGATGGCCCGGTAGGTCTCCACCAGCAGCTCCATCGCCTCCGGCAGGTGCACCACCTCCGCCGTGCCGTCGATCTGCACCCATGGTCCGAAGAAGTTGTTCGTGAAGACCAGCAGCGACACCTCCGGGTCCCGGATGATGTTGCGCACCTTGGCCAGTGGCTCCCGGCTCGAGATCACCACCTGCCCGCCGATCACCCCGGAGTTCACCGGCGACAGCTGCGGACGGCCGTCCTTCCGTTTCGTGGACAGCACCGTGCGGTCGTTCGAGCGGATGAAGTCGAGGGCTTCGCTGATCTCCATGGTGCCAGTGTCCTCCTGCCTCGGGGAAGGGCGCCGGTACTGGGGCACGAGGGCCTGTGGTGCGGTTCAGCTCTGTTGCGCGCGGCTCAGGGCCGTACCGCCCGGGTGCTCCGGTCGTCACCTGCGGACCACGCGTGTCGCTGTCGGTGTTCCTGACGCAGAACGATCGGCTGTCGGTGTGGTCGGGCATGCTCACAGGTGACCTCGAGAGTGGCCGATGACAGGGCATCTCGGACGAGTGCGGATCGGCGGAGCGGACCATCTCCCTCGTCTCGGCGAATGCTGTCCAGCCGTGACCACGGTCGGTTGATACATGGTTGCAGAGCGAAGTAGTCGCGAACAAGTGTTCCAAACCGCTTGTCAAACTGCTACTCTGAGATGAGCGACCTCCGGGGGGAGGTGGGCGCAGCAGGTCTCGCAAGTCAGATGACGGAAGCGAACGGGGTGGGAACCATGACAGCAGCGTCGGAGACGGCGCCGGCAGCACGCCGCGCCGAGGACGCCCTGCACGCGCTGTCCACCCTTGATCCTGCCGAGCTGTCCGGCCGGAAGGTGATCGACGGGATCGCCGCGGGGTACCAGGCGATCTCCTACCTGCAGGCTGTGCTGCAGGGCTGGATGGCCCGTCTCGCGGAGCCCGGCGTGATCCCCTCCGCCGAGGGCCTGCTCAAGCACCCGGTTAAGCGCAGGACCGCAGGACGAGATGCCGCTGCGGACGAGAACTCGGCCGCGAGTGAGAATGCCTCTGCTGGTGAGGGCACCTCCGCAGGCGGCGATGCGTCCGGGGGTGAGAGCACCGACGCGGGCCAGGACACCGCGACAGGGGAAGGTGCCTTCGCCGGTGGCGACGCCTCCGACGATGAGAACGCCGCTGCGGATGGACATGGTGTGCCGGGTGGGAGCACCGCTGCGGATGCGTCCACCTCCGCCGGTGGTGACGCCTCCGACGATGAGAACACCGCGACAGGGGAAGGCGCCTCCACGAGTGAGAACAATGTCGCGAGTGAGAACTCCGCTGCGGGTGAGGACTCTGCGTCGGAGCGGATCTACGATCTGCGGGCGTCGAACCCGGATTCGACGGCCGAGTTCTTCGACCTGATGGACACGCTGGAGAAGGCGAAGGCCCGGCGGGACATGGCGGGTGGGGAACTTGCGGCGGCGCTGGTGCTCTCGCCCAAGTCGGGGTCGATCTATGTGCAGCGGGCCATCGACCTGGTCGAGGAACTCCCCGACACCTTGGCACTGCTCCGCGAAGGCGTGTTGGACCAGACCCGCGCGTCGATGATCCACAAGTACGCCTGCAAGCTGCGCGACCAGACCCTGCTGTGCGAGTACGAGCGCCGCGCGTTGAAGGTCGCACCCGGGCGGGCGCCGGCGAAGCTGGAACCCCTGCTCAAGCGGATCATCACCGACCTTGAGCCCGAAGACGCCGCCGCGGCGGAGAAGCGGGCCTTCAATGACCGGCGCACCGGCCGGTACGACCTCGAGGGGGCGATGGCCCGCTTCTATGCCGACCTCACCGCGGAGAACGCGCAGTTGGTGCAGCAGCTGGTGGACCAGATCGCCCGCACCATGGGCAGCGCCGGCGGACGGACGTTGGAGCAGTGCCGGGCCGATGCGTTCGCCGCGATCTTCGAACAGCTCCACGCCCACGGCTCCATCGACCTGCGCGAGATCCTCGCCGCCGCCGCGTACGTCGCGGCCGGCGGCGATATGCCCGACGACGACGATGAGTTCGAGGACGTCGTCGATGAAAGTGTCGTCGATGAAGGTGTTGCTGATGACATCGCCGACGAGACCGCGGCCGAAGATTCGGGTGACGTCGCTGGTGATGCCATGGCGCCCGGGGACGACGAAGAGGATGAGCCCGGCGTCGAGGAGGCGGACCGCGAGGCTTCCAACGTCGCCGACGCGGGCGACAACGCCGACGAGACCGCGAGCACCGAGCCGGACGACGACCTGTCCGGAGCCAGCAGTGTCGACACCGATCTCGCCGGCATGGACACCCACAGCGTCGGTACCGGTGCGACTGCCGACTCTGAAGCCGCTGACACCGTCGAGAACCCGGTGGGCGCGAACGTCGACGGCGATGCCGACGAGGCCGGCGACGGCGGCCCGGTGGGTAGCGGCCGCGACACCAACCGTGCGGCCGAGCAGGCCGCCGACTTTAATGCCGACGGAGACGACGATACGGCCGATGCCGATGCCGATGCAGATGCAGATGTTCATGCCGATGCTGACGGCCACGCCGTCGGAGCCACCGACTCACAGCTAGGAGGCGACGATGTCGAGGCAGGTTCGGAGCCCGAGAACCGTTCCGATTCTGAACATCCCGTGGCCCAGGAGGGCATCGGATGTTCAGAATCCGAGCCACCCGACACCGATGCGCCGGGCAACCCTGAGCGCGGCGTCGGCGATTGCGACGCCGATCCGACGAGCAACCCGCAAGGCGGCGAGAGCATCGGCAACGCAGAGGACGGCGACCCGCCTCCGTTCGATCCCTTCCGGTTCGACGACCCCGACACACCTCGCCCGTCCGCACCGAAGTGGAGAGCTCCGGTGTGGCAGGACCGCGCCGTCAACCCGGCGCTGCCCTGGAACGGCGTCATCACCATCTCCCTCGAAGCCCTCGCCGGACTGGCCGACCACCCCGGGGACATGTCCGGATTCGGGTGCATCTCACCCGACCTCGCCCGCCAACTCCTCAAGGCAGCCAACTCCATCACCCTGCTCGTGATCGACCCCGAGACGGGAGCGCCCGTCGGCGTGTCCGACCGCGTCTACGTCCCACCCGGGAGCCTGCGCCGCAAAGTCATGCTCCTCACCCAGACCTGTTCCTGGGTGGGCTGCAACCGCAAAGCCGAACGCTGCGACATCGACCACGGCGAACCATTCGACCACGACAATCCCGCCGCCGGCGGCAAGACGACCCTGCGCAACCTCCGACCGCTCTGCCGGTTCCATCACCGCCTGAAGACGTTGACCGCCTGGACCATCACCGAACACGACGACCGGTCGGCGACGCTGGTCAGCGCGCTCGGCCGGACCACCCGAAGACCCCCACCCGCCGTCACCGACCCCGGCGAGTGGGAACCCGCCTGGCAGACCGAGGACCTCGACGACGACCCCCCGCCGTTCTGAGCACACATGTGGACTCGGCACCGCCCGGCGCGGGGATGGGGGTGAGAAGAGAATGGGCGAGGACGAATCCATTCCATCCACATCTCGTGTCGGAGTAGTGCAGCGGCTACCGGACCTGCTGCGGCCGACTCCATTGACCGACCTGCTGCGACCGGCCCGGTGATCGACCCGCCGCGTCAACAACGGCCCCCGGGCGACCCGACTCGCGGGCGACCTCCGCCTGCGATCTCCGGCCGTGGCCCCTCCGCCGCCCCGGCCCTAGGATCCGAGCATGACGACGGCCCTGGAACTGTCCGCCGAGCAGGTCGAGGCGTATCGGCGGGACGGGGTGCTGCACGTCCGCGGCGTCCTGGACCCGGGGGAGATCGCCACGGCGGCAGCCGGTATCGAGCGCGTCCTGGCCGACCCCGGGATGCTGGCGATCGTGGCCAGCGGCGTGAACGACCCGGGACACTTCGTGGAGGACTTCCGGCGCTGGCAGGACGCCCCGGAGATCGAGCAGCTCGCTCTCTCCTCGCGGGTCCCGGCTCTCGCCGCCCAACTGCTCCGCACCCCGGAGGTCCGCTTCTACCACGACCACGTGCTGGTCAAGGAGGGCGGAACCCGGCAGCGCACCCCGTGGCACCAGGACCAGCCGTACTACAACGTCGACGGTCACGGTGTCAGTGCCTGGATCCCGGTGGACCCGGTGCCCAGGGCCGGCTGCCTCGAGCTCGCCGCCGGTACCCACGACGGCCCCTGGCTGATGCCGCGGACCTTCCTGGACGGCAAGGCCAAGTGGTTCCCCGAGGGCACCCTCGACGAACTGCCCGACATCGAGGCCGACCGCCGGGCTTTCGCCCTGCGGCAGTACGACATGCAGCCGGGCGACGCGATCTTCTTCGACTTCCTCACGGTGCACGGCGCCCCCGGCTTCCCGTTCGCCGGCCGCCGCCGGGTGCTGTCCCTGCGCTACCTCGCCGACGACGCCCGGCACGCCCCGCGGGACTGGCGCACCTCGCCGCCCTTCGACGACCTGCTCGGCGTGCTCCCGCCCGGCGCCCCCATGGACCACCCGCTCTTCCCGGTGGTCTGGCCCCGGACCTGAGTCAGTTCCAGTTGTCGATCTTCACGTCGTGCGGGGCCGGTTGGCCGGACCCGGTCTCCAGCAACGACTTCAAGCTCATCAGGAACATGCCCCACTTCGTGCTGCAGTGGTACATGAAGTCGACCGGCTCCCGCCAGCCGCGGTGCACGAACATGACCGTCGTGCCGTCGTCCTCCGGCCGGAGGTCGAAGGTGATCCCGGTGCCGACCCACTCCTCGGGGCCGTCCACCACCGTCCACCGGACCGCCCGGCCGGGCTCGAGTGCGTCGACGGTCATGTCGAAACCGCCTTTCGGGAAACGGAACTCGATCGTCCCGCCGACCTCGCCGGGCGCACCGGTGGTCTCCTCGGTCCACCAGGCGGCGAGGCCCTCGACCGTCGAGAGCACGCGGAACACCTCGTCGGGCGGAGTCGGGGCGTAGATGCGGTGCAGGATGTCGGGCATGGTGCAACTCCTCGGGCGTGGGTGAAGAGCGCCGCGGTCGGGGCGACCGTGGCACGAGAACCGCTGTGAGAGAGGCGGCGGTCGTGGCAGAACAGCGTGGTGTGGCAGGACAGTCCGGTGTGGCAGATGAGCGCCGTATTACGGATGGGGTCGGTCGGGAGAAGGCTTCTGCTGCTTGTCCTTCGCCTGCTGGATGGTCTCGGCCAGCCGCTTGATCCGGCGCAGCCGCCCGTCCCAGGCGGCGCCGACGTCCGCCAGCTGTGCGGCGGCCCGCGCGAGCTGGGCATCGTCGACGGTGTAACGCATCTCGCGGCCGATCGGCGTGACCTGCACCAGGCCGGCGCGGCGCAGGGTGCTCAGGTGCTTGGCGACCGCCTGCCGGGTCACCGGCAGCGAGGCGCTCAGCGTCGTCGCGGTGCCGCCGCCGGAGCTCAACAGCAGGTCCAGCATCCGCCGCCGGGTGGGATCGCCGATGGCGGACCAGAGATCGTCGTCCGGCACCGCGTCGTCCGGCACCGCGTCGTCCGGCACCGGTGCGGTCATCGCGCTGCCACCGCTCATCGCATCGACACCACCCGCAACAGGTGGGACTCGAACCGCGCCATCTGGCTGGTCCAGCCGCCCTCGTGCTCGCGGTACTGCTGCTCGAGCACCGCGACCTCCCAACCACGCTCCCGGAAGCCGGTCTCGACCAACCGGATCGTGGTGCCGCTGCCGGTCGGGACCAGGTCGAAGGTGACCAGCAGGGAGTTGCCGTGCGTCGCGGTCTCGCCGGCGTCATGACCCCAGCGGAACGCATACCGCCGGGGCGGATCGGACTCGACGACGGCCATCTGCACGTCGTTCGTGCTGCCGTCCGGCTGCTGCCACAGGAACGTCCCGGCCGAGCCCGGCTCCGGGTCGAACACGGCATCGTCCGACCACCACTCGCGCAGGTGCTCCGGGCTGCTCAGCACCTCGAAGACCACCTCCGGCGAGGCCTCGACGTACATCTCGCGGTGGATCGAACCCATCTCCATGCCGGCCTCAGCTCCCAGGGTGTGCAACCGTTCGTTGCATTTGAAGATAGCCGGAGCAGCGCAGTCATGCAACCTTTTGTTGCAGGAACTGCACCAGCTCCGCAGGCCGGTTGGTGATGATGCCGTCGACACCGGCCGCGACCAGCGCGGTCCAGTGCGCCGGGTCGTCGGCGGTGTAGACCATCACTGCGATCCCGGCGGCGTGCAGGGTCTCGACCAGATCCGGGCTCGAGACCAGGCGATCCAGCAGTCGGTGGTGGTCGGGGTTGTAGGTGACCGCGCCGAGCTCGCGGCACACCGCCACCGGATCGTCGTGCAGATCCTCGACCAGCAGCCCGATGTCGCGCCCGGGCAGCAGCTCCCGGACGATCCGCAGCACATCCACCTCGAACGACTGCAGCAGCACCCGGTCGTCGAGACCGGACGCCCGCAGCACCTCGATCACCGCTCCCACCTGCCGCGCGGTGTGTGCACCCTTGAGTTCCAGCAGCAGTCGGCGACCGTCGTCCGTCATCGCCGGGGCGGCGAGCAACTGCTGCAGCTCCGGGACGCGCTCACCGGCGAAGTCTCCGGAGAACCAGGACCCCGCGTCGAGCACGGCCACGTCGTGCGCGGGCAACTCCCGTACGGCTCCACTGCCGTCGGTGGTGCGGTCGACGTCGTCGTCGTGCAGCAGCACCGGCACGTCGTCGGCCGTGGGCTGCACGTCCGTCTCCAGCCAGTGGGCGCCGGAGGTCCGGGCCAGTTCGAAGGCCGCCAGGGTGTTCTCCGGGGCGGCGGCGCTGGCGCCGCGGTGCGCGATCACCAGCGGCAGGCCGCCTCGTTGCAGCAGGGACTCCATGGCCGCGCAGACTAGGGCACCCGGGTGAAGGATGAAGGACATGGCGGGCATGCGGATGGCGCTGACGATGGACTGCACCGACGTCCCGGTGATGGCGGAGTTCTGGAAGGCCGCGCTGGGCTACGAGGAGGAGCCGCCACCGCCGCCGTTCGCCACCCGCGAGGAGTGGGTCGCCTCGTTCGGCATCGACCCGGACGAGGACGACGACGACGGTGCCTGGCTGCACGACCCGGACGGGATCGGGCCGCGGCTGTCGTTGCTGCAGGTCCCGGAGCCGAAGACGGCGAAGAACCGGCTGCACATCGACGTCCGGGTGAGCGCCGACCTGCCGGCGGAGCAGAAGTGGCCGGCGATCGTGGCGCGCAGTGCGGAGCTCATCGGTCTGGGCGCAGGTGTGCTGGCCGAGGTCGACGGGCACCACATCGTCATGGCCGACCCGGAGGGCAACGAGTTCTGCGTCTGCTGAAAGGTCTGCCGACAGGCAACCCCGACCGGGTGCCGATCGTCCACGGAAGGATCGTCTGCGCGGTCCGGCGGTCACGCACAGGGGCGCCGGGCGGTACCGTCGGTCCACGAGCGCGCCCGTCCGCCGACGGTCGCGGGACGAGCAACAGGAGGTGTCGTGCCGTCAGGGCGCAGCGAGAAGAACCTGATCCGCCGCATCACCTCACCGGCCGACGTGCGGGCGATGGATCCGGAGCAGCTCACCGCACTGGCGGCGGAGATCCGTGACTTCCTGGTGCAGCAGGTCTCGGTCCGCGGCGGCCATCTCGGCCCCAACCTCGGCGTCGTCGAGCTGACCCTGGCCCTGCACCGCGTCTTCGACTCGCCGGCCGACCCGATCGTCTTCGACACCGGTCACCAGGCCTACGTGCACAAGATCGTCACCGGCCGCTCCGACGGCTTCGGCGCGCTGCGCACCCGCGGCGGGCTCTCCGGCTACCCCAGCCGCGAGGAGTCCGTGCACGACTGGGTGGAGAACTCGCACGCCAGCACCTCGCTGTCCTACGCCGACGGGCTGGCCAAGGCCTTCGCCGTGCGCGGCGAGCGGAACCGGACCGTGGTCGGCGTCATCGGCGACGGCGCGATGACCGGCGGCATGGCCTGGGAGGCGCTGAACAACATTGCCGCGGCCAAGGACCGCCCGGTGGTCATCGTGCTCAACGACAACGGCCGCAGCTACGCGCCGACCACCGGCGGGATGGCCCAGCGGATGGCCGCGCTGCGCCTCAAGCCGGGCTACGAGCGGCTGCTGGACCAGGTCAAGCACACCCTGCCGAAGGCGCCGGTGGTGGGCGGGCCGATGTACTCCGCCCTGCACGCCATGAAGACCGCGGTGAAGGACTGGCTGCTGCCGCCCGTCATGTTCGCCGACCTCGGCCTGAAGTACCTCGGCCCGATCGACGGCCACGACATCGCCGAGCTCGAGCAGGCGCTGCGCCGGGCCAAGGGCTTCCGCGGTCCGGTGCTGGTGCACGTGCTCACCCGCAAGGGCCAGGGCTACCCGCCGGCCGAGAACGACGACCTCGAGCAGATGCACTCGCCGCCCGCCTTCGACCCGCTGACCGGCCGGCCGGTGGCGGTGCCCACGGCCACCTGGACCGGGGTGTTCTCGCACGAGCTGGTCCGGGCCGGCCGGGACCGCGACGACCTGGTCGCGATCACCGCCGCGATGAGCGGGCCGACCGGGCTGGACGCCTTCGCCGCCGAGTTCCCCGACCGCTTCCACGACGTCGGCATCGCCGAGCAGCACGCGCTGACCTCGGCCGCCGGCCTGGCGATGGGCGGGGTGCACCCGGTCGTCGCGCTCTACGCGACCTTCCTCAACCGGGCCTTCGACCAGCTGCTGATGGACGCCGCACTGCACCGTCTCGGCGTCACCGTGGTGCTGGACCGGGCCGGGGTGACCGGTGAGGACGGCCCCAGCCACCACGGCATGTGGGACCTCTCGCTGGCGGCGCTGGTGCCGGGCCTGTCCGCCGCGGCGCCGCGGGACGGGCAGCTGCTGGCCGAGCTGTTCGCCGAGGCCATCGCCGTCGAGGACGGCCCGACGCTGCTGCGCTACCCGAAAGGTGCTGTGCCGGAACCGATCCCGGCCGTCCGCCGCATCGTCGCCGACGAGGATCGACTGGTCCCGGCAGCCGGTGGGGTCGGGTCGGTCGACGTGCTGGCCGAGCCCGCTGCCGGCCAGGAGCACGACGTGCTGCTGGTCGCGGTGGGCGCGTTCGCCGGCGCCGCGATGGACGCCGCGGCCCGCCTCGCCGACCAGGGCATCGGCGTCACCGTCGTCGATCCGCGGTGGGCGTTGCCGGTGCCGACTGCGCTGCCGCTGCTCGCCGCGCAGCACCGCCTCGTGGTCACGCTGGAGGACGGCGGCCGCCAGGGCGGCGTCGGCGCCGCGGTCACCGACCTGCTGACGGACCGCGTCCCCGGCGTACCGGTGACCGTGCTGGCGCTGCCGCAGGAGTTCCTGGAGGCGGCGTCCCGCGGCGACCTGCTCACCGATCTGGGACTGACTGCACAGGCGGTTGCCAGACGAATCACCGAAACTGTCGCCAGGACGTTCCCGCAGTCGCGGGAGCACACGGGCGGTTCCGGACAGGACGTGCCGGAGCGGCGGGCGGCAGGAGAGGGCTGAACATGCGGGTGCTGGTGGTCGAGGACGAGCAGCGGCTGGCGGACGCCATCGCACGCGGACTGCGGTCCGAGGGCATGGCCGTCGACGTCGCCTACGACGGCAACGAGGGCCACGAGAAGGCCACCTTCACCCGGTACGACGTTGTCGTGCTGGACCGCGACCTGCCGGGTATGCACGGCGACGAGTTGCTGGGCGAGTTGATCTCGGCCGGCGACATCGTCCGGGTGCTGATGCTCACCGCGTCCTCCGGGATCGACGAGCGCGTCGAGGGCCTGTCCCTGGGCGCCGACGACTACCTGGCCAAGCCCTTCGCCTTCCCCGAGCTGGTCGCCCGGGTGCGGGCGCTCGGCCGCCGTGCCACCCCGGCCGCGCCGCCGGTGCTGAAGGCCGGTGACGTGGAGCTGGACTCGGCCCGCCGCACGGTGACCCGGTCCGGGCGCTCCGTCGAGCTGACCCGCAAGGAGTTCGGCGTGCTGGAAGTGCTGATGTCCTCCGGTGGCCAGGTGGTCTCCAGCGAGGAGCTGCTGGAGCGGGTTTGGGACGAGAACGCCGACCCGTTCACCACCACCGTCCGGGTCACCGTGATGACCCTGCGGCGCAAGCTCGGCGAGCCCGGCCTGATCGACACCGTCGTCGGCGCCGGGTACCGGGTACCGGTGGATGCCGCCGGCTGATCGGCCGGCACCTCGCCGCGGCAGCCGGGGCGGGCTGCGCCTGCGGCTGACCCTGCTCGCCACCGCGCTGCTGGCGCCGGTGGCCGTGCTGATGCTCGCCCTGACCTACCTGCTGGTCGGCCGGGTGGTCAGCGCCCTGCCCCGGTTCGCCGACGGCACCCTCGTGGTCGTGCAGGGGGAGACCCTGGAGGCCGCCGCCTACAGCGACCGGGTGGTCACCCAGGGCCGCGAGATCGTGCTGGTGGTCGGCGCGATCGCCTTCCCGCTGCTGCTGATCGCCGGCGGCCTGGTGTCCTGGGTGTTGATCGGCCGGGCCCTGCGCCCGCTGTCGACGCTCACCACCGCCGCGCGCGGGCTGTCCGAGTCCTCGCTCGACCGGCGCATCGCGCTCGACGGCCCACGGGACGAGGTCGCCGAGCTGGCCGACACCTTCGACGAGATGCTGGCCCGATTGCAGGCCGCCTTCGAGGCGGAGCGGCGGTTCGTCGCCAACGCCTCGCACGAGCTGCGCACCCCGCTGTCGGTGATCCGCACCGAGGTCGACGTCACCCTGGCCGACCCGACCACCGACGAGGCCGAGCTGCGCCGGATGGCCGAGGTGGTCCGGGAGGCCACCGACCGGGCCGACCGGCTGCTCACCTCGCTGCTGGTGCTCGCCCGCACCCAGGGCAGCGGTGTCTCGGAACGTCGCCCGGTCGACCTGTCCGACCTGGTGCGCCCGGCCGTCCGTGCCGTGGACGCGGAACGGATCGCCCGCGGGATCGAGGTCGGCACCGACCTGGAGCCGGCCCCGGTGCGCGGCGACCAGGCACTGCTGGAACGCATCATCGGCAACCTGGTGGAGAACGGCGTCCGGCACAACGTGCCCGGCGGCGACCTGCACCTGCAGACCGGGACCGCCGGCACCATCGCATTCGTCGAGGTCAGCTCCGGCGGCACACTCATCGACCCGGCCATGGTGGCGCAGCTGTTCGAGCCGTTCCGGCAGGGCGAGCGGGCCCGCACCGGGCACCGGGGCAGCGGTCTGGGCCTGTCCATCGTCCGGGCGGTCGCCGCAGCGCACAACGGGAACGCGCGGGCGCAGGCCCGGCCGGAGGGCGGCCTGAAGGTCCGGGTGGAGCTGCCGGTCGATCAGGCCGTTGCGCGGAGGGCGCCGAGCACGGCGGCGGACAGGTAGTCGGTGATCCGCCGGGTGGTCCAGGCATGGATCCGGCTCAGGTCCACCGTGGTCCGCTCGTCGAAGAGCGTCATCCAGACCAGCGCGGCCGCCACCGGGTCCTGTTCCGGCAGCAGGCCTGCGGCGATCAGCGCCTCCAGTGTCGCCACCAGTCGGCCGATCAGCGCCACGATGCCCGGGTCCCCGCTGCGGTAGCGCTCCAGCAGGCCACGGTGCGACCGCAGGAACCGGGCGGCCGCCGACTCCCGCACGGACCGGCGGATCCAGATCGCGCAGATCCGGTCGAACGACTGCCGGGCGCCACCGGCCGTCCCGGCCTCGTCGATGGCCGCCACCAGGGCGGCGATGGCTCGGGACTCGAAGGCGGAGAACAGATCCGCGACGTCGGTGAAGTGCCGGTAGACGGTGGCCGTGCCGACCCCGGCGTGCCGGGCGAGCTCCGGCAGGGTGAACGCCGGCCCGCGCATCTCCAGCAGGTCGCCGGCCGCCTCCAACAGCCGTTCCCGGGTACGCAGGGCGTCGCTGCGCAGGGTCGGACCGCTCATCCGCTCACTGTGCCATCCCGGCGCCGGGCGTCGAGGTCCGGGTGATGTGGGCAGAACTTCTCGATTGAGTCTTGCCTGTAGGTCCGATCGACCCGAAGATGAGAAGAAGTTCTTGGATTGATTGGGCGGTGGAGGGAGTGGCAGTGGCGATCGCACCCTTGAATGCGGCAATACCCGGGCGGTTCCGGGCGGTGAGCGCGACGGCGCATGCGCGGTGGGTGTGCCTGGCCTTCTGTCTGGTGATCGCCGGACCGAACCTGCCGACCGCGCTGCTGCCGGTCTACCGGGAGTCGTTCGGCACCGGCAGTTTCGGTCTCTCGCTGCTGTTCTCGACCTACCTGCTGGTGCTGGTCCCGCTGCTGCTGATCGGTGCCCGGCCGCGGATCGCGGTGCACTCCCGCCCACTGCTGCTGGCGGGCCTCGCGGTCGCGGTCACCGGCGACATCGTCATGGAGCTGGCCGACAGCACCGTGACCGCGGGCGTCGGGCGCGCGTTGTCCGGGATCAGCGTCGCGCTGTCCACCGGCGCGGCCGCGAGCCTGGTCGTCGGGATGATCGGGGACCGGGGCCGGGGGAGCGTGGCCTCCGGCAACGTCATCGGCGGTGTGCTCGGCACCGGGCTGGCGGTGCTGCTCGCGGCCCTCGGCGCCGCCCATCACGTCTACCTCTGGCACGCCGGGGTCACCGCGGCGGTGCTGGCGGTCCTCGCGGTGCTCGCACCTCCAGCTGCCGTCCGGCCCGTCCAGGCAGCGGGGGCGGTGACCACGTTGGCGCTGCCGGCGCCCCGGCACCATCGGGTGCTCGCCCTGGTCGCGGGGGCGATCGCCTGGTCGCTGCCCGGACTGGTGCTCGGCCTGCTGCCGGCGCTGCTGCGCGAAAGGGACCCGGGGACCGGGATCCTCGGCGCGACCGCCTCGGTGCTCACCTTCCTGGCCGCGGCCTGGGCGCTGTCGGTTCTCGCTCCACGACTGCGGTGGCTGCGCGGGTACGAGCTGACCGCCGGCACCACCTGCGGCGCCGTCGGTGCCGCGCTGCTGGCCGCCGCGGCGCTGCTGTCCTCGCTGCCGCTGGCCCACCTCGGTGCGGTGCTGGCGGCGGCCGCGCCCGCCGTCGCCTACCGCGGCGCCATGGTGCTGTTCACCCGCGGGGTCACCCCGACCCGGCAGAGCACCACCACCTCGCTGTACGCCGGTGTCTCCTACGGCGTTTCCGCCGTGGTGGTGCTCGGCGCGGGCGCCCTCGGCCTCGTCACCGGGCTGCCGGCGGCGGTGGCCGCAGCCGCGCTGCTGCTCACCGCCGCCGGTCTCGCCCTGGTGGTCGTCCTGCTGGTCACCGCCCGCCGCGACCGACGATGACCGCCACCACCTCCGGGAACTCCGCCCGGACGTGTCAATTCCTCACTCGTCACAGCGACTGACCCGGCGCATCCGGGTGGATACCCTCGCACCTGGGGCCGACGAACCGGCCACGACAGGAGGGGGTCCGGCCATGACCGACAGCAGCACCACCGCGCCGCTGGGCGCCGATCGTACGGAGGAACTGCACACCGACGACCTGGCGCCGGTCGTCGGCGGCGTCGAGAAGCGGCAGCGCTCGGCCCACGACTGGGGTCAGCCGCATGACAACCGCACCTTCTGGCAGCGCTTCTGGGACGATCTCTTCGAGGACTGACCGCCCGCGCCCTACGGCAGGGTGGCCACCCCGGGCGGCGCGAACCGGCGGCCGGTGGCCCGCTCCGAGACACCGGTGCGATCCAGGTAGGGCGTGATCCCGCCGAGCCAGAACGGCCAGCCGGCGCCGGTCAGCAGGGCGAGGTCGATGTCCGCGGCGTCCGCGACGACCTGCTCGTCCAGCATCAGCCTGGCTTCCTGGGCCAGCGCGTCCAGCGCCCGGTCCCGCACCTGCTCGGCGGTGGACGGTGTGGTGCCCTGCTCCCAGTTCACCGCGACCGCCGGGTCCAGCACCTGCACGCCCTCGTCGGTGAACGAGACCAGCGTGCGGTGCCCGTCGGCGACGATCCGCTGCAGGTTCGGCGAGACCTGGAACCGGTCCGGGAACGCCTCGTGCAACGTCTCCGTCACGTGCAGCGCCACCGCCGGGCCGACCAGCTGTAGCAGCATGATCGGTGTCATCGGCAGGCCCAGCGGAGCCAGGGCGCCGTCGGCGACCGCCGGGTCGGTGCCCTCGTCGATGGCCGCGATGATCTCGGCCATGAACCGGGTCAGCAGCCGGTTGACCACGAACGCCGGGGCGTCGGCGGTCAGCACCGGGCCCTTCTTCAGCGTTGCCGCCAGCGCGACGGCGGTGGCCGCCGTGCTGTCGGAAGTGGCTGCGGTGCGGACGATCTCGAGCAGCGGCATGACCGAGATCGGGTTGAAGAAGTGGAAACCGATGACCCGCTCCGGGTGCTCCAGGTGCTGCGACATCGCGGTCAGCGACAGCGAGGAGGTGTTGGACGCCAGCACCGCCTCCGGCGACACCACCTTTTCCAGCTCGGCCAGCACCTGGTGCTTGACCGAGAGCTCCTCGAACACCGCCTCGATCACGAAGTCGGTGTCCGAGAACGCCTGGTAGTCGAGGGATCCGGTGACCAGTGCGGTGAGCCGGTTGGCCTGTGCCGGGGTGAGCCGGCCCTTCGCCGCGCGCTCGGCGATCTTCCGGTGCACCCCCGCGACACCCTTGTCCAGCCGGGCCTGGTCGACGTCGGTGAGCACCACCGGCACCTTCAGCCGCTCGGCGAACAGCAGCGCGATCTGACCGGCCATCAGGCCGGCGCCGATCACCCCGACCTTGGTGACCGGCCGGGCCAGCTTCCTGTCCGGCGCCCCCGCGGGCCGGCGGGCGCGCTTCTGGGTCAGGTCGAACGAGTACAATCCGGCCCGGAACTCCTGCGAGGTGATCAGGTCGGCGAGTGCCTCCGCCTCGGCGGCCAGCCCCGTCTCCAGGTCCGCGGTGCGGGACAGCGCGATCAGCTCCAGCGCCTTCGCCGGCGCGGGAGAGGCGCCGTGGGTGCGCATCTCGGCGATGATCGCACCGCGCTGCAGCGCCGCCTCCCACTCCGCCTCCGTGCCGGGCGCGCGATGGTCGGTGCGCGGCACCGCGATCGCACCGTTGACCACCGCGGCCGCCCAGGCCAGCGACTGCTCGAGGTAGTCGGCGGCGTCCAGCACCACGTCCACCACACCGAGCCGGGCCGCGTCCTTGGGTCGGAGCATCCGGTTCTGGTTGAGCGAGTTCTCCACGATGATCGTGACCGCGTTCTCCGGCCCGACCAGCCGCGGCAGCAGCTGCGTGCCGCCCCAGCCCGGCAGGATGCCGAGGAACACCTCGGGCAACGCCACCATCGCGGTGTTCGACGCCAGCGTCCGGTAGTGGCAGCCGAGCGCCAGCTCGACACCGCCGCCCAGGGCCGCGCCGTTGACGAAGGCGAAGGTCGGGATCTCCGAGTCGTGCAGCCGCTTGAACGTGGAGTGCCCGAGAACGCCGATGTCCCGGGCGGTCTCGCGGTCCTGGATGAGGCCGATCTGGCTCAGGTCGGCGCCGGCGGCGAAGACGAACGGCTTGCCGGTCACCGCGATCGCCGACGGTGCCGCCTCGAAGGCGGCATCCAGGGCGGCGTTCAGGCTGCGCAGACCCTCCGGTCCGAAGGTGGACGGCCGGGTGTGGTCACGGCCGTTGTCGATGGTGATCAGGGCGACCGGCTTCGGCAGTCCGGGAACGTCGACCAGGCGCAGGTGCGCGGTGGTGACGACCTCGGCCTTGGCTTCCGGACCGGCAGCAGGAAGTGCAGTGGGGGCGTTCATGTTTCAGACTCCCTCGGTGTTGGCGCTGAAGTGCGGGTTCTCCCAGACGACGGTGCCGCCCATGCCCAACCCGACGCACATGGTGGTGAGCCCGTAGCGGACCTCCGGGTGGTCGGCGAACTGCCGCGCCAGCTGGCTCATCAGCCGCACCCCGGAGGAGGCCAGCGGGTGGCCCATCGCGATCGCGCCGCCGTACTCGTTCACCCGCGGATCGTCGTCGGCCAGACCGAAGTGGTCGAGGAAGGCGAGCACCTGCACGGCGAACGCCTCGTTGATCTCGATCAGCCCGATGTCGCCGATGGTGAGACCTGCCTTGGCCAGGGCCTTCTCGGTGGCCGGGATGGGGCCGGTGCCCATCGTCTCCGGGGCCACACCGGCGAAGGCGAAGGACACCATGCGCATCCGCGCCGGCAGCCCCAGCTCCTCGGCCACGTCCGCGGCGACCAGCAGGCAGCCGGTGGCGCCGTCGGTGAGTCCCGAGGAGTTGCCTGCGGTGACCCGGCCGTGCGGCCGGAACGGCGTGCGCAGCCCGGCCAGTGCCTCGACAGTCGTTCCCGGGCGCGGCATCTCGTCGGCGGTGGCCAGGCCCCAGCCGTCGGCGGACCGGGTGGCGACGGAGACGAAGTCCGGCTGGATCTTCCCGTTGGCCCAGGCCTTCGCGTACTTGTCCTGGCTGGACGCGGCGTAGGAGTCGGCGCGCTGCTTGGTCAGCGCCGGGTACTCGTCGTGCAGGTTCTCCGCCGTCGAGCCCATGTTCAGCGCCGACGGGTCGACCAACCGGTCAGCGACGAACCGCGGGTTCGGGTCCGCGCCCTCGCCCATCGGGTGGTGGCCCATGTGCTCGACGCCGCCGGCGATCGCCACGTCGTACCCGCCGGCCACGATGCCGGAGGCAACGGTGGTGACGGCGGTCATCGCACCGGCGCACATCCGGTCGATGGCGAAACCCGGTACGCTGCGCGGCAATCCGGCCAGGATGGCCGACGTTCGGCCGATCGTCAGGCCCTGGTCACCGGTCTGCGTGGCGGCCGCGACCCCGACCTCGTCGATCCGCTCCGGCGGCAGTTCCGGGTGCCGCCGCAGCAGTTCCCGGATCACCTTCACCATCAGGTCGTCGGACCGGGTCTGCGCGTACTGCCCCTTGTCGCCGGCCTTGCCGAACGGGGTGCGCACCCCCTCGACGAAGACGACGTCCCGCAGCGTTCTCGAAGTGAGTGTTCTTGCGGACGCGGATCGTGTGCTCACGCCAGTGCTCCCTTGCCTCTGCGACGGTGTCCCAGCCGATGCTACCGAAGATGCTACTCGCCGGTAACTTAGCGCGTCGAGAGGTGCCGGGAGGTCAGGCCGTCGCGTCGAGGGCACCGCGCAGCACCGGGGCGGTGAGCTCGACCTGCCACGGCCGCGCACCGCCGTCGATCAGCGCCGCCTCGATGTCGGTACCGGCCGGCGGGCGCCACAGGGTGCGCCGCACCAGCTCCGGGCTGAGCAGGTTCTCCACCGGGACGCCGTGCTGCTCGGACAGCGCGGCCAGGCCGGCGCGCGCCGCGGCGAGCCGGGCGGCGGCGGCCGGGTCCTTGACCGACCAGCGGTTGGCCGGCGGCGGCCCGTCCGAGGGCAGGGTGACCGGCGGCAGGTCCTTGTCCGGGAGCCGCTTGGCCCGCTCGAGCGCGTCCCACCACAGGTGCGCCTGGCGGCGCTGCATGCGGCCGGAGAACACAGGCAGCTCGAGCAGTGCGTTGCGGTCGGACGGCAGGGCCTGCGCCGCGGCGGCGATCGCCGAGTCGGGCAGCACCCGGTGCGGGGCGAGATCGCGCCGCCTGGCGGCGTCGTCGCGGACCAGCCAGAGCTCACGGATGGCGGCCAGCCGCCGCCGGTCCCGGATCTTGTGGATGCCGGAGGTGCGCCGCCAGGGATCGACTCGCGGCGGGTGCGCCGGCGCCGCGACGATCGCCGCGAACTCCTGCTCGGCCCATTCCAGCTTGCCCTGGGAGCGCAGCAGGTCGGCCATCGCGTCGCGGAGCTCGATCAGCACCTCGACGTCGAGCGCCGCGTAGGCGAGCCAGTCGTGCGGCAGCGGTCGGGTGGACCAGTCGGCCGCGCCGTGCCCCTTGGCCAGGCCGAGACCGAGCATCTGCTCCACCAGTGGCCCGAGGCCGACCCGGGGGAGCCCGGCGATCCGGCCGGCCAGCTCGGTGTCGAACAGGGTGCGCGGCCGGATCCCGATCTCGGCGAGGCACGGCAGGTCCTGGTTCGCGGCGTGCAGCACCCACTCGGACCCGGCGAGCGGGTCGTCGAGCACGGCCAGGTCGCCCAGCGCGATCGGGTCGAACAGTGCGGTGCCCAGGTCGGGGCGGCGCAGCTGCACCAGATAGGCCCGGGAGCCGTAGCGGAAACCGGAGGCCCGCTCGGCGTCCAGGGCGACCGGACCGCCGGGCTCGGCCAGCCGGCGCGCCCAGTCCAGCAGCACCAGCGGGTCGGTGATCGGGTCGGGCACGCCGTCCTGCGGGACGAGCAGGGGAACGACGTCACGCCCGGACGCCGCTTCCTCCGTGTCGACTGGTGCTGACTCGGTGGAAGCGGCGTCCGGGTGTTCGAGCTGAGGTGCGGTAGGACGACTCAGGAGATGACCCCGGCGCGCATGGCGAGCGCGACCATGTGCGCGCGGTCGCCGGTGCCCAGCTTGCGCCCGATGCGCGCGAGGTGGCTCTTGACGGTGAGGGCTGACAGCGAGAGCTGGTCGCCGATCCACTTGTTGGAGCGGCCATCGGCCACCAGCCGGATGACCTCGATCTCCCGCGAGGACAGGTCGTGGATGGTGTGCGGGATGTTGGCCGCGGCCGGGTTGGCCCGGCGGCCGATCAGCACACCGTTGACGCCGGCGCCGACGGCGTCGATGACCGGTCCGATGTCGGCGGTGGGGGCCAGCGCGAGCACCCGGGTCCAGCCGGAACGCTGCAGGGTGCTGATGATGCGGGCGGAGTCCGCGCCGTTGGCCAGGCTCACCAGGGCCAGGTCACCGGTCTCCCCGCGGGCGATGAGCTCGTTGACGGCGGACAGCGAACCGGCCTGGAGCACGGCACCGACGCCGACGTCCATCAGGCTGGTCTGCAGGGGCTCCCGAGTGGCTCGGTCCGGATCCACCAGCAGGATGGTGGCCCCACGCAGCGCGGGCTGCGTGTAGCTGTCCATCGTGGGGGTGCGCTGCGCCGGCAGCATCCCGGTGATCATGGGCAGCTCGTCGCCGTTGCGCGTCAGCTGCTGGTCGGTCCCGATGGATCCGAGTGTTGAAACATTCACCGTCAACGCCTCCCGAAGCGTGTGTCACGGTTGATGGAGAAGTGCCCGGCCCGTCCCCGAGGGTCCGTTCCGGATCGGCTCTTCCGCCGGTCCCGGTGGTGGTGGCTCCCGAACGGAGGTTCGGGCGCCTTGTCGCATTCAGTGTCCTGCGGACCGCTCTCAGTGGTCAAGCACACGATGTGGTCATTGTTGACGATCAGTAATCAGGGTCATCGTACATTCGGGGGAAGACCCGATCCGATGGCTGCGACGCCCTCGGGTGGCAGCCCTGCGGCGACCGCGAGCAGATCGGTGAAAGTCATCAGGTGGGCGAGTGCATCGGAGTCCGTCGCCGTCCACGAGGCGCGTATTTCCAGGTCATCGGTCCTCCGCGGACCGGCGATGTCGCCGAACCGGGTCGATGAGGTGGCGGTGACGGTGCCGCCGAGAGCGGTGAATCCGGCATCCCGGGCATCCAGGCAGTCCGTCAGCCAGCTCCAGGCGACCTCCGGCAGCAGGGCGTCGGTGGCCAGATCCGCGTCGATCTCGGCGGTCACGAAGATGACGATACGAAGAGTGCCGTTCCACACCGACACTCCATCGGGGTCGTGCAAAAGGACGAATCGACCACTACCCGACTCCGGACGGTCGCCGCCCTCGACGACCGCGGCGGACAGGGCGTGCGTCCACGGTGCCAGCCGGGTGGGGGCGGGCAGCGAGCCGAGTTCGATCTCCGGCCGGACCTCCGCTCCCGCGAGCGCGTCGAGTGCCTCGCGGAACTCGGCGGGGGCGGTCGGGATGGCGGAGGTGGTCATGATCCGGACAGTACGACCGGGCACCGACGGCGACGGGGATCCCACGCCGTCGGGGGAGCTACTGCGCCCTGCTGTTCCCTACTGACCGGCGCCCTACCGAGACCTACTGACCGGCGGGCTCGAGGGTCAGCGAGACGGAGTTGATGCACCAGCGCTGGTCGGTCGGGGTGGGGTAGCCCTCGCCGGTGAAGACGTGCCCGAGGTGCGAGTCGCAGGTCGCGCACCGCGCCTCGATCCGGTGCATGCCCAGGCTGCGGTCCTCGATCAGGGTGACGTTGTCCGAGTCGGACGGCGCGTAGAACGACGGCCAGCCGCAGTGCGAGGCGAACTTCTGCTCGGACCGGAAGAGCTCGGCGCCGCAGGCCCGGCAGTGGTAGACGCCGACCGTCTCGGTGTCGGTGTACTCGCCGGTGCCGGGGCGTTCGGTGCCGGCCTCGCGCAGCACGTGGTACTCGAGCGGGTCGAGGCGGGCACGCCACTCTTCCTCGGTGCGGACGATCTTCGCAGGGGTCGACATACCGACCACGGTACGCGCGGCCCGGGGCGGCTCAGGGCGGGCTCGGCGTAGGCCTCAGGGTGGGCTCGGCGTTGGCCTCAGGGTGGGCAGAGCTGGTCGTTGCCGGGGACGGTGCCGTCGATCAGGTAGTCGTCGACGAAGCCGGTGATGCAGGCGCTCGCCGGGTAGCTGCCGTGGGTGGCGGACTGCCAGCTGAGCAGCACCGCGGAGTTCATCTGGCCGGCCAGCGACCGGACCCCGGTGAACGCGGTGACCGGGTCGTCGACGGACCCCAGGACCAGGACCGGCGCGGCACCCACCGCGGTGACCCCGCTGAGTGCGGTGGACGGTGCCGGCCAGCCGGCGCAGAGCCCCACGGTGGAGGCCGCGAACGGGCCGAAGAGGGGGGCCTGCTCGCCGGCCGTGGCGGCGGCCTGCTGCAGTTCGGTGCCGCTCAACCGTTGCGCGGAGTCGTTGCACGCGTAAAGGATCCCGGCGGACAACCGGTCCCCGGCGTCGGGCAGGGTGGCCTCCGCGAGCAGGAGGTTGGCGATCGCGTCGACGTCACCGGTGTCGGCGTCGGCCAGCGCCCGGGCCAGGGCGGGCCAGGTGTCCGGCGAGCCCAGGCCGAGCATGGTGGCGAGCAGGATGCTGCCGCCGGAGATCAGCTGGCGGTCGTTCGAGAGGGTGCCGGAATCTCCCAGCGCGGCGACCGTCCGGCTCACCGTCGCCCGCGGGTCGGGACCGAGCGGACAACCGCCGTCGAAGTCGGCGCAGGCCGCGGCGAAGGAGTCGAAGGTCTGCTCCGCCGCCTCCGCCGAGGCCGTCGCCCGGTCCTGCGGGGTGAGCCGCGGATCGGCCGGCGTGTCCAGCACCAGGGCGCCGACCCGGCCGGGGTACCGCTCGGCGTAGACGGCGCCGAGGGTGGCGCCGTGGCCGCGGCCGAGCAGGTCCAGGGTCTCGGCGCCGAGGGCGGCCCGCAGGGTGTCCAGGTCGTCGGCGGTCGGCACGGTGGCGAACCGGGTGAGGTCGTCCTCGGCCAGGTCACCGCAGTCGAAGGTCAGCGACCGGGACACCGAGGTGAGCAGCTGCAGGGCGGCGTCGCTCGCCGGGTCCGCACCGAGCGACAGGATGTCGTCGGCCGTGGCGCCGCTGACACACGCGACCGGTGCGGAGTCCCCGGTCCCGCGGTAGTCCATGGTCACGATCCGGAACCGCTCCAGCAGCGCGGCCGGCAGCGAGCCGGCCACCGCGGCGATCGCCGACGCCGGGTGCTCGCCCGGGTCGTCGAGCATCACCACCAGCATCGGGGCGTCCTGCGGTGTGTTCTCCGCGCGGGCCCGGGCCACGCTGATGGAGAAGGTGCCGGGGTCGTTCGGGGCGTCGTAGATCTTCGGTACCACCAGGTTCGCGCAGTCGATCACGAAGGTGCGCTCCGAGCCTGTGGGTCCGGTGGGGTCGGTGGGTCCGGTGCTGTCGTAGTCGAACGGGCAGTCGGCGAAGTCCAGCGGCTCCGCGGTGCGGCCCGGCCCACCCGGCCCGACCGGGCGGGTGTCGCTCGTCGCGGTCGCCGGGGTGGTGGCCGGTCCGGCACCGGAGACGACCAGGTCAGGGGCGGGGGAGGGGCCGATGGTGCAGCCGGCCAGCAGGACCAGCAGGGCGAGCGTGCCGGTCGTCGAAAGCCGCCGGCGGCCGTGTCCCTGTCGTCCTGCCCGCCACGTCACCCGGCCATCTGATCACGGACCGGGTGTGCCCCGGGTGCGATCCCCGCCGCATGCACCACCCGGGGGTGCGTGTGGGCCGTAGGCTTCCCGACCGTGTCCGTCGCGCATCTGGTCGATGTCCAGCCCGTGGTCAGCCCCGACGAGCTGATCGACGGTCTGGTCCCACCGCCCCGCTTCCAGGCGGCCCGGTTCTCCACCTACCGGCCCGCGCCGACCGAGCCGAGCCAGCAGGCGGCGCTCACCGAACTGGAGGCCTTCGCCGGTCGGATCACCACCCCGAAGAAGACCGGCCTGTTCCGCAAGACGGCCGTCCCCGCGGGTGCCGTGTACCTGGACGGCGGGTTCGGTGTCGGCAAGACCCACCTGCTGGCCTCGCTGTGGCACGCGGTGCCGGGCCCGAAGGCGTACGGCACGTTCGTCGAGTACACGAACCTGGTCGGGGCCCTGGGCTTCGCCGAGACGGTGCGGCGGCTCTCCGGGCACCGGCTGCTCGCCGTCGACGAGTTCGAGCTCGACGATCCCGGCGACACGATGTTGATGACCCGGCTGCTGGGGGCGCTCTCCGATGCCGGGGTGGCGCTCTGTGCGACCTCCAACACGCTGCCGGACAAGCTCGGCGAGGGCCGGTTCGCCGCCGACGACTTCAAGCGCGAGATCCGCGGCCTGTCCGAGCGGTTCACCACGCTACGGGTGGACGGGCCGGACTTCCGGCACGCCGGGCTGGCGCAGGCACCCGCGCCGCTGCCGGAGGCCGAGCTGCTGGCGCTCGCCGAGTCCACCCCGGGGGCGACCCTGGACGGGTTCGCCCAGCTCACCGCCCGGCTGTCGCAGCTGCACCAGTCCACCTACGGCCGGCTGGTCCTGGAGACCGAGGCGGTGCACATCGGGGACGTCACGGCGATCCCGGACCAGGCCTCGGCGCTGCGCTGGGTGGTGCTGATCGACCGGCTCTACGACCGGACCGTCCCGGTGCGCTCGTCCGGGGCCCCGCTGGACGAGCTGTTCACCCCGGAGATGCTGCGCGGCGGCTACCGCAAGAAGTACCTGCGGGCGACCTCCCGGGTGCTGGCGCTGGCCCGGGACGGGGCGGCTGCGACCTGATCAGCCGCGGATCTCCTGCAGCACGGCGGCGAGGGTGTCGACCGCCGTGTCCACCTCGTCACGGGTGATGACCAGGGGCGGGGCGAACCGCAGGGTGGTGTCGTGGGTCTCCTTGACCAGCACCCCACGCCGCGCCAGCTCCTCGCTGACCGGCCGGCCGAGCCCGATCTCCGGGGACAGCTCCACCCCGGCCCACAGCCCGCGGCCGCGTACCTCGGCCACCCCGTGGCCGACCAGTTCGCCGAGCCGGGCGTGCAGGTGCGCGCCCAGCTCCCGGGCCCGCTGCTGCATCTCGCCGGTGCGCAGCAGGGCGACGACCGCCCGGCCCACCGCGCAGGACAGCGGGTTGCCGCCGAAGGTCGACCCGTGGCTGCCCGGGGTCAGCACACCGAGCACATCCCGCCGACCGACCACCGCCGACACCGGCAGGATCCCGCCGCCGAGGGCCTTGCCGAGCGTGTAGAGGTCGGCCCGCACGCCATCGTGGTCCAGCGCCAGCAGCTCCCCGGTCCGGCCCAGCCCGGACTGGATCTCGTCGGCGATCAGCAGCACGTCGTGCTCGTCGCAGAGCCGGCGGACCTCGGCCAGGTAGCCGGGCGGCGGTACCAGCACACCGGCCTCGCCCTGGATCGGTTCCAGCAGCACGGCGGCGGTGTCCGCGCTGATGGCGGACTGCAGGGCCTCCGCATCGCCGTACTTCACGGCCACGAACCCGGGGGTGAAGGGGCCGTAGTCGGCGGTGGCCACCGGGTCGTCGGAGAACGAGACGATGGAGATGGTGCGGCCGTGGAAGTTGCCGCCGGCGGTGATGATCTGCGCCCGGTTCTCCGGCACGCCCTTGACCCGGTACGCCCACTTCCGCGCCACCTTGATCGCGGACTCGACGGCCTCGGCGCCGGAGTTCATCGGCAGCACCATGTCGGTACCGGTGAGCTCGGCCAGCTCTTGGCAGAACAGCCCGAGCTGGTCGTGGTGGAAGGCGCGCGAGGTCAGGGTGACCCGGCCCAGCTGCTCGATCGTCGCGGCAATCAGGTCCGGGTGCCGGTGGCCGAAGTTGAGGGCCGAGTAGCCGGCCAGCATGTCCAGGTAGCGGTGGCCGGCGACGTCGGTGACCCACGCGCCCTCCGCCGAGGCCACGACCACCGGCAGTGGGTGGTAGTTGTGCGCGCACCAGGTGTCGTCCAGGCCCAGGAAGTAGCCGGGGTCCCGGGTGTCCACCTGGTCGGTCGCGGGCTGCGCGGTCACATCTGCTCCTGTGGGTGTCGTGCCTAACGGGTGGTGGGCTCGAGGGTAGGGACGCGGCCGACCGCTGTCAGGACGGCGGACGTGCGTTCCTGGGACGGTTGGTTGTGCGATCCACGATCGTGGCGGCGATCCGTTGCGCGATCGGGTGGCGGGCTCGAGTGGTTCCGGGGGCCGGCCGGCGGAGGTCGGTCGCCGACGGTCCGGCACCGGGAAAGTTGACGCTCCGTCATCGACGGCCTGCGCCGGAGGGGGCATTACGCCCCTGAGGGAGGATTCGGCCCTCCGACGGGTGAGAGTCACCCAAGATCAGGATCGGCGTGTCGGTAGTGACACCCGTCACGGTCCCAACGTGGTCGGCATTGGTGTTCCATCGGTCCGATCGGAGCATCCGTTCGGCGCATCCGACCAGGTCACGACGGTGATCCGGCCCGATCGGACCTGCCCGGGGCTGGGCCGACGGCGTACCGTGGGGCTTTCAGGCTCCGCTGACCGGTGTGTCCGGGTCCGGTTTCCCTGGTGTATGTGGCTGAGGTGCCTGTCCGGCGATCCTGGAAGGAGCGCGATGCGGGAGCGTGCGGGTCGGTGGCGCTGCCGGCTGGGGCTGCACCGGATGCTCGACCTCCCGGATCCGAATCCCGAGTCCGGTGGTCTGGAGAAGCAGGGCTACTCGGCCTGCGCCGACTGCACCAAGGTCCGGGACCGCAAGGTGTACCTGCCCAGCGCGGGCATCGGCGGGCCGCTCGACCGGCTCTGAACCGGCGGTGCGCGTGACCTCGGGGTGGGTGGCGTGCCAGGGTGGGCGATGGGTTCCAGCAAGGCCGGCGAACGGCCCTCCGGGAAAGCGGCGAAGAAGTCTCGCAAGGAGTCGGCGAAGAAGTCCGGTAGGAAGTCCGCCAAGAAGGACTCTGCCAAGAAGGACTCTGCCAACAAGGCTGTGGCAGTGGCTCCGCCGTTCCCCGCGACCGGGCCCGGTCGGCTGCCGGCACCGAAGCCGGCCCCGGGCCATCTGCAGGAGCGGCGGACCGGAGCAGGACCGTCGAGCGCGACCGAGGCCTTCCGGGTGCCGCGGCTGGTGCCGCCGTTCTCGTCGTGGAGCACCGTCGGCGCCGACATCGGGCCGGAGTCGGAGAAGCAGGCCGAGAAGGCGATGGAGGACATCAGCGAGAGGCTGGCGCAGCTGCAGGAGCGGCTCTACGCACAGGGGCAGGCGGGCGACCGGCGCCGGGTGCTGGTGATCCTGCAGGGCATGGACACCTCCGGGAAGGACGGCGTCACCAGGCACGTGCTGGACGCGGTCAACCCGCTCGGCCTGCACCTGGCGTCGTTCAAGAAGCCGACCGCGGAGGAACTGGCGCACGATTTCCTCTGGCGGATCGAGAAGCAGGTCCCGGAGCCGGGTGTCATCGGTGTGTTCAACCGCTCGCAGTACGAGGACGTGCTGGTGGTGCGCGTGCACGAGCTCGTGCCGCCCGCGGTGTGGGGCAAGCGGTTCGCCCAGATCAATGCCTTCGAGCGGCGGCTGTACCGGCAGGGCGTGACGGTGCTGAAGTGCTTCCTGCACATCTCGCCGGAGACGCAGAAGGAGCGGCTGCTGGCCCGGCTGGACGACCCGGAGAAGTACTGGAAGTACAACCCGGGCGACGTCGACGAACGTGCCTACTGGGACGCCTACCAGGCGGCCTACGCCGACGTGCTGCGCCGGTGCAACACCCTGGTGGCGCCGTGGCACGTCATCCCGTCCGACGAGAAGTGGTACCGCAACTGGGCTGTCGCGCAGCTGCTGGTCGAGACCCTGGAGCGGATCGATCCGCAGTTCCCGCCGGCGGACTTCGACGTCGAGGCGGAACGGGCCCGGCTGGAGCAGCTCTGATCCCCCCTGCCTGACAATGGGGGCGTGCGGTTCCCCTCGTTGACGGTCGTCGTCCCGGTCAAGCACACCGGGCGTGGTAAGAGCCGGTTGCAGCTGCCGGACGACCGGCGTGCTGCGCTGGCGGCCGCGTTCGCACAGGACACGGTGTCGGCGATCGCCCGGGTCTGCGCGGTGCTGGTGGTGGCGGAGGACGTACGCGACCTGGACCCGGTCGCCGGCCTGGCGGGGGTGACGGTGCGGCGCACCGAGGCGGTCGGGCTCAACCCGGCGATCAGGGACGGGCTCGATCAGCTGGACCCGGCACTGCCCGCCGCGGTGCTGCCGGCCGATCTGCCCGGGCTGGATCCCGCCGACCTGGCCGCGGCGCTGGACCTCGGGACCGGTCGCGGGTTCGCCGTGGTGCCCGATCGGGACACCATCGGCACCACCCTGCTGATGGCGGACCGGGCCGACCGGGTGGACCCGCACTACGGCGGGGCGAGTTTCCGGCGGCACCAGGAGGCCGGCGCCATCCCGTTGCCGGTCGGGGCCCGGTCCTCGCTGAGGCGGGATGTCGACCTGCCCGGCGACCTCGACGAGCTGCGTGCGTCCACGGGCACCCTCGGACCGGCGACCGCCGCGCTGCTGGCCGGCTGGGCCCGCTCGGCCTGAGCGGAGTCACGTCCGTCACGCCTGGTCGGGACGTCGGCGGCCCGGGGTGTCCGGCCTGCGGTGTTACCGTCGTGGTGTGTATCGCCGGTTCCTGCGCCCCGGATGGATCGCCGGCCACCTGCTCGTCGTGCTGGCGGCGCTGGTGTGCCTGCGCCTGGGGTGGTGGCAGTGGGACCGCAGCCACGAATCGACCGGCACCGCTCAGAACCTGGGGTACGCCCTGCTCTGGCCGTGTTTCGCGGGCGCCTTCCTCTACATGTGGTTCCGGTTCCTCCGGCTCGAGGTCGTCAAGGACGAGGACGAGCGGGACGCGCCGCGCGAACACGAGGCGCTGGAGCCCGGCCCGGAGCCGGCCGCCGCGGACCCTGCCGTTCCGGCCGGTGACGTGCCTGAGGTGGCCGAGCCCGCCGACGAGCGGGAGCCCGGTGTCGGCCGGTTCCGGCCGGCCGACATGGAGACGGTGGCGGTGGCGACCGTGGACAACGACGAGGACGACCCCGAACTCGCGGCGTACAACCGTGCGCTGGCAGAACTGGCCGAGAGAGACCGACGTGCCCGCTGAACCCCGCCCGACGACTCCCGACAGCACGGCTCCCGCTGACAGCGCGGCCCCCGCGCCGGTCGTGCCGCCGAAGATCAGGGCGGCGCTGTCCCGGTACCGGGTGTCCGCCTTCGTGGTCGGCTGGGGGCTCATCCTGCTGGTGCTGCTGATGATCCTGAAGTACGGCTTCGGCGGCGCCACCGGCCGGTTCGACTGGACGGTCGCCGTGTGGGGCCCGATCCACGGTGTGCTGTACGTGGTCTACGTGCTGCTGGCCTTCGACCTCGCCTACAAGGACCGCTGGTCGCTGCTCGGCATCCTCAAGGTGATCCTGGCCGGCGTGATCCCCGGCGTCTCCTTCGTCGCCGAGCGCTGGGTGCACCGCAGCGTGCTGGCCCGCCGCAAGATCTGACGGCTCCCGGTATTGCGGGGCCGGTGGCCCGGATCCGTTGCGGTGGGCCACGTTCCACGGGGCTGACGGCAACGGATCTGCTGTCCCACCTCGGCAACGGACCGTGGCTCGGAGTCCCCACCTCCGGGGACCGGGTGAAAAGGTATTTCGGCCGGCGCTCGTCCTTCGTGTCCTGATGGTGTGATCCCGCTCCGTCAGAAACGAGGTCCCGGGTGTCCCGTTCCGTCGTGCTCCGATCCGTCCCTCCGGTCCTGCTCGCGCTCGCCGTGGTCGTGCTCCTGCTCGCGTCACCCTGGTCGGGCCGGGGCGTGACACCGGCAGCAGCGCTCGAACCGAACCCGCCGGACGTCACCGCAGCGGGGCTGACCGGCAGCGCCGCGACGTACCAGCAGGTGCCGACGTGCCGGATGGCCGACACCCGGTCCGGCACGTCGCTGGTCGCCGGCACCGTCCGGAACTTCCGGGTGTCCGGGGTCGACGGGTTTCCGGCACAGGGCGGCCGGTCCGGCGGTTGCGGCATCCCGGCGACCGCGACGTCGATCACGGCGACCTTCACCGCGGTCTCGGCGGAGGGCACGGGATTCCTGAAGGCGTGGGGGCGGGGGAGCGCGCCGCCCGCGGCCACCACGATGAACTTCGGTGCCGCACTGAACCAGAGCATCGGGGTCGTGGTGCCGGTGACACCGGCCGGGCTGTCGGTGCTCTCGGCCGGCCGGCCCACGCACCTCGTCGTCGACGTGACCGGGTACTTCGCGCCGGCGCCCTACCTGGTGGCGCTGTCGAACGGCCGGGTCGTGGCGTCGTCCCGGATGACTGCGTTGCAGCACAACGGCACCGGTGCCTGGACTATCACCTTCGACCGTGATCTGACCGGCTGTGCCGTTGCGGCATCGTCGTTCTCGCGGTTCACCGCGTCGGCGTACGCGGAGGGCAACCGGGTGCACGTCGGCACCGCACTGCCCGCCCAGGGATCGATGTGGGCGCCCGATGCCCCGGCCGACGCCTACTTCCAGATCTCACTGACCTGCTGATGCCGCCTGGTTCCGGTGCTCCTTCGCGGTCGTGAGGCAGTAGATCGAGCCGCCCAGCAGAGCGAACGAGACGACCAGGAAGATCCAGAAAGGGATCACCAGCACGTCGAGCGAGCCGAGGATCCGCGCGGTGAGCGTCACCAGGGCCGCGCACACCAGCAGGATCCAGCCGGCCCGCTTCCGACTGTTCCGTGACTTCAGCCCCTGCACGACCGGCAGGGTCCGCAGCCCGGTCACCGGGGTCTCCTGCTCGATCCCCTCCCGGTTCTGCCACCCCGGCTCGCGGCTGTCCTCGTAGCGCCGGGCCCGGTGCAGCAGGATGCGCCGGCGCAGCCCGATCAGCACGCCGCCGACCACCGACGACAGCACGCCGGCGACCCAGACCATCGGCTGGTCCCGCAGGTCCGACCACACGGCCGCCGTGATCAGGACCGCTGCTCCGAAGACCAGGAAGCCGCCGCCCTGCCACCTCGGGTCGAGCCACCGGTCGTGCCACATGGAGAACGGTGCGAGCTTCGGGGTCGGATCCTTCCCGGCGTCCTGGTGCTGCGACTCCCGGTGTTCGGTCAGTGACATCCTGTCCTCAGCTCCTCGTCTGTTCCTGCTGGTCAGTGCGGGTCGCTCACGATCCCTCGTACCCGGAAACCCCGCCGTCACACCCCCGGCGGTATCCAGGTACCCGGGGTACCAGGACAACGGGGACCGGACAGGACCTGTCGAAGGCGAAGGTCGTCAGGTGAAGTGGAAGCAGCCACCACCACAGCTCGAGAGGACTGCAGCCGTGCCGCTTCCCGCATCGCCCCCGGTCGACCCGACCTCCCCCTTCGCCTCCATGCGCGGGCACCACACCGCGATCCGCTACCCGAATTTCGTTGCGGCACGGTCGTTCTGGGTCGACGTCATGGACTGGCGCGTGCTGCAGACCTGGCCCTACGGGGAGTTGACCCTGGCCTACGTCTCGCCACCCGCGCAGGACGACTTCCACCTGGAGATCCTGGCCGGTCCGGGTGCCGCCCCGCAGCAGGTCTACGGGGATGTCGACGCCAGCCTGGCCGCGTCCGGGTTCAACCACGTGTGCCTGTCGGTGGACAGCGTCGACGACACCCTGGCGGTGCTGCGGGCACGCGGGGTCGACGTGGTCAACGCGCCGTTCGAGATCGACGACATCAGCGCCCGGCTCGCCTTCTTCCGGGACCCCTGGGGCAACATGTTCGAACTGTCCGAGCGGACCGGGCACGTCCATCCCTGATCCCGCCGTGGCCTGGCGTGTCGCTCCCGAGGCGCGGCATGATGGGCCGATGACCAGCGGATCCCCGGTCGGTGAGTTCCTGATGTCCCGGCGCGCCGCGATCGAGCCGGAGGACGTCGGCCTGGCCGACCCGTCCCGCCGCCGCCGGGTGCCGGGGCTGCGCCGGGAGGAGGTGGCGGTCCTCGCCGGGGTCAGCGTCGACTACTACACCAAGCTCGAGCAGGGCCGGGTCGGCACGGTGTCGGAACAGGTGCTGGACGCCGTCGAGACCGCGCTCCGGCTCGGGCGTCTCGAGCGACTGCACCTCCGGTCGCTGCTCAACCCCTCCGGTATCCACACCCGGACGGTCCGGAGCATCACCAGACGCGCTCGGCCGGAACTGATCTCGATGATCAACGCACTGGACCCGGTGCCGGCGGTGATCCACGGGCCGCACCTGGAGGTGCTCGGCATCAACCGCGCCGGGGCGCTGCTGCTCGACGACTTCCAGGCCATGCCGGTCGCCGAGCGGAACATGGCAAGGTGGATGTTCCTGTCCCCGCGGGCCCGGGTGGTCTACCGCAACTGGGCCGAGATCGCCCCGCAGATGGTCGCGGTGCTGCGGGCCGCGGCGATCTCGGCCGGCGCGGCCGGGGATCCGGACGACCACCTCGCCGGGCTGGTGGCGGAGCTGGCCACGGCATCCTGGGAGTTCGCGGCGATGTGGGCCGACTACCGGCTGTTCGAGCACACCCACGGGATCAAGGAGTTCTTCCACGAGGCTGTCGGTCCGATGTCGCTGCGCTACGAGACCCTGGCACTGCCAGGTGATCCCGGGCAGACGGTGATCCTCTACACCGCGCCGCCGGCGTCCCCGTCCGAGCGGCGGTTGCTGGAACTGGGCGAGTTGGCGCTCCGCCCGCCGGTCGCCGCCGGCTGACCGGCCAGCCCCAGCAGGATCTCCACCACGTCGTCCGGGCCGTGCCGGGAGGTGTCGATCTCCAGGTCCGCGGAGGCACGCAGCAGTGGCTCCACGTCGCCGATGTGCCCGAGGATCCGCTCCCGTTCTGCGGCGGACTTGCCGAAGTCGTTCGTGGTCCGGGTCGAGAGGCGCTGCAGCAGGATCGGTGTCGGAGTCGACAGCAGCACGACGTGGTCGAACCGGTGCCGGAAGCGACCCTGGTTGGAGTGACAACCGGAGACGAACAGCGGCGCCTTGCTTGCGGAATCGAGCAGCTCGCCGATGCGTGGTTCGTCCCAGAGCTGTTCCGCGGCACCGGATGCCGACACCGCGTCGACGCACCATTCGGCGAGATCGGTGTCCACGGCGGCGAACCCGCGGGCGGCGAGCAGCCCGATCACCGTCGACTTGCCGGTGGCCGACATCCCGGTGACCAGCACCCGCGGGCCGGTCATGCCAAGCGGATGCCGTCGGCGGCCGCGGCCACCGCGGCCGGCATCGGCACCGGTCGGCGCGTGTCCCGGTCGACGTAGACGTGCACGAACCTGCCGACGGAGCAGGCGATCTCGTCCGGCGTACCGGCTCCGGTGAAGATCGCCACCCGGTACACCACACTGCTCCGGCCGCGGTGCTCGACGCCGACCGCGACGGTGACGTCGGCCGGGTAGGCCGCCTCGGCGAGGAAGTGCACCGAGGTCTCGGCGACGATCCCGATGGAGTCCGCGGCGCGCAGCTCGGCGCCGCAGGTCTCCAGCAGCCAGGTGTTGACCGCGGTGTCGAACAGCTGGTTGTGCACCGTGTTGTTCAGGTGGCCGTAGCTGTCGTTGTCCGCCCACCGGGTGCGGTGCAGCTGCCGGACGGGGAACTGCGCGAGCACCGGTGGCTCCGGACGGGTCACGGCGCGGCCGGGAGCAGCACCTGCCGGACGGCCTTCCCGTCGGCGAGATTGTCCATGGCCGTGTTGATCTCGTCGAGCGGCAGCTCGGCGGTGGCCAGCTTGTGCACCGGCAGCCGGCCGGCCCGCCAGAGCGCGATCATCGCCGGGATGTCCTGCTGCGGCTGCGACGACCCCATGTACGAACCGAGCACCGACCGGTTCTCGGCGACCAGGTTCATCGCCGGCAGGCTGACCTCGGCATCGGGATGCGGCAGCCCGACGGAGACCGTGCGCCCGCCCCGGGCCGTGGCATCGTAGGCGCCGCGCAGCACCGCCGCGGATCCCACCACCTCCAGCGCCACGTCCACCCCGCCCGGGCTGTGCGCGGCCAGCACCTCCGCGAGTTCGTCGGGGGAGCAGGCGTGGGTGGCGCCGAGCTCGAGCGCCAGCTGCTGCTTGGCCGGTACCGGGTCGACGGCGATCAGCGGGTGCGCCCCGGCCACCGCGGCCGACATCACCGCGGCCTGGCCGACCCCGCCCAGGCCGAAGACCGCCACCGATTCGCCGGGGCGCACGTGGGCGGTGTGCATCACGGCGCCGAACCCGGTCAGCATCGCGCAGCCGAAGAGGGCCGCGGTCCCCGGCTCGATGTCCTTGTCGATCACCACCAGCGAGGTGCGGTCGACCACGGCGTGGTCCGCGAACCCGGAGACGCCCAGGTGGTGACGGACCTCCTCGCCGTCGGGCGTGCGCAGCCGGCTGCCGCCGCGGACCAGGTCGCCCCGGCCGTTCGCCGCAGCCGCGTCCGGGCAGAGCGCCGGCCGGCCGGACGAGCAGTACCGGCAGTGCCCGCAGCTCGGCACGTACACCAGCACCACCTGGTCGCCCGGCACGACATCGGCGACGCCGGGCCCGGTGTCCACCACGGTCCCGGCCGCCTCGTGGCCGAGCGCCATCGGCAGCGGCCGGATCCGGTTGCCGTCGATCACCGACAGGTCGGAGTGGCAGACCCCGGCCGCGGTGATCCGCACCAGCACCTCGCCCGGCCCAGGGTCCTGCAACTCCAGTTCCTCCAGCACCATCGGCGCCGATCCCGCATAGGGGCGCTCGGCCCCGACCTCCCGCAGCACCGCGGCCCGGATTCGCATCAGACATCCTTCGCTGTCGTCGCAGCGCCCGCCGGTGCGGGGACGCCAGGCCGTCGATTGTCCCGTGCCGGTCGATCGGCCGGGGATTCGGCCCCGGTCCGCCGTCAGCAGATCCTGCGCAAGGCCCTGACGGCCGGGAGTCCACGCACCACATCGCCCTTGGCGTAGGCGGCGTCGGCCTCTTTGATGTCTGCCTCCAGGGATGGGTCGGGGTACCCCTTCCAGGGTTCGTCGGCGGGACCGCCCGTCGACGGGGCGTCGCACGGGTTTCGATCGTGATCGGTCACGCAACCTCCTGGGGCAGGACGGTCCGCCTGATGCGGGCCAGATCTCGATGACAAGTTCCACATCCTCCCGTCCAGGATCGGCGTGGGCAACGGTGACCCATCGATCACGATGGTCGGTCGGCACGACGGTCGATGACTGTCGGTGCGACCGCGTACGTTCCGTGAATGCCCTTGCCGCCGCTCGACGACTTCCTGACCTCGGCAGGTGCTGGGGGATTGGGTGCGGTGATCGCCGGCGTCGGGGTGGTCACCGCCACCATGATCGGGAACAGAGCTCGCAAGTCCGAGGGATTGGCCGAGGTACGGCACAACGCACTCGAACGTTGGTGGTCGCGGTTCACCTGGGTCGTCGAGGCGAAGCAGGACGACCTGCCCCTGCACTTGAGGACGACCATCGTCGGCCAGTTGCTCCTGCAGGCGCAGACAGAGCTCATGTCTTCCGAATTGGAAGCAGCTGCGCTTGCCTACAGTTCTCATCTGCGCAGTACGCTCAGGAGCCAGCAGGTCGCGTCGGCCTTGGTCGATCCCGGTACGGGAGGTGTGTCGTGACGTCGCTCGAAGAGGAAGCCCGCAGGCTGTCGCCGGAGGAGCGGGAACGCATCCTCGAGGAGATGCGCACGACGCTGGAGCAGGCGGGCTACGACCCGGATGACCCGCAGCCGCGTCTGGGGTCGGTGACTGTCTCCGGGGTGTCCGTCGGTAGCGGAACTGCCGTGATCTCCTCCCCTCTGCGGCGGTTCCGGATCAGCTGGCTGTTCGCTGTGGCTCTGGCAAGTGCCCTCCTGCTGATAGTCGGCGCCACTCTGCTGTTCGGAGGCGGGGGGCGAGAGGTCTTCAGCGCCGTTCTCGGAGGCGTCGCGGGATCATTGGTCCCGCTCGCGGTCATGGGGTGGAAGCGCACCCAGCCCGTTCGTTAGCGATCGATTCGGCGCAGCGGAGTCAGCGCCGCAGAATCGCCAGCGCGAGCCGGTCGAGCGCCCACACGACCGCCCCGATGACCGCCGGGATCGGACGCCCGGTGAGGACGAGTCCGAGGCCGGTGCCGAGGAACAGTGCGGCCTCGATCCCGAGTGCCGCGGCCGGCGGGATCGCCACGGCCGCCTTGGGGGAGAGGAAGCGTCCCCACAGCACGGCGACGGCCACCACGGCCAGGGCGGCCGCCGGCCAGCGCCACCAGCCGGAGGTGACCGACGACACCAGCACCGCGACGCCGACGAGCACGGCGAGCTCCGCCAGGAACCGGACGGTCAGCGCGACGGCGAGCGCCGGAGAGGCGCCGTCCAGAGGTCCGCGATCGGTCACGTCCACGACTCTGCCCGACGGCGGACGAGAACAGACCCGAGGAACGCCGAAGGCCCCGGTCGGTGACCGGGGCCTTCGAGATGTGGTGGGCGATACTGGGATTGAACCAGTGACCTCTTCCGTGTCAGGGAAGCGCTCTCCCGCTGAGCTAATCGCCCGGGATCCTGGTGGACCAGGTGGAGGTGGGAACGGGATTCGAACCCGTGTACACGGCTTTGCAGGCCGTTGCCTCGCCTCTCGGCCATCCCACCAGGGCAGGTGCCGACATGTTACCGGCGAAAGCCTGAGCCGAGCGGACGACGGGATTCGAACCCGCGACCCTCACCTTGGCAAGGTGATGCGCTACCACTGCGCCACGTCCGCATTTTTGCACTTCCTCGGGCCTTCGGAGCTGGGCTCCGGCCTCCGGGGGGTGCGAGGGAAAACTCTAGCCGAACCGCGGGAGCGACACCAAACCGCCTAGTGGGAGCGCCTGAGAGGGTGGCGCGCCGGCCCGCGAAGGCCTGGATCGGACAGGTCCGGTCGGGCAGGGAGTCCCGCCCGGGTCCGTCCGCATCCGGATCAGACCTGGGCGGAGCCGGGGACCTCGAAGTCGACCAGGCCGGCGATCTCGCCGTCGATGTCGTAGTAGGTGTCCTCGCCGCCCAGCGGGACGGCGGAAAGCATGTCCTGGACGAAGCGGACCAGCGCCGGGCGCTCGGCCACCAGCTGGGCCTGGCCACCGGGGGAGTTCAGTTCGAGCACGATGCCCTGCTCGCCCGGGAAGACCTGGACGTCGCCGTGACCGCTCGGGCCGACGAGGCCGGCGATGATCAGGTCGCGGGCGAAGACCCACTCGACGGCCGGGGTGCCGGGCATGGAGAAGACCATGCGGACCGCGAACGGATCGCGCGAGTGGTACTGCAGGTCGGCGTCGACCGGGATGTCCGCCCAGTCGGTGACCATCGTCATCACCGTGCTGGCCGCCACGGAGAGGTGGCGCTGGGTGATCGGCTGACCGGCCATGTCGTGCTCCCTGTTTCTGGTGAGCGTCCCGTTCCGGCCTCTGGTGGCCGGAATTTTGTTCTCCCGGGTTGCTCTCGTGAATGGGGACGGGGACGTTCCGCTCTCATCACGCAAGATCGGTAACTTCACCCGTTCGGACTAGTGGGCGCTTCGTTACTGCCGTACGTGATTGGTTCGTAGCGGAGGGTGGCGGGAGATGGGTTCGAGCACCGTTGTCGATCGGGTATCGTTCTTCACGCGATACGGCGAGGGCTGTATGGCACATCCCGGGCGATTAGCTCAGCGGGAGAGCGCTTCGTTCACACCGAAGAGGTCACTGGTTCGATCCCAGTATCGCCCACCGCAATCACAAGGCCCCTGAACAGCATGTTTGCTGTTCAGGGGCCTTTGTCGTCCACGGAATTACGGGGCCTTCGACGGGTCCGCGCCGGCCGCCCGTGGCGCCGGTGATGTCGATCCCCCAGGTCCCCGGCCACGGTGCGATACCTGCCGCGATGGCCCGGTCCGTGCCCCGCTGTCCGGTCCGGCCGGCGGTGCTCAGGGGTGGCCGACCGTCACGAAGATCCGCGGCGCGGATCGCGACATCCGTAGAGGCTGGTCAGGAGCCCCGGGTGCAGTCGGAAGGCAAGTCGGGCGATCGTCGGCGCCGTTCCCGGGGAGCCGTACGCCCGCGCCGGCGTCGGGCCGGGAGGAATGTCATCGGATTCCGGCGGTCATCTGTCGGGGAGCTGGTCGCCCGATCCGGCGGTCCGACACGGCTCCGGAGCGCGACACGCCGATGAACGCCATTTTGACGTCCGTTCACTGCTGTGCTAGCCGGGACTCGGCTACCCGTCGGCGCGGAACCGCTGATGACGGCGTTGCGGTTGTCCCGCCTGCCGGAGTCGGCGTACGGCGCCCGCCACGGTCGTGGACGAAGGTTCGTCGCTCCGTGGATGTGGGTGCACCTGTGGCGCACCGAAGGTCCACATCTGGGTCCCGCTGGACCGGAAGGAGTGGCGCCGCCGGCCTCGTGGCGAGGAATTCACCGGACGATCCAGGTTGTGTCCGGTTCGTCTGAAACGTCGTTGTCGTGTCCTCGTGGGCAGTTCACTGCTGCATCCGTTGGTGGTCGACAGATGTGGCAGAAATGGGCAGAAAAGTGCTTCTCACCCGTACGCGTGAGGGTGGTCGTGTCACCCGGGTTGATGAATGCGCCGGCCGTGCCGGTCACGGCGCGGTGCGGACACCGGGCGATCTTGTCCGATTCCGTCCTCCGTCAGGCGTGCAATGGCACCGCGAAGCCATCTTTCGACGGTCACTCGCCGTGATCGGCGGACCGGGCCGATCCGCGCCTCACGGGCCGGTGCTCGCCGGACGGGTGCTCAGCGGGCAAGGCTCACCGGAGGAGGATGCCGAAGGCCGCCGGATCGCTGCGGACCATCGCCGTGAGGTCGTGCCGGGAGGAGACGCCGACCTTCGCGTAGATGTTGCCGAGGTGGAAATTCACCGTGCTGCGGGTGACGAACAGTTCGCGCGCGGTCTGCTGGTGGGACAGGCCCTGGATCACCAGCGCCAGCACCTCCCGCTCCCGCTCCGACAGCTGCCACCCGGGGGTGCTGTCCCTGACCGGCGCGGGATCGACAGGACCGGCTGGACCGGCAGGAGCAGTGACCCACCGGTCGACGTCCGCGGGCACCGGTGCGCCGAGCAGCCGGAACCAGCGGCGTGCCTCGGCGGCGGCCTCACCGGCCGCCGCCCCGGAGCGGTGGCGGAGGCGGGCGAGATCGGTGAAGGTCAGTGCGCGCAGCCACGGGACCTCGTCGCCGATCCCGGTGCCGGCCCGCTCGAGCAGCCCCAGCGCGCCGGCCAGGTCGCCGGCGGCTTCCCGGACCAGTCCCGCCAGCCGGTCGCGGACGGCACCCGCCCAGGCGGGAGCGCTGCCGTCGCGACCGATCGTGTCGATCAACGTCGTCGCGCCGACCGGGTCGTCGAGCCAGAGCAGCGCCTGCGCGGCGAACATCACCTCCCACAGCGCCGGCGCCCGGTTGCCGAGCATCCGGCGGAGCACCCGGTGGTCCGGCCGGAACCGGTGCCGCGCCGCCGGATCGGGATCGACCAGCACGCGGACCACCTCGGCATTGAGCAACAGCCGCTCCGGCTCGGGCCACGGGTGATCGGCGAGGAACGCACGGGCCCGGCCGAGATGCGTGTCGGCAGCGGCCAGGTCGCCCCGCACGGACGCGATCATCGACTGCGCTGCCGCCAGATGGGGCGCCTCGTAACGCGGGAACGACTCGGTGCCCTGCCGGGCGATCACGGCGGCCCGGTCCCACTCGCCGCGCAGCCACAGCGAACAGGCCAGTGCCGCGAAGAACGCGCCGTTGCTGATGTCGCTGACCGCGCCGTCCTCGACCCGCCGGCGCAGCTCGCCGAGATCGGCGATCGCCTCGTCCAGCAGGCAGAGGCGCAGACCGGTGACGCCGCGCGCGAGCAGCCCGAGCGACGCGGCGGTCGGCACCCGCACCGGATCGTCGGGAAGACCGGCGAACAGCTCACGGGCCCCGGTGACACCCAGCCGCCGTTCCGTCAGATAACCGCGGACCCGCGCCTCCTCGCCGGTGAAGGCCGGGTCCGGGCGGCCGCGCAGCACCACGGCGTCGGAGAGATGCCGCTCGACGTCGGAGGTCGCGGCGTCGGAGGCCATCCCGGCCCAGGCGAGCAGGACCGCATAACGGTAGTGCCAGCCCTCGGGATCCGGCCGGGGTTCCCGGCCGGATCCCGGTATGCCGGTGGCCTGCCGGAGTTTCCGGTAGCCGACCGTCCACTGGCCGGCGGCGAGCTCGGCGAGTCCGGTCACCACCGCCGCCGGGATCGATCCGGCGTGGGCGGCGAGCAGTTCGGCGTCACCGGGCGAGAGCCGCCCCGTCGGCTGCAGCAGGGTGTCGACCATCGACTCGTAGCGCCGGAGCAGCGCCGGTGCCGGGTCCGTGCAGAGGCGCGCGGACTGCAGGTACCGGCGCGCCGCCGAGCGGTGGGCGCCGCGGTCGTGCAGATCCTGCGCGGCAGCGGCGAGGTCGTCCGCCAGCAGGTCGTCGGTGCCCTCGGTGGCCGCGATGCGGTGGTCGAGGGCCGCGGCGCCGTCACTGATCGCGGCCGCGCGCCGGTGCAGCGTCCGCACGGCATCCGGGTCGGCGGCCTGCAACACTGCGGCCCGGGTCAGCGCGTGCGGGATGCCCACCTCGCCGGGCCGGCGCAGCAGCAGTCCGGCCCGCTCGAGCAGTGCCAGGTCGCCGGGAGCCGGAGATACCCCGATCGCCGCGGTCCCGGTCTCCGGCAGCCACGACTCCGTCAGCACGCACATCGCCAGCAGCGTCTCCCTGGCGCTCTCCGCCAGCCGGGACCACCGATCGGTGATCTGCCGCCCGTACTCGTCGGGGGCGGGGAGCTCGGCCGCCGCTGCGAGATCGAGGTCGGTGCGTTCCAACAGGGAGCGCAGGAACAGCGGGTTGCCGCCGGTGTGCCGCCACAGCGACTCCGCCACCGCGGCACCGAGTTCGGGCCGCAACCGGTCGGCGAGTCGGCCCGCCGACGCCAGGTCGAGGCCGGTCAGCGTGAGCCGTCGACCCAAGCCGGTGTCGAGCCGGCGCTGCAGGGCCGGGTGCGTGCCCGGCCCGAGCGGCCGGGTGGTGGCGACCACCAGCAGCCGGTCCCCCCGTGCCCGGCGCAGCAGGTGGACCAGGGCGTCCACCGACTCCGGGTCCGCCCACTGCAGATCGTCGACGACCAGCAGCACGGGTCCCGGACCGATCTGCCCCGCGGCGTCCACCGCCCGGCGGAGCATCTGCGCCGCCATCGGTGGTGCGCACCGTTCGGGGACGGGCTCGGTCCCGTACTGCTCGAGCAGGTCGTAGGCCGGGGGATCGCCGTCGGAACGGCCGCAGCCGTACAGCAGCGACGTGTCCCTGGCGGCGGCCATCAGCCGGTCCAGCGCGGCGGACTTGCCGGTGCCGGGCGCGCCCTCCACCACCACCAGTTCCGGCTCGCCGCCCGAGGCCCGCCCCAGGGCAGCGGACAGTGCCGCGTCGAGGGTGGCGGCATCGACGCGGTCGGTGGGAGGGGTGGGACCAACGGGTGCGGACATCCGGGTCCGATCCTCCCAGAGCGGCAGGTGTCGGACCTGGACGGGTGCTGTTCGTTCTGCACAGGTACCGCGGCGGCCCCGGGCCGCAGGCTGGACACAGCACCGGGACCCACCCGGCATCCGAAGACCGAGGAGCACGTCATGACCCCCACCGTCGCCGGCATCGAGCGCGGCCAGCGTCGACTCAACGGACCGCAGACCAGCGGCCGGGAGTACCGCAACCTGTCGGAGCCGGCATTCCGTACGGTGCGCACCGACGACGTGCCCATCGAACTGCGCGACGGGGTGACGCTGCTCGGCGACGTGTACCGGCCGGACGCCGACGCGCCGGTCCCGGCGCTGGTGTCCTTCAGCGCGTACCCGCGCCAGATCCAGGACCTGGGGGCGCCCCTCGGCTTCATCGAGGCCGGCGCCACGGATTTCTTCGTCCCGCGTGGCTACGCGCAGGTGATCGTCAACGCGCGTGGCACCTCCGGCTCGGAGGGCACCTGGTCGATGCTCGACGAGCAGGAGGGCCGTGACGTGTACGACGTCGTCGAGTGGCTGGCTGCCCAGCCCTGGTGCGACGGGAATGTCGGCATGCTGGGCATCAGCTACTTCGCCATGGCCCAGCTCGCGGGCGCCGCCCGGCGGCCGCCGCACCTGAAGGCGATTTTCCCGCTTGCCGCCTCCCACGACATGTACGAGGCGGTCTGGCACAACGGGCTGCTCAGCGCGAACTTCGTCTCCGGCTGGATGCCGGCAGTGGGGGTGCTCGCACAGCGGCCCGGTTCGTTCTGGCACAGCCGGCGCATCGACCTGGCCCGGCACGCGCTCAACGCCGCGCCGGTGCACCGCCGCATGGCCCACATCGACGGCGAGTCCATCGTCACGGTGCTCCAGAAGGTGATCCGGTCGCAGGCGCCGCAGCAGCCGTACGGGCAGCTCTGGGACGCCGCCGCGGTGGACCACCCGGTCCGTGACGAGTTCTGGGATGCCCGCGACACCACCGCCGCGCTGGCCGGTCTCGACATCCCGGTGTACCTGGGCTGCGACCTGGAGAACGTGCCGTTGCACCTGCCGGGCACCTACCGGATGTGGAAGCTGTTGCGGCACAACCCCGACGTCCGGATGTCGCTGCTGGCCCCGGGCGGCCTGTCCTGGCCGTGGGAGAGCATGCACATCGAGGCACTGGCCTGGTACGACCACTGGCTGCGTGGTGCCGACACCGGGATCATGGACGGACCGGCGGTGCGCTACTTCCTGCCCGGTGCCGACCGGTGGCGGACCGCGGAGTCCTGGCCGCCGGCCGAGTCGTCGCTGCGGCCGCTGGCACTGCGCGGCGACGGGGTGCTGGGCGACGACGAGGGTGTGGCCGGGGTGTCCGAGTCGCAGTACCTGCCCGCCGATCTCGATGCCGCCCGGCCGAAGAACCTGCAGCCGAACGGGTTGCCGGACCAGCTCGACTGGGAGATCGAGGCGACCGACGTGCCGATCGACATCGTGGGTGACGTCGAGCTGCGGGTCGATGCCGTGACGGGCGGCGGTGACCTGGCATGGATCGCGATGCTCTCCGACGTGGCGCCGGACGGGTCGGTCACCCGGGTGACAGCGGGCTGGCTGCGCGCCGAGCTGCGGGCGGTCGACGAGGCGCTCAGCGTCGACGGCGCACCGGTGCTGCCTTGCCGGACCGTCCTCGCGGTGCCGGCCGGAGAGGTCGTCACCTACCGGATCCCGCTCGTGCCGATCGCTCACCGGATCCGGCCCGGACATCGTCTGCGGCTCACCATCGCCCACGACGACCGCGGTGAGAACGGGCCCACCGTCATGGGTTTCACCCATGCCCCGGTCGGTGGCCGGTCGCACACCCGGGTCCTCAGCTCGTCCCGGCTGCTGCTGCCGGTGCTGCCGGCCGGTGCATCGGAGGCATGAGGGACCGGTGATGCCGGCGGTCGTGCGACCGCCGGCATCACCGGGCGTCAGCTCGTCGGTGCGGCGCTCGACATGCCGACCGGCGCCCCGTCGGCGCCGACCACGAACCAGACCCCGTTCACGCCCTGGCCGTTGACGTCGCCCGGGGCGGCGTCCTTGGCGAAGGTGTAGAGCGGGAGGCCGTCCAGCGTGACCTGCAGCTCGCCGTCGGTGCCGGTGATGGTGCCGACGGTGCCGGTCACGCCGTCGACCTCGGGCGTCGCGGAGTCGGCGTGGATCGCCGGCCAGGCGGTGGCGCAGTCGCCCGCGCAGGAGCTGCTGCCGCTGCCCGCGGTGTCCTTGGTGAAGATGTAGGCGGTCATCCCCGTGCCGTCGACCACGACGGAGCCCAGGGACGTGTCGCCGACACCCAGGGCAGCCGCTCCGGAGGCGGACGACGCCGGGCCGTTGCCGCCGGCGGCCGACGCGCTCGTCGCGGCTGCGGTCGTCGCAGGTGCGGTGGTTGCGGGTGCGGTGCTGCTCGAGGTGGCCGGGGTGTCGGAACCACAGGCCGTGAGCAGGAGCAGGGAGGTGGCGAGGGCGCAGGCCATCGCCCCGCGTGACAATGAGGTCACCGGGTTTCCTTTCGGCGCAGGGGATCTCGGGCGGTGGGTGACCGCCCGGGGCCGGTGGCACGTCCGTGTGGGACCGGCATGGGTAGGGACGACCGGCGCACAGGAACGGTTCGGTTGTTTCGCGACGAGAATGAAAAAAGTTCGGCCGGGAACGCCGGGAGCCCGGTGCCCCGAAGGGACACCGGGCTCCCGGCAGAACTGGCGGAACGAGACCTGACTCAGTGCATCGCGACCGGCATCTGTGCTTGCTCGCCCTCGGGGAGGGCCTCGGATCGCTTGCGCGGCAGGAAGAACGCCGGGATCAGGCAGGCCGCCACGAGCACGGTCGCCACGATGAAGGTGACGCCGAACCCGGACGCCATGTCACCGGCCAGCACCGCCTGCAGACCGCCCGGCTGGGCGCTCCACTGCCCGACCAGCTGCAGCTGCTCCGGGGTGAGCAACTGGCCGAGCAGCTGCGGGTCGGCCGCGGCGGCGGGGTTGTCCCGCAGCACCTGGGCGATGTCGCCGGACGGCTTGGACAGGAACTGGTTGGTCAGGATCACCGACATCAGGGCGGTGCCGATGGACCCGGCGCTCTGCTGGACGATGTTCATCAGCGTCGAGCCGCGGGCCACCTCGTGGTGGGTGAGCGAGCTCATCGCCGCCGACATCACCGGCATCATCGTCATGCCCATCCCCATGCCCATCACGAACAGCACCGGCAGGATCACGCCGTACGGGGTGGTGGCGGTGAGCTGGGTGAAAACGGCCAGACCGCCGCCGATCAGCACGATGCCGGTCAGCACGAAGCGTCCCGGGCCGTACTTGTCGGTGAGCCGGCCCGCGATCGGCATGGTCAGCATGGCGCCCAGACCCTGCGGTGCCAGCAGCAGACCGGCGCTGAGCGAGGACTCGAGCCGCACCTGCTGGAAGTACAGCGGGAACAGCAGCATGGCGCCGAAGAACGCGATCGCGAACAGCGACATGGTCAGCACCGACACCGTCAGGTTCCGGTTGCGGAACAGGTGCAGGTCGATCAGCGGGTGGTCCTTGCGCAGGGCGTGGAAGACGAACGCCACCATCAGCGCCAGGCCGATCAGCGCCGGCGCCAGCACCCGGGCGTGGGCGAAGGTGCCGACCTCGGGGATGGAGGAGACGCCGTACAGGAAGGCGGCCAGGCCGGGGGAGAGCAGGGCCATGCCGACGAAGTCGAAGGACTCGGACGGGGTCGGCGTGTCCTTGGGCAGGATCTTCCATGCGGCGTAGAGCGCCCCGAGGCCGATCGGCACGTTGATGAAGAAGATCCAGTGCCAGCTGGCGATGTCGATCAGCCAGCCGCCGAGGATGGGTCCGAGGATCGGGCCGAGCAGCATCGGCACACCGAGCACGGCCATCACCCGGCCGACCCGGGTCGGGCCGGCGGCGCGGGTCAGCATCGTCATGCCCAGCGGCATGAGCATGCCGCCGCCCAGGCCCTGCAGCACCCGGAAGACGATCAGCGAGGTGATGTCCCAGGCCAGGCCGCAGAGCACGGAGCCGATCAGGAACAGCCCGATCGAGACCATGTAGAGGCGTTTGGTACCGAACCGGTCGGCGGCCCAGCCGGTGAGCGGGATGACGGTGGCCAGGGCCAGGGTGTAGCCGGTCATCGTCCAGGCGACGGTGGCCGTGCTGGCCTCGAAGACCGTCTGGAAGGTCGTCAGCGCGACGCTGACGACGGTGGTGTCCAGGATCGCCATGATGGCGCCGAGCACCGTGACGCCGGCGATCTTCAGGACGCCCTTGTCGAGCTTGTCCGAGTCGGCCGGGATCGCGCCGGGAGCGGCGGATGTCATGCGGGGACCTCCAGGTCTGTGTCTGTGGCTGTGATGGCTGTGGAGTCGGTGGTGGCTGTGGGGTCTGTGGTGATGACGAGATCGGCGGGTTCCGGGGAGAGCCCGTCCAGACCGGTCAGGACCGGTCCCAGCGCGGCGTGCAGCCGTCGCAGGTCCGCCTCGTCGAGCCGGTCCAGCAACGCGACGACGGAATCCTGCCGGGCGAAGGCGAATTCGGCCATCAGTTTCCGGCCGTCCGCGGACAGGGATACCAGCTTGGTCCGACGGTCGGCCGCGTCCTCCTCCCGCTCCAGCAGGCCTTCCCGCACCAGGTGGTCCACGTTCCGGCCGGCGGCCGCCACGGAGAGTCGGAGCTGCTCGGCGAGCTTGTGGATGGGCAGTTCGTGATCGTCCATGGCGAGCGAGAGCAGGCACCTGACCTGGGAGAAGGACAGGTCCCGGTCGACCAGGACGTCCAGTGCGGCGGTACTGCCGCCGCAGGCGAGGCGGCGGCCCAACGACTCGAGCAGCACGAAGAGATCGCAGGCGAGGCCCGCCTGCGGGGCGGTGGGGGGCACGAGGAGAAACACTAACGCCGGTGCAACTGTTGCACGGACGGAAGTGACGGATCCCACCTGACCGTCGGTCGGACCGGTTCGGTTGTCCCCCGGGAGTCCGGTTGCCCCGCGATCAGTCGGCCGGCGCGGTCCCCGACCGCTGCTCCTCCCGCTTCATCTCGGCCTCGAAGACGTGCGGGACACCCGCGGCCAGCTGCTCCCGGGCGACGCGTTCCACCTCACGGAAGACGGACCAGTAACCGGCGTCGTAGTCCTCGACCAGTTGGAAGGTCCACCGGCCGGCGATCGTGTCCCGGCCGACGAGCACCCGGTCGATCTCGTCGGCGAGCTCCCGGTGGCCGGCCGCCCGCAGCGACCGGACCGCGCCCTGCAACGCCAGGTCCGCCTCTCCCGACTTGCGGTGGAACCCGTACAGCTGCCCGCGGGCCTCCTCCACGACTTCCAGGGCGGCCGAGAGCTCGCCCAGGGCCGACACGGTCGGATCGTCGAGACCGGCTGTGCGCGGCCGCGCGCTGTCCCGCTCGGGGTGCCGCGCCGTCCCGAACCTGGCTTCCAGCTCGCCCATCTGCCACCTCCCGTGCACCTGTGTCAGCAGTACCCGGCCCCGGTGGTCTCACCCGGGTCAGGACCAGACGGCCGGCACCGCGAGCGGCTTGCGGAACACCAGGCCGGTCGGCGGTGTGAGGCCGGCTGCGGGCCGGAATCCCGGCAGTCGCAGCAGCCGGTCGAGCAGGGTGAGGGTCTCCAGTCGCGCCAGGTGCAGGCCGGGGCAGATGTGCGGGCCCTGCGCGAAGGCCAGATGACGGCGGCCGTTCTCCCGGCCGGGCCGGAACGCGTCGGGATCGGCGAACACCGCCGGATCCCGGTTCGCCGCGGTCAGCGAGACGATCACCAGGTCTCCCCGCCGGACCGACGCCCCACCGATCTCGACGTCGCGGGTCGCGTACCGGTCCACCTCCGCTGCCGCGGGCTCCAGCCGCAGCGACTCCTCCAGCGCGTCCTGCAGAGCGGCCCGCCGAGCGGCGGCATCAGAAGACACAGTGAGTGCGCCCGGCGTGGTGAAGAGGTGGAACAGCAGGTTCGCGATCATCCCCTCGGTGGTCTCGATGCCGCCGAACAGCAGCACTGCGACGTTCCCGGCCAGTTCCTCGGGGGAGAGCGCGTCCGCACCACCGACGATGCCCGCCAGGAACGGTGAGGCCGAGCGCGCGGCGGCGTCCAGCACCGCGGTGGACAGCTCGCCGTACGCGGACAGGCCGGACGGCGGCACCGCGGCGTCCGGGGTGAGACCGTCCACAGCGCCGACGATGTCGCGGTACCAGCCGAGCAGCAGGTCGACCGGAAGCTGCTCGAGGCCGAGGGCGAACCGCATGCACGCCACCGCCATCGGGCCGGCCACCGCGGTGCGCAATTCGGCGGCGTTGCGCGCTGCCAGGCCTGCCACCAGCCGGTCGGCCTCGTTCTCGACGAACGCGGCGAAGGTCTCCCGGGTGGCGCGCGGGGTGAACGGTGCGATGAACGGCGAGCGGTGCCGGCGGTGCTCCTCGCCGTCGGTGGAGAGCATGCTGCGGCCGACCACCCGCGACGTGGTGAACCGTGGGTCGTCGACGGTGAAGGTGTCGGCGTCCCGCATGACCTGCACGGCCAGGTCGTAGGACAGCACCATCCAGCCGCCGACCGCCTCCACCCACGACACCGGCTGCCGGGAGCGCAGAGCGGCCAGTGCGGGGTGCGGGTCGGCGGTCAGCTCGGCGAGGGTGGGCGTGGGCGGTGCGTGCACCCCGACATCCTGCGCCCGGCCGGCGCGTGGCAGCAGGGTGGGTGACACCGGTGTGAGGCTGTCTGGGAATCCGCCCTGTCGTCCGGATCGGACGCATCCTGTCGGCACCTCGCACGTCCCACTGACATGAACGAGATCGGTACCCGCACCCCTGCACACGACAGCACCCCTGCCCGCGCCACCACCTCGCACCACGGCACACCGCGCACCGGCACCCGCCAGACCCCGCGCAACCCGGCCCGCCGCAGCGACAACCCGGCCCGCGGCACCACCCGCTACGTGCGCTTCCTGCACGAGTGCGAGGCCGACTGCCACTACTGCTACGGCCCCCAAACTGATTGATCTGCGAGCTGGCGCTCGCGGGAACAGAACTGGGGAGAAGGGGCCCGGGGTGCGCGACTAGCATTCCGGGTGCGCCCGCCCGGGCGCCCGGCAGCCGCTGCCGGTGCTCTCCCGATCGAAGGAGCTCCTGTGTCCGCCGTGCCCGTTCCGCCCCCCGCCACCGCGCGTGTGAGGGTCCCGGCGGGCACCACGGCCTCGCAGGCGATCGGCGATGCGGGACTCCCGCGCTCCGGTCCGGAGGCCGTGGTCGTCGTCCGCGAGGCGGACGGCCGGCTGCGCGACCTGGCCTGGACCCCGGAGGCCGACGTCGAGGTGGAGGCCGTACCCGCCGCGAGCGAGGACGGCCGCAACGTGCTCCGGCACTCCGCCGCCCACGTGCTGGCGCAGGCGGTGCAGCAGAAGTTCCCCGGCGCCAAGCTGGGCATCGGCCCGTTCGTCCGGGACGGCTTCTACTACGACTTCGACGTCGAGACCCCCTTCACCCCCGAGGATCTCGCCGATTTCGAGAAGCGCATGAAGCAGATCGTGAAGGCGAACCAGCGGTTCTCCCGCCGGGCCGTCGACCCTGCAGAGGCGCGCACCGAGCTGGCCGGCGAGCCGTACAAGCTGGAGCTGATCGCCGATCACGACCCGGCCGCCGACGCCGCCGTGGACCCGGAGGTCATGGAGGTGGGCGGCGGTGAGCTGACCATCTACGACAACCTGCATGCGCACACCGGCGAGCGGGTATGGAGCGACCTGTGCCGCGGCCCGCACCTGCCGACCACCCGGGCGATCCCGGCGTTCAAGCTGCTGCGCTCCTCCGCCGCCTACTGGCGTGGCGATCAGCGCAACGCCGGTCTGCAGCGGATCTACGGCACCGCCTGGGAGTCCCAGGAGGCGCTGGACGCCTACCTGGAGGCGCAGGCCGAGGCCGAGCGCCGCGACCACCGGCGCCTCGGTGCCGAGCTGGACCTGTTCTCCTTCCCGGACGAGCTGGGCTCCGGCCTGGCCGTGTTCCACCCGCGCGGCGGCATCATCCGCAACGAGCTGGAGCAGTACTCGCGGGCCAAGCACATCGAGGCCGGCTACTCGTTCGTCAACACCCCGCACATCACCAAGAGCAAGCTGTACGAGATCTCCGGCCACCTCGACTGGTACCGCGACGGCATGTTCCCGGCGATGCACCTGGACGCCGAGTACGACGCCGACGGCGAGCTGCGCAAGCCCGGCCAGGACTACTACCTCAAGCCGATGAACTGCCCGATGCACAACCTGGTCTTCGGCGCCCGCGGCCGGTCCTACCGCGAGCTGCCGCTCCGGCTGTTCGAGTTCGGATCCGTCTACCGGTACGAGAAGTCCGGCGTCATCCACGGTCTCACCCGGGTCCGCGGCATGACCCAGGACGACGCGCACATCTACTGCACCACCGACCAGATGCGCGACGAGCTCACCTCGCTGCTGAAGTTCGTGCTGGACCTGCTGGCCGACTACGGGCTGGACGACTTCTACCTGGAGCTGTCCACCCGCAACCCGGAGAAGTCCGTCGGCAGCGACGAGATCTGGGAGGTGGCCACCGCCACCCTGGCCGAGGTGGCCACCGCCAGCGGTCTCGAGCTGGTCCCGGACCCGGGAGGGGCCGCCTTCTACGGCCCGAAGATCTCGGTGCAGGCGCGCGATGCGATCGGCCGTACCTGGCAGATGTCCACCATCCAGCTGGACTTCAACCTGCCGGAGCGGTTCGGCCTGGAGTACACCGCACCCGACGGCAGCAAGCAGCGGCCGGTGATGATCCACCGAGCGCTCTTCGGGTCCATCGAGCGGTTCTTCGGGGTGCTCACCGAGCACTACGCGGGCGCGTTCCCGGCCTGGCTGGCGCCGGTGCAGGTGGTCGGCATCCCGGTGGCGGAGGCGTTCGCCGATCACCTGGACGCGGTCGCCGCGCAGCTGCGCGAGGCCGGGGTCCGGGTCGAGGTCGACCACTCCGACGACCGCATGCAGAAGAAGATCCGCACCCACACCACCGCGAAGGTGCCGTTCCAGCTGCTGGCCGGGGCCAAGGACGTGGAGGCCGGCGCAGTCTCGTTCCGCTTCCGCGACGGCAGCCAGGTCAACGGCGTGCCGGTGGCCGAGGCGGTGTCGGCGATCGTCGAGTGGATCCGGCTGCGGGTCAACGACTCGCCGTCCGCGGAGTCGTTCGCGCCGGGCGCGCCGGCCGCCGTCCCGGCCCCGTGACCGATCGGGACGCACCCGACGCCGGACCGGAGGTCCCGGTGCTGGACGGCGTCGGGGTGCCGGACCGGTGGGCCCGGCTGTGGACCCCGCACCGGATGGCCTACGTCACCGCACCGGACCGGTCGGCCGAACCGAGCGGTGTGGACGACCCCGCCGACGACGGCCTGCCGTCCTGCCCGTTCTGCCGGATCCCGTTGCAGGACGACCGGTCCGGGCTGATCGTCGGCCGGGGCAGCCTCGTCTACGCCGTGCTCAACCTGTTCCCGTACAACCCCGGTCACCTCATGGTGGTGCCCTACCGGCACATCGCCGACTACACCGAGCTGGACCCGGCCGAGCTGGCCGAGTTCAGCGACTTCACCCGGCATGCGCTCGAGGTGCTGCGTGCGGTGTCCGCGCCGCACGGGTTCAACATCGGCATCAACGCGGGCCAGTCGGCCGGCGCCGGGATCGCCGGCCACCTGCATCAGCACGTGGTACCGCGGTGGGGAGGGGATGCCAATTTCATGCCGGTCATCGCCGGCACCAAGGTGCTGCCCCAGTTGCTCACCGACACCCGGGATCTGCTCGCCGCCGCCTGGTGAGCGGGCCGGTCCCGGGTGACCGCGGTCACCCGGGCGGGTTCGAGGTGCCACCCGCCGGGTAGTTCACCCACGTGGCAGCGACACCTGGGACGGGGCGGCCGACATGTGCGGGCTGAGCGGCGAGATCCGGTTCGACGGGTCCGCCGCCGACGTGACCGCGGTGGACGCGATCAGCTGCACCCAGCACCCGCGCGGCCCGGACGGCCAGGGCCTGTGGACCAACGGGCCGGTCGCGCTGGCGCACCGACGGCTGTCGATCATCGACCTGACCGACGCCGGCGCCCAGCCGATGATCGACGCCGAGCTCGGCCTGACCGCGGTGTTCAACGGCTGCATCTACAACTACCGCGAGCTGCGCGAGGAGCTGACCGGGTACGGCTACCGCTTCTTCTCGCACTCCGACACCGAGGTGGTGCTCAAGGCCTACCACCGCTGGGGCACCGACTTCGTCCAGCACTTCAAGGGCATGTTCGCGCTGGCCGTGCTGGAGCGCGGCTCCGGACGGCTGGTGCTGGCCCGGGACCGGCTCGGCATCAAACCGCTGTACCTGCACCGCACCTCGCAGTTCCTGCGGTTCGCCTCGACACTGCCGGCGCTGCTCGCCGGTGGTGACGTCGACACCTCGATCGACCCGGTCGCGCTGCAGTACTACATGTCCTTCCACGCGGTCGTCCCGGCGCCGCGGACCATCCTGAACGGGATCCGCAAACTGCCGCCGGCCACCGTCCGGGTCGTGGAGCCGGACGGGGCGGAGACGGACACCCTCTACTGGACCCCGTCGCACGCCCGTCAGGAGCGGTTCACCGGGCTGTCCGCAACCGACTGGCAGGACCTGGTGCTGGACAGCCTGCGCACCGCGGTCCGCCGGCGGATGGTGGCGGACGTTCCGGTCGGGGTGCTGCTCTCCGGCGGCATCGACTCGAGCCTGATCGTCGGGCTGCTGGCCGAGGAGGGCCAGCGCGATCTGAAGACCTTCAGCATCGGCTTCGAGCGGGTCGGCGATCTGGTTGGCGACGAGTTCGAGTACTCCGACATCGTCGCCCAGCGGTTCGGCACCGACCATCACCAGCTGATGATCCCGTCCTCCAGCGTGCTGGCCGGCATCGACGGCGCGCTCGGTGCCATGAGCGAGCCCATGGTCAGCCACGACTGCGTCGCGTTCTACCTGCTGTCGCAACAGGTCTCGCAGCACGTCAAGGTGGTGCAGTCCGGTCAGGGCGCCGACGAGGTGCTGGCCGGGTACGAGTGGTACCCGCCGCTGGCCGGTGTTCCGGACGCCGACGTCGACCGGGCCGTGGCGACCTACTCCGCGCACTTCGTCGACCGGCCGCACGCCGAGCTGGCCGGGATCCTGCACCCGGACCGGATGCTGGCCGACGACCATGCCGGAACCCTGGTGCGGGAACACTTCTCGGCGCCCGGTGCGGACGGTGCGCTGGACCGGGCCCTGCGGCTGGACTCGCTGATCATGCTGGTGGACGACCCGGTGAAGCGGGTCGACAACATGACCATGGCCTGGGGTCTGGAGGCGCGCACCCCGTTCCTGGACCACGAGTTCGTCGAGCTGGCCGCCGCCGTGCCGCCGGAGCTCAAGCTCGCGCAGAGCGGCAAGGGTGTGCTGAAGGAGGCGGCCCGCGCGGTGGTGCCGTCCGCCGTCATCGACCGCACCAAGGGCCACTTCCCGGTGCCCGCCATCATCAGCCTGCAGGGGCAGTACCTGGACCTGGTCCGCGACACGCTGCGCGCGGCGGATGCCAAGGAGCGCAGCCTGTTCCGCCCGGAGTACCTGGACCGGCTGCTGGCCGCGCCGAACACCCACCGCACCACGCTCGGCTCCAACCAGCTCTGGCAGGTCGCCCTGCTCGAGATGTGGTTGCAGCGGCACGGCATCCGGTGAGCCCGCCTTCACGGCTGCTGCGGCCCTCCGCCACCGCCGCAACCCCCGGCGCACCGGACCGGGTGGCTGCTGCCACCGCCTTCGCCGCCGTCGCCGGCGCGTGGTGCCCGGCGGTGTCGCCGGACGGCGCACAGGTCGCCTTCGTCACCGACCGCAGCGGGTTGCCGCGGCTGGAGATCGGCCCGGTCGACGGCAGTCGCCCGGCACGTGAGATCTCCGGTCCGGAGCAGGAGGTCGTGTCCGTCGCCTGGTCCCCGGACGGTGCGTACCTGGCCTACCTGGTCTCGCCCGGCGGCTCGATCCGGGCCGAGTTGCACGTCGTCCGCCCGGACGGGACGGACCGGCGGCGGTTGGCCGGCGGCAGCGAGCGGGAAACCGTCTTCGCCGGCGGCTGGATCGCCGGGACCTGTTGTTACGTCCACTCTCTCGCCGACGGTCGGTCGCCGCACGCCGCTGTCCAGGTGGTGGACGCCCGCACCGGTGAGATCACGGTCGTGCCGGGCACGGTCGGGCGCGGCTTCTGCACGGTCACCGGGGTGCGCGACGGGCGACTGCTGGTACGGATCGGGCCGCGGGGCCGCCGGGTGCTGCACCTGGTGGATCTGGCCGGCGACGCCGCGCCGGTCCGGCTGCTCTCCGCCGACTTCCCGGTTGCCGACGGCAGCGACATCGGCGAGGACGGCCGCTTCTCGACCGACGGCCGCGCGGTGTACCTGCGCACCCACGCCGTCTCCGAACGGATCGTGCTGGCACGGGTCCCACTGGACGCCGACGGCCGCCCGGGGCTGCTCAGCGTGCTCGCGGAGCGCCCGGACGCGGACGTCGACGCCTACGCGGTGCGGGCCGACGGCAGCCTGCTGGTGGTCTGGAACCAGGACGGTTGCCACGAGATCGAGCTGATGGCAGCAGATGTCGGGACAGACCGCCGGGTGGCCCTTCCGCAGCCGGTCATGCCGGGCTGGTCGCTCACCCCGGACGGCACCGAGCTGATCGCCGAGCTGACCGGGCCGCTCGCGCCCCGTGCGCTGTACCGGGTGCCGCTCGGGCCCGACCCGGAGGCGGCGGTCCGGCTCGGCATGTGCCCGGCGCCGCTGCCGGCCGGGACCGGTGTGCCCCCGGAGCTGCACCACTACCGGGCGCCGGACGGCACACCGCTGCAGGGCTGGTGGTACCCGCCGGCCGGTACGGGCCAGGACGGCCGGCCGGCACCTGCGGTCGTGGCGTTCCACGGCGGGCCGGAAAGCCAGGAGCGGCCGGCGTTCTCGATCCTGGCGCAGGCGCTGGCGGCTGCCGGTATCGGGGTGTTCGCGCCGAACGTGCGCGGCTCCAGCGGGTACGGCCGGCGGTTCCTGGACGCCGACGACGGCGCCCGCCGGCCCGACTCGTTCCAGGACGTGCCGGCCACCGTGGCGCACCTGGTGTCGACCGGACTCGCGTCCGCGGACCGGATCGGCGTCCAGGGTTGGTCCTACGGTGGGTATCTCGCCCTCACCGCGGTGTCCCGGTGGCCGGAGCTGTTCGCCGCGGCAGTCACCCACGCGGGCATGTCCGACCTGCTGTCCTTCTTCGCCGAGACCGAGCCGTGGATGGCCGCGGCGTCCGTCACCGAGTACGGGGATCCCGGCGCGGATGCCGATCTGCTGCGGGCGATCTCGCCGTTGACCCACCAGGACCGGGTACGGGCACCGACCCTGCTCGTGCACGGCGCCGCCGACACCAACGTGCCGGTCGGCGAGTCGGTGCGCGCGCACGCGGCGCTGCGGGCGGCCGGTGTGCCGACGGAGCTGCTGCTGCTGCCCGGCGAGGGCCACACCGTGGTGGGGGAGCAGCACCGGATCCGGGTGGCACTCGCCGTCACCGGATGGTTCGTCCGCTGGCTGGTGCCGCATGGCTGAGAATCCCCCGATCGCAGGGTATGTCGCCGGACCGCTCGACGAGGCGGTGGCACCGGACGGCATGGTCCGCCCGGACTACCGGGAGGTGCTGGCGGTGCTGCAGCGAGACGGGTCCGCCGGCCTCACCGCGGCCGTGGAGCGCCTGGACCGGATCCGGGCCGAGCAGGGCGTCACCTTCCGGATCCCGACCGGCGGGGCCGGCGGGCTGGTCGAGCAGGTCTTCCCGATGGACCCGGTGCCACGGCTGATCGGCGCGGAGGACCGGGCTCGGCTCGAGGTCGGGGTCACCCAACGCGCCCGGGCGCTCAACGCCTTCCTCGACGACGTGTACCGCACCGACGACGACGGCTCGCCGGCCCGGGCGGAGATCGTCGCCGCCGGCTTGGTCCCCGAGCGGTTCGTCCGCGGCGCGCCCGGGTTCCGCCGGGAGGCAACCGATCTCGTGCCCGGCGGGCGGCCGCGGGCGACAGTGGCCGGGTTCGACCTGCTGACCGGCGAGGACGGTCGCTGGGTGGTGCTGGAGGACAACCTGCAGGTCCCCTCCGGCCTGGCCTACGTGCTGGCCAACCGGGCCGGCGCCGCGCAGGCGTTGCCGGACCTGCACGCCGGCGATCTCCGGCCGGAGCCGCCGGACGGAGCGGTCGACCTGCTGCGCCGGGCGCTGCTGGACGCCGCGCCGCCCGGGATGGCCGGCGACCGGGCGCCGAAGGTCGCGGTGCTCAGCGACGGCCCGGACAATTCGGCCTGGTACGAGCACCGCACGCTGGCCGAACGGATGGGCGTGCCGGTGGTCGCTCTCGACGACCTGCTGCCGGACGGCGACGGCGTGGCGGTGCGCGGCCCGGGCGGGATCAGCCGGATCGACGTGCTCTACCGGCGATTCGGCCACGACGATCTGCTCGGGCCGGGCGCGGCCCGCGAACTGGTCCGGCAGGCCTGCCGCAGCGGCACGCTGGCCCTGGCCAACGCCCCGGGCAACGGCGTTGCCGACGACAAGGCGATCTACGCCTTCGTCGGGCCGATGATCCGGTTCTACCTCGGCGAGGAGCCGGCCCTCGCCGACGTCGGCACCTGGGTGCTGGCCGAACCCGGCCAGTACGACGCGGTCCGCGGCCGGCTCGGCTCGTTGGTGGTCAAACCGGTCGACGGGTCCGGCGGCGACGGGGTCCGGATCGGGCCGGAACTCACCGCCGCGCAGATCGAGCAGGTGGAGTCCGAGGTCGCGGCCCGCCCCGAGCGGTTCATCGCCCAGGAGGTGATCCGGTTCTCCACCCATCCCACCGTGATCGACGGGTCGTTGCGGCCCCGGCACGTGGACCTGAGGTTGTTCGTGTTGTCCGGGCGGGAGACCCGGATGGCGCCGGGCGGGCTGTCCCGGGTGGCGCTCGGCGACGGTGGCCTGCTGGTCAACTCCTCGCAGGGCGGCGGCTCGAAGGACACCTGGTTCACCGGCTGACCGGGGCGGTGCGACAGGATGTCCGGGCACCGGGTCACGTCCCCGGTGCCGACCTGAGGAGAACGACCACCATGACATCGCTGGACGTCGCCGCCATCCGCGCCGACTTCCCTTCCCTGGCATCGGGTATCGCCCACTTCGACGGCCCCGGTGGCACCCAGTCGCCGCGCCGGGTGGGGGAGGCGGTGGCCGCCGCGCTGACCGGCCCGCTGTCCAACCGGGGCCGCGCGGTGCTGTCCGAGCGCAACTCCGACGACGCGGTGACCGCCTTCCGCGCGGCCGGCGCGGATCTGCTCGGCGCGGACCCGCGGGGCATCGTGCACGGGCGCAGCGCCACCCAGCTCACCTACGACTTCTCCCGGCACCTGTCCCGTGAGTGGGGTCCGGAGGACGAGATCGTGGTCAGCCGGCTGGACCACGACGCGAACGTGCGGCCGTGGGTGCAGACCGCCGAGCGCACCGGCGCGGTCCTGCGCTGGATCGACCTGGACCCGGCCACCGGCGAGATCGACCCGGACCAGGTCGCGGGCCTGCTGTCCGCGCGCACCCGGCTGGTGGCCCTCACCGGTGCCTCGAACCTGATCGGCACCCGGCCGCCGGTGCGCCAGGTCGCCGACCTGGCACACGCCGCGGGCGCACTGGTCTTCGTCGACGGGGTGCACCTGACCGCCCATGCGCGGATCGACGTCACCGCCCTCGGCGCCGACTTCTACGTCTGCTCCCCGTACAAGTTCCTCGGTCCGCACTGCGGGATGCTGGCCGCCGACCCGGCGCTGCTGGAGCAGCTGCGGCCGGACAAGCTGCTCCCCTCCACCGACGCCATCCCGGAGCGGTTCGAGTTCGGCACCCTGCCCTACGAGCAGCTGGCCGGCGCCACCGCCGCGATCGACTACCTGGCGGACCTCACCCCCGGACCTGCATCTCGTGCCGACCGGCTCACCGCCACCTACGCAGCGCTCGAGCACCACGAGGAGCGGCTGCGCGGCCGGATCGAGGACGGCCTGGCGGCGCTCGGCGACCAGGTCACCGTCCACTCCCGGGCCGCCCTGCGCACCCCGACCCTGCTGGTCACCTTCGCGCAGCGGTCGGCCGGCGAGGTGTCCGGCGCCCTCGCGGCTGCGGACGTCCTGGCCCCGGCCGGTTCGTTCTATGCCTACGAACCGGCCCGCCGGCTCGGGCTCGGCGCCGACGGCGGCCTGCGGATCGGGCTGGCGCCGTACAACGACGACACCGACGTGGACCGGCTGCTGGACGGGTTGCAGGGGGCGCTCCGCAGCTGACCGGGACCCGGCACCGGCCGCGCTATCGTGTGCAGCACGCCCGCTCCGGCGGCTGCTGTCCGACCCACCCGCCGGTGCCACCGGCCGTCCCGTCCAGGGAGCGCCATGCTGAACGCCCTCGCCAGGGCCTCGGTGTCCAGGGTGACCGATCCGATCGGCCGCGGTCTGCTGCGCGCCGGACTCGGACCGGACCTGGTGACGGTGGTCGGCACGGTGGGCGTGGTGGCCGGCGCGGTGGGTCTGCTCGCCACCGGGCACCTGTTCGTCGGCACCCTGGTGGTCACCGTCTTCGTGATGTTCGATCTGCTGGACGGGGCGATGGCCCGGGCACGCGGGTACGGCACGAAGTTCGGGCTGGTGCTGGACGCGTCCTGCGACCGGATCGCCGACGGTGCCATCTTCGGGTCCGTCGCCTTCTACTGCTTCACCCAGCGCGACGACCGTTGGCTCGGCCTGGCCTGCCTGCTGATCCTGGTCGGCGGTCAGGTGGTGTCCTACGTGAAGGCCCGCGCCGACTCGGTGGAGCTGCACATCGGCGGTGCGATCGCCGAACGGGCCGAGCGCAACGTGGTGGGCCTGGTCGGGACCGGGCTGGCCGGGCTCGGTGTGCCGCTGGCCATGCCGATCTGCCTCTGGATCCTGGCTGCGGCCTGCCTGGCCACGGTGGTGCAGCGCCTGGTCCAGGTGCGGGCCGCCGCGAAGGCCGCGGGCGACGGCGCCCCGGCCGCGGTGGGCGCGCGGGACACCGAGCGGTGAGCCCGGCCGGGACCTTCGCCGACCGTGCCGCCGACCTGGGCTACCGGGCGGCCTGGGCCGGGATCCGGACCGTGCCGCCGGGGATCACCACCCCGGTCGCGAACCTGCTGGCCGACCGCGCGCTGCGCCGCCGCGGCAAGGGCGTCGTGCAGTACGCGCGGAACCTGCGTCGCGTGCTGACCTGGTCCGAGGCCGGTCCCGGCACGGTGCCGGTGACCCCCGCGGAGCTCTCCGACACCGTCCGCCGTGGCCTGCGCTCCTACGCCCGGTACTGGCTGGAGACCTTCCGGCTGGAGTCGATGGACCACGCCGCGGTCGCCGCGTCGGCCGAGGCGAACACCGTCGGGCTGCACCACATCCGGGACGCGGTCGCCGCCGGCCGCGGCGTGGTGATGGCGCTGCCGCACTCCGGCAACTGGGACGTGGCCGGGCTGATGATCACCCGCGAGTTCGGGTCGCTGACCTCGGTCGCCGAGCGGCTGCGGCCGGAATCGCTGTACGACCGGTTCGTCGCCTACCGGGAGTCGCTCGGGATGGAGATCCTGCCGCTCACCGGCGGCCACGCGTCGGTGTCCCAGCAGCTCAAGGACCGGCTGACCGCGGGCGGGATCGTCTGCCTGCTGGGCGACCGCGACCTGACCTCCTCCGGGGTGCCGGTGACCTTCTTCGGCGAGCAGACGCGGATGCCGGCCGGCCCGGCCATGCTCGCCGCGCTGACCGGCGCCGACCTGGTGGTGGTGCACCTGACCTACACCCCCGACGGCTGGCATCAGACCGTGAGCCCGCCGGTGCAGCTGCCCGGCTCCCGGCTCGCCGAGCAGGTGCGCGGCGGCACCCAGCTGGTCGCCGACGGGTTCGCCGCCAACATCCGCGCCACCCCGCACGACTGGCACATGCTGCAGCCGCTGTGGATCGAGGACCTGCCGCCGGAGCGGCAGGCGGCGCTGCAGCAGCGGTCCGGCGGTCGGGAGCGGCGGTGAAGGTCGGCCTGGTCTGCCCGTACTCGTTCGACACCCCGGGCGGGGTCCAGGCGCACGTCGCCGACCTGGCGCGCACGCTGATCGGGTTCGGCCACGAGGTGTCGGTGCTGGCGCCGGGCGACGAGGTCGACCACGACTACCCGGACTTCGTGGTGCCGGCCGGGCGCAGCGTCGGCATCCCGTACAACGGCAGCGTCGCCCGGCTCTCGTTCGGGCCGGTGTCCTACGCCCGGGTGCGGCGCTGGATCCGGGCCGGCGGGTTCGACGTGCTGCACGTGCACGAACCGGTCGCGCCGTCGCTGTCGATGCTGGCGCTGATGGTCGCCGACGGGCCGATCGTCGCGACCTTCCACACCGCCAACCCGAGATCCCGGATGCTGGCGGCGTTCCAGGGCGTGCTGCAGCCGTTCCTGGAGAAGATCACCGGCCGGATCGCCGTGTCCGACCTGGCCCGGCAGGTGCAGGTCGAGCATCTCGGCGGCGACGCGGTGATCATCCCGAACGGTGTCGACGTGCCGTTCTTCGCCGAGGCGCAGCCGCTGGCCGGGTACCCGCGGCCGGGCGGGACGGTCGGGTTCATCGGCCGGTACTCCGAGCCGCGCAAGGGGATGACCGTGCTGCTGGACGCGCTGCGCCGGCTGGCGCCGGAGCGGCCGGACCTGCGCCTGGTGATCGCCGGCGGCGGCGACGAGGACGAGCTGCTGGCCGAGGCCGGGGAACTCGCGGACCGGTTGGTGCTGCTCGGCCGGGTGTCGGACGCGGACAAGGCGTCCCTGCTGCATTCGGTCGACGTGTACTGCGCACCCAACACCGGCGGCGAGAGCTTCGGGATCATCCTCACCGAGGCGATGAGTGCCGGATGTCCGGTGCTGGCCAGCGATCTCGACGCCTTCTCCCGGGTGCTCGACGACGGGCGGGCCGGGGCGCTCTTCCCGGTCGGTGACCCGAACGGGCTGGCCGCGGCCCTCGGCGCCCTGCTGGACGACCCGCCCGCCCGCTTCCGGCTGGCCGAGCTCGGGCGCATCACCGTCGCCCCCTTCGACTGGCAGACCGTCGCCGCCCGGGTGGTCAAGGTCTACGAGACCGTGGTGGCCGCCGATCCGCGGGCGGTGGGGGAGGCCGACTGACCCCCGGGGCGGTGCACACCGCGTGCGAGACTGGCCCGATGCCACCGGCGCGCCCCGACGCGGGTGATCCCCGATGACGACCTGGGTCGTCGTTGTCGTCCTGCTGGTGCTGGCGATCGCCGCGTTCCGGCTGTGGCTGACGGCGAACCGGCTCGACCGGTTGCACGTGCGCACCGAGGCGGCGTGGGTGGCCCTCGACGGCACCCTGGCCCGCCGGATCGTCGCCGCCCGGGCCACCGCCGCGGCCGGCGGCTTCCCGCCCGGTCAGGCGGAGGAGATCCGGCGGCTGACCGTCGTCGCCGACGCCAGTGACCGGGACACGCGGCCGGACGCCGAGAACGACCTGTCCCGGGCGCTCGCCGCCGCACCGCCGATGACCTCACCGGACCTGGCCGCGGAGCTGGCCGACGCGGGCGAGCGGGTGGCGCTGGCCCGCACCTTCTACAACGACGCGGTGCGCGACACCCGGGCTCTCCGCGCCAAGTGGTTCACCCGGTTCTTCCGGCTCGCCGGCCGCGCCGAACTGCCCGACTACTTCGAGATCGCCGACGTGGCAACGGTCCTGCCGTTGGTCCGCACCGCGGCCCGGGTGGTGCTGCTGACCCCGGACCGCCGGGTGCTGCTGTTCTCCAGCGAGGAGCCGGACGCGCCCGAGGGCGGCCGGGTCTGGTTCACCCCCGGCGGCGGGCTGGAGCCGGGCGAGGACCTGGCGGACGCCGCGATCCGCGAGCTCGCCGAGGAGACCGGGTTGCAGCTCGGCCCGGGTGACCTGTCCGACCCGCTCTGGCGCCGGCACGCCCGGTTCGTCTTCGGCGGCGTCGGCTACGACCAGACCGAGTTCTTCCTGGCGGCCCGGGCACCCGCCGTCTTCGACCCGGACACCAGCGGGTTCACCCCGGTCGAGATCCGCGGGATCACCGGCAGCCGCTGGTTCTCCGCCGAGGAGCTCCGCGCCCTGCCGGACACCGTCTACCCGGTCGACCTCGCCGACCGGCTGCCCGAGGCGGAGGCCGCCGTCGGCGGCGCTCCCGTCGGGGACCCGGTCCTCATCGCCTGAGAACGTCATACCGGCGCGTGACGTGCATCGCGATGACGCGCCGCAGCTGCGGCGGATGGTCGGGAGCACACAGTGCTGTCGCCTACGGTGGGCGTCTGCCCGTGATCGGTTCGTGATCGGCGGGCCGGGGGTGCATCCGGAGGCCGTCGGGGCCGGGCCGGAAGGACAGGAGTGAGCCGGTGCGGCGAGCACGTGTGCGATCGGTGGCCGCGGTCGCGGCGGTCACGGTGTCCCTGGTGCTGAGCGCCTGCTCGTCGACACCGGAGGCGGCCCCGGCCCCGTCCACCACGGCGTCCGCCACGCCCACCAGCAGCACCAGCAGCAAGCCCACCAGCTCGGCCCCGCCCACGTCGAGGAGCACCAGCGCGAAGCCGACGAGCAGCGCCCCGCCGAAGACCACCGCACCGGTGACCAACCCGGACCCGCTCACCGGGCAGCAGCTGTCCGGCAACCCGGTGGTCGCGGTCAAGATCGACAACACCTATTTCGACGTCGCACAGTTCGGCGTCTCCAAGGCCGACGTCGTCTTCGTCGAGCAGGTCGAGGGCGGCCTGACCCGGCTCATCGCGGTGTTCCACACGAACCTGGACCAGGAGGTCGGTCCGGTCCGCAGCGTCCGCACCACCGATGCCGAGCTGCTGCCGGCCTTCGGCACCCCGGCGCTGGTCTTCTCCGGCGGCGCCCAGGGCCCGCTGGACGCCCTGGCCTCCACCAGCGTCGTCAACACCTCGGACCTGCAGACCGGCTACTTCCGCTCCGACGTCGCGTCCGGCTCGTACAACCTGCACGCGAACCTCGCCGAGGTGGTCGCCTCGACCTCCGGTCTCACCCCGGCAAGGTCGATCGGCTTCACCTTCGCCGCCACCGACGCCCGGGTGGCCAAGGGGTCCGCGGCCACCGAGATTGCGGTGACCATGCAGGCCGGCCTGACCACCTTCAGCTGGAACGGCTCCGCCTACGCCCGGATGCGCAACGGCGAGGCGATGGCCGACTACCAGGGTGATCCGCAGCTGGCCGACAACGTGCTGGTCCAGTCCGTGGTCGACGAGCCGGACGGCACCTACGACACCGTCGGCTCGCCGTCGTACATCAGCCACACCGTCGGCAGCGGCGCGGTCACCCTGTACCGGGACGGCAAGGCGCTCGAGGGCACCTGGAGCCGCGACTCGGTGGACGGCACGTTCTCCTACCTCGATGCGGCCGGCAAGCCGCTGCCCTTCAAGCCGGGACGCACCTGGGTGATCCTGGCTCCCCAGTCCGCGTACACCGAGGTTTCCTGAGTCTGCCGGGTCCGCCGGGTGACGTGGGGAAGGCCACCTGCGCCTGACTGGACGTGCCCTGCGGACGTCCGGGCTGGTATACCCGACCGTGCATGCCGCTGACCGGGACCGTCCCGTGCCCGCCGCCTGCCACGTAGATCCGTCCCGACAGGAGCAGCCCGCGATGTCCGCCGATCCCACCCCCACCGCATCCAGCCCGACCACCGGCACCGCCCGGGTGAAGCGCGGCATGGCCGAGATGCTCAAGGGCGGCGTGATCATGGACGTGGTCACCGCCGAGCAGGCGAAGATCGCCGAGGACGCCGGCGCCGTCGCGGTCATGGCGCTCGAGCGGGTCCCGGCGGACATCCGCGCCCAGGGCGGCGTCTCCCGGATGAGCGATCCGGACATGATCGACGGCATCGTCGCCGCCGTGTCCATCCCGGTGATGGCCAAGGCCCGGATCGGTCACTTCGTCGAGGCGCAGGTGCTGCAGTCGCTCGGCGTCGACTACATCGACGAGTCCGAGGTGCTGACCCCCGCCGACTACACCCACCACATCGACAAGTGGCAGTTCACCGTGCCTTTCGTCTGCGGCGCGACCAACCTGGGTGAGGCGCTGCGGCGGATCACCGAGGGCGCGGCGATGATCCGGTCCAAGGGCGAGGCGGGCACCGGTGACGTGTCGAACGCGGTGACCCACATGCGCACCATCGGTGGCGAGATCCGTCGGCTGACCTCGCTGACGCCGGACGAGCTGTTCGCCGCGGCGAAGGAGCTGCAGGCGCCGTACGAGCTGGTCGCCGAGGTGGCCGCCACCGGCAAGCTGCCGGTCGTCATGTTCACCGCCGGCGGCATCGCCACCCCGGCCGACGCCGCGATGATGATGCAGCTCGGCGCGCAGGGTGTCTTCGTCGGGTCCGGCATCTTCAAGTCCGGTGACCCGGCCGCCCGCGCCGCCGCCGTGGTCAAGGCCACCACCTTCTACGACGATCCCGATGTCATCGCCAAGGTCTCCCGCGGCCTGGGCGAGGCCATGGTCGGCATCAACGTCGCCGACATCCCGGTCCCGCACCGGCTCGCCGAGCGCGGCTGGTGAGCTGCTCCCCGCCGGATCGGGCGGGGAGCAGCTCGTCGAGGAGAGCCTCGACGCGGCGGCGGATCTCGTCGCGGATCGGGCGGACGGCCGGCAGGTCCTGTCCGGCCGGGTCGTCGAGATCCCAGTCCAGGTAACGCGTGCCGGAGAACACCGGGCACACGTCACCGCAGCCCATGGTGATCACCACGTCGGACTGCTGCACCGCCTCGGCGGTCAGGACCTTCGGGACCTGCGTCGCGATGTCGATGCCGACCTCGGCCATCGCGGCGACGGCGACCGGATTGATGCGGTCGGCCGGCAGCGACCCCGCCGACCGGACCTCGACGGCCCCGGCGGACAGCTGGGTGAGGAAACCGGCGGCCATCTGGGACCGGCCGGCGTTGTGCACGCAGACGAAGAGCACGGACGGCGTGTCGACCGCTGCACGATCGATCACGAAGGGATCCCCGGCCGGGTCAGGGTGTCGGGCTTGACCGCCCGGACGATCGCGCCGTGCATCTCCGGTGCGACCTCGTGCGTGAAGACGACCTCGATGTCGGCGAACCCGGCTGCGGTGAGCCCGGCGACGTACTCGGCGCGGGACAGCGCGCCGGCGATGCATCCGACGTAGGAGCCGCGGCCGGCGCGCTCGGTCCCGGACAGGTGGTCCTCGGCCACGACGTCGGAGATGCCGATACGGCCGCCGGGGACGAGGACCCGGAACATCTCGGTCAGCACCGCGGTCTTGTCGGTGGACAGGTTGATCACGCAGTTGGAGATCACCACGTCGACCGATGCGTCGGCGAGCGGGATCGCCTCGATGTGGCCCTTCAGGAACTCGACGTTGACGGCGCCGGCCTTGGTTGCGTTCGCGCGGGCAAGCTCCAGCATCTCGTCGGTCATGTCCAGGCCGTAGGCGAACCCGGTGGCACCGACCCGCCGGGCGGACAGCAGCACGTCGATACCACCGCCCGACCCGAGGTCGAGAACCTTCTCACCCTCTCGGATCTCGGCGACGGCCAACGGGTTGCCGCAGCCGAGCGAGGCCAGCACCGCCTCCTCCGGCAGCCCCGCCGCCTGCTCCGGCGAGTACATCGCGGCCCCGAAGATGTCGGCCTCGCCGCTCCCGCCGATCGCGGCCAGGGCGTCGGTGGGGCCGCAGCAGGACGCGGTCGCATCGGTCGAGACGGCGAGAGCCGCTGCGGCGTAACGGTCGCGGATCTGGTCCTGCAGATCGTTCCGGCTCATGGTCCGTCCACCTTCCATCGAAGAACGTCGATGGAACGACCATGGACCAAGACATCGACGGTTGTCAATGTCTCGTGGCATCATGGGGTGATGAGAACCGCGGATCCGTCGGTGCCGGCCACCGTCTGCTGTGCGCCGCCCGCCGGCGCGCCGCTCGGTGCCGACGCCGCAACAACTCTCGCGCAGGCGCTGAGGGCGATCGCCGACCCGAACCGGCTGCGGTTGTTGTCGATCATCGGGCACCATGACGGCGGTGAGGCCTGTGTCTGCGACCTCACCGAGCCGTTGGGGCTGAGCCAGCCGACCGTCTCCCACCACCTGAAGATCCTGGTCGACGCCGGTCTGCTCACCCGTGACAAGCGCGGGGTGTGGGCGTACTACACGGTGGTGCCGGGTGCGCTCGACGGGATCGCTGCGGCGCTGGGATCGGTGCAGGCACGGTGATCCCGGTCGATCTCAGGCCAGGAAGCCGCTGACCCCGACCCGGCGGGCGTTGCCCGCCTGCGGCAGCAGGTCGACGATGCGGCGAACGGCCTCCCGCAGTCGCTCCGGCGACTGGGTGAACGGGATGCGCAGGAACGACTCCAGCGTGCCGTCCGGGCCGAAACGCGGTCCCGGGGCCAGTCGCAGGCCGACCGTCGGGGCCAGCAGGGCCAGTTCGCCGGAGCACGGCTGCGGCAGCTGGACCCACAGCGTGGCCCCGCCGTGCGGGGTCGTCGGACGCCAGTCCGGGGCGAGATCCGCGATGGCGGCGAGCAACTCGGCCGACCGGTGGGCCAGCCGCTCCCGCTGTCGGGCCAGCGCCTCGTCCGGCGCGGCGAGTAGTTCGGCGACGATCAACTGCTCCAGCACCGGCCCGGACATGTCGCCCCGGGACCGGGCGGCGGCGAGCCGGTCGATCAGTGCCGGGGCCGCCCGCACCCAGCCGACCCGCAGCCCGCCCCAGAACGCCTTGGACACCGACCCCAGTGAGATGACCCGGCTGTCGTCCCCGAACGCCGCCACCGGCAGCGGCAGATCCGTTGCGGCGAAACCGACCTCGCGGAACGACTCGTCGATCAGCAGCACCGTGCCGGCCGCCCGGGCCGCGGCCACCAGCTGCCGGCGGTCGGCCTCGGACATCAACGCACCGGTCGGGTTGTGGAAGTCGGGGATCAGGTAGGCCAGCCGCGGTGCGGTCTGCCGGAGGGTGGTGGCCAGCAGCTCCATGTCCCACGGGCTGCCGCCGTCGGTCCGGTGCTCCAGCCCGAACGGGGCGGGGGAGCGTCGCGCGGCGCGCACCGCGTCCAGCGCCACCGGGTAGGTGGGGCATTCCATCAGCACCCGGTCGCCGGGCGCCGACAGCTCCTGCAGACAGAGCGAGAAGGCATGCTGCGCACCGTTGGTCACCAGGATCTGGTCCGCCGTGGTGGGCAGCCCGGCGGCGGTGTAGCGGGCGGCGATCGCGGCCCGTAGCACCGGCAGGCCCAGAGGGCTGTACCCGTCGGAGGCCAGGTAACGCGGCAGCTGCGCGGTGGCCGCCTCCAGCGCCCGCAGCACCGGCTCCTCGGCGCCGGGCAGGCAGGCCGTCGTCAGGTCGATGCCCTCCTCCGGGTCCAGGTGCGGGTAGCCGAAGATGCCGGCCGGCCCGGTCACCGGCTGCGGCCGCACCAGGTCGCGGGACGAGCCGGTGGCCGCCGCCGGGAGCCGCAGCGTGCTGCCCGAGCCGCGCCGCGAGTCGATCCAGCCGTCCTCGCGCAGCAGCGTGTAGGCCGCGGCGACGGTGGTCCGGGACAGCGAGAGTCCTGACGCCAGTTCACGTTCGCTCGGCAGTCCGGAGTCGACGGCCAGCCGGCCGTCCAGCACCGCGGAGCGGATCCGGTAGGCCAGCGCCCGATAGGCGGGGCCGGGCCCGTCCAGCGGCTCGGTGCCGAGCCGACGGACCAGTGAGGTCGCCGACAACCGGATGGACGGGGTGGAATGCGTCTGCTGGACCGACATGATGCCAGTTTGGCTGAAGTGGCCATTGTTGTCCAGGCCAGTGCAGCCCAGGATCGATCCATGACACTCCTGCTGATCCTCGCCCTGTTCGTCCTGATCGCCGTTGCAGCACCTCTTCTGGGCCGCGACTCCCGTTCGATCGGAGACCCGAAGTGGGGAGACGGCCGTTCCGGTCCACCCCTGTCGCGCTGGTGACCACCGGCAGCCCACTGAACCGTCGACCGGTCCACTTCCAGGCCAGTGGACCGGTTGACTTCCTGCAGCACGACAAGAACGAGGCAGTGCAATGACACAGGTACGGCGCCGGGTGACCGGGCGGCTCTCCCGGATGGTGATGCCGGTCCCGGTCGACCGGCGGGCGCGGCGGTTCTCCCAGTTGCTCGTCGGTGTGGTGATGTACGGCATCACGATGGGCCTGATGGTGCGGTCGGTGCTCGGGCTCGACCCGTGGGACGTGTTCCACCAGGGGCTGACCGAGCTGCTGGGCAACCGGTTGTCGTACGGCACGGTGATCACCGTGGTGTCGGCCGTCGTGCTGCTGCTCTGGATCCCGCTGCGCCAGCGGCCCGGGATCGGCACCCTGGTCAACGCGCTGGTGATCGGCTGGACCACCGACCTGACCCTGTCCCTGGTGCCGCCGACCGACGACATGCGCCTGCGCATCGGGTATCTCGTGCTCGGTGTGCTGGGTAACGCGGTCGGCGGGGCGCTGTACATCGGCGCCGGGCTCGGTCCCGGACCGCGCGACGGGCTGATGACCGGGCTGGTCGCCCGCGGTGTCGGGTCGATCCGGCTGGTGCGCACGGTGATCGAGCTGTCGGTGCTCGGGATCGGCTGGCTGCTGGGCGGTCTCGTCGGCGTCGGGACCGTCCTGTACGCCCTGGCCATCGGCCCGCTGCTGCACGTGCTGCTGCCCCGGCTGTCCGTGCGGGCGCCGGAGCCGCGGCCCGACGACGTGGCGGAAGGCGTCCCCGGGACGCACTAGATTTCTCGCCATGCTCACGTTCCTGACCGTCCTGCACGTCGTGGCGGCGGTGTTCGTCATCGGCCCGATGGCGATCCTGCCGATGACGGCCATGCGTGCCATCCGCGCGGAGCAGGGCGGGCAGGTGGCCGTACTGGCCCGGTCCACCTTCGTCTTCACGGCGGCGTCGTTGGTGGTCGCGCTGCTCGGCTTCGCGGTCGTCCCGTTCGTGCCGGAGCAGTACGGCACCACCCTGACCACCCCGTGGGTGCTGATCTCGATCATCCTGTACGTCGTCGCACTGGCCCTGAACCTGCTCGCCGTGGTGCCGGCCCTGCGCAGCGCGGCCGAGCACCTGCAGTCCGCTGCCACTGGCGGGCAGCAGAACCTGACGGACAACGACTACAAGCGGATCGCGATGACCTCCGGGATCGTGTCGCTGCTGCTGGTGGCCATCACCGTGCTGATGGTGTGGAAGCCGTGAGCCCGACGATCGGGGTATTGGCCCTGCAGGGTGACGTCGCCGAGCACCTGATCGCACTGGCCGAGCTGGACGCCACCGCGCGCCCGGTCCGCCGGGCGTCCGACCTGGACGGGCTGGACGGGATCGTGCTGCCGGGCGGCGAGTCCACCACCATGTCCCGGCTGCTCGACGTCTTCGAACTCCGCGAGCCGCTGCAGCAGCGGCTGCACGAGGGGCTCCCGGCCTACGGGTCCTGCGCCGGGATGATCCTGCTCGCCACCGAGGTGCTGGACGGCCGACCGGACCAGCGGTCGTTCGGCGTCCTGGACATCACCGTGCGCCGCAACGCCTTCGGCCGGCAGGTGGACTCCTTCGAGACGGACCTGGAGTTCACCGGTCTGCCCGGGGAGCAGACTCCGGTGCGCGCGGTGTTCATCCGCGCGCCGTGGGTGGAGCGCACCGGAGCGGACGTCGAGGTGTTGGCCGCGGTGGGCGAGCATCCGGTGGCGGTGCGGCAGGGCCGGACCCTGGCGACCTCCTTCCATCCCGAGGTCACCGGCGACCGCCGGGTGCACGGACTGTTCCTGGAGATGGTGCGGGCCGGCTGACCCGGTGGCCTGCGCGGACGGGACGAGCGGGGGTCATCCCGGCCGGTAGAGTCTTCGCTGGACCGGGACGGCCCGAGGGTGCGGCCCGTGGAGGAGAGCGCCCGGGCGTGCCCGGACGCGGACAGCGGAAGCAGGAGCATGAGCGGGCATTCCAAGTGGGCCACCACCAAGCACCAGAAGGCTGCGAAGGACGCCAAGCGCGGCAAGCTCTTCGCGAAGCTGATCAAGAACATCGAGGTGGCGGCGCGCACCGGTGGCGGTGACCCGGACGGCAACCCGACCCTCTGGGACGCCATCCAGAAGGCGAAGAAGTCGTCGGTGCCCAATGACAACATCGACCGCGCGGTCAAGCGTGGTTCCGGTGCCGAGGCCGGCGGCGCCGACTACCAGTCGATCACCTACGAGGCGTACGGCCCGAACGGTGTCGCGGTGATGATCGAGTGCCTCACCGACAACCGGAACCGGGCGGCGACCGACGTCCGCGTCGCGGTCACCCGCAACGGCGGCTCGATGGCCGACCCGGGCTCGGTGTCCTACATGTTCAGCCGCAAGGGCGTCGTCGTGGTGCCCAAGGCCGGCGGCCTGTCCGAGGACGACCTGCTGCTCGCCGTGCTCGACGCCGGCGCCGAGGAGGTCACCGACAGCGGCGAGGTCTTCGAGGTGCTGTCCGAGGCCACCGATCTCGTGGCCGTGCGGACCGCCGTGCAGGACGCCGGCATCGAGTACGACTCCGCCGACCAGAGCTTCATCGCCTCCGTGCCGGTGCAGCTCGAGGCCGACGGCGCCCGCAAGCTGTTCAAGCTGGTCGACGCGATCGAGGACCTGGACGACGTGCAGAACGTCTACACCAGCGCCGACATCCCGGACGAGGTCATCGCCGAGCTCGACGAGGACTGACCCACCCCCGGCCCCACCCCGCGCGAGGATCATCATCGCCTGCGCGTAGGAAAGTGGCGACAACCGTCCCACCAGTACCAAAAGCTTCACGATCACACGCGCCTGCGATCTTGATCCTCGCGCGGGGGCGGCTGCGGGCGGTTGCAGGGTCCGGCGTGGCAGGCGGGGTGCGGGACGCGCGGCCGGTAGCGTCGGGGTGAACATGTGTTCGGCGCGCCGGACACTGCCCGACCGGGAGGATGCTGCGTGCGTGTGCTGGGAGTCGACCCGGGGCTGACCCGTTGCGGGGTCGGGGTGGTCGACGGCGGTGCCGGCAAGCCGCCGCGGCTGGTCCACGTGGACGTCGTCCGCACCCCGGCCGACCACGACATCGCGGTCCGGCTGCTCCAGGTCGCGGAGGAGGTGGAGGCGATGATGGACACGTACAAGCCGGACGTGGTCGCCGTCGAACGGGTCTTCAGCCAGCAGAACGTCCGCACCGTGATGGGTACCGCGCAGGCCGCCGGGGTGGTGGCGCTGGCCGCCGCCCGCCGGCACATCCCGGTCGCCTGGCACACCCCGAGCGAGGTCAAGGCGGCGGTGTCCGGCAACGGTTCCGCCGACAAGGCGCAGGTCACCACCATGGTCACCCGATTGCTCCGCCTCGACACCCGGCCGAAGCCCGCAGATGCGGCGGATGCGTTGGCGCTGGCCATCTGTCACCTCTGGCGCTCGCCGATGCAGGCCAAGCTCGCCGCCCTGACCCCGACCGCTCCGCGCCGCCGCACCGCCCCGCCGGCACCGGCCGTCCGGGTGGCCCGATGATCGCCTCCGTCCGCGGGGTCGTGCTCGGCCTGACCCTGGACCACGCGGTGATCGAGGTCGGCGGGGTCGGTCTCGCCGTCCGTGCCACCCCGAACACCCTTGCCGGACTGCACCGCGGCGACCAGGCCCGGCTGGCCACCAGCCTGGTGGTGCGCGAGGACTCGCTGACCCTGTTCGGTTTCGCCTCCGACGACGCCCGGGACCTGTTCGAGCTGGTGCAGTCGGTGTCCGGGGTGGGACCGAAGATCGCGCTGGCGCTGCTCGCCGTGCTCGACCCGGACGACCTGCGCCGGGCGCTGGCCTCCGGCGACACCAACGCCCTGACCCGTGCGCCGGGGATCGGGAAGAAGGGTGCGGAGCGGCTGGTGCTCGAGCTCCGCGACAAAGTGGGTGCCGTCGGCGCATCCGCCGTCGGCCCGGTCGGGACCGCCACCGGGGGGCCGGTGGCCGCTTCCGCCTGGCGGGCCCAGTTGGTCGACGCCCTGGTCGGTCTCGGCTTCACCGCCAAGCAGGCCGAGGACGCCACCGCGAGCGTCGCGTCCGATCCGGACGACCCGATCGTCGCGCGCGGCGAGGTCGGCGTGCTGCTGCGTCGCGCCCTCTCGCTGCTGGGGCGGAGCCGGTGACGGTGCCGGAGCCCTTCCACCCGTTCGAAGCCGGCGGTGAGGACCCGCTCGACCCGGACCGGCAGGTCACCGACTCCGAGGTCGAGGCGTCGCTGCGGCCGCGCAACCTCGACGAGTTCGTCGGGCAGGTGCGGGTCCGCGAACAGCTGGAACTGGTGCTGGCCGGCGCCAAGCTGCGCGGGACCACGCCCGACCACGTGCTGCTCGCCGGACCGCCGGGACTCGGCAAGACCTCGCTGGCGATGATCATCGCCGCCGAGCTGGACGCCTCGATCCGGCTCACCTCGGGGCCGGCGCTGGAGCGGGCCGGCGACCTCGCCGCGATGCTGTCCAACCTGGTCGAGGGCGACGTGCTGTTCATCGACGAGATCCACCGCATCGCCCGCCCGGCCGAGGAGATGCTGTACCTGGCGATGGAGGACTTCCGGGTCGACGTGGTGGTCGGCAAAGGTCCGGGCGCGACGTCGATCCCGCTGGACATCGCCCCGTTCACCCTGGTCGGCGCCACCACCCGGTCGGGCCAGCTCACCTCGCCGCTGCGTGACCGCTTCGGCTTCACCGCGCACATGGAGTTCTACGCACCGGAGGAACTGGCCCGGGTGATCACCCGCAGCGCCCGGATCCTCGGCGTCGACCTGCGGCCGGACGGGGCGAAGGAGATCGCCCGGCGGTCCCGCGGCACACCACGGATCGCCAACCGGCTGCTCCGTCGGGTCCGCGACTTCGCCCAGGTCCGGGCGGACGGGGCGGTCGACGTGCACGTCGCCCGGGCCGCTCTCGCGGTGTACGACGTCGACGAACTCGGGCTGGACCGGCTGGACCGCGCGGTGCTCGGGTCGCTGTGCCGCACCTTCGGTGGCGGACCGGTGGGACTGACCACGTTGGCGGTCGCGGTGGGGGAGGAGCCGAGCACCGTCGAGGAGGTCTGCGAACCCTTCCTGGTGCGGCTCGGCATGCTCGCCCGGACGCCCCGTGGCCGGGTGGCGACGCCCGCGGCCTGGGAACACCTGGGCCTGACGCCGGGGCCGGGCACCCGCGGGGTGGTCACCGAGCACGACCCCGGCCTGTTCGACGGCTGAGCGCCGCCACACCCGGCCTGACCTGCGCGAGGGCGCTGACCGGCCGGAACTCCGGTAGACTCCGGTGCGTTCGGTGACCGGCGCCACAGCTGCCGTCCGCTCGCCGCCCAGGGGCGGTGTTCCGGATGCGGTGGGCGGGACCGGTTTCCGGGCGGGTCCGCGCGCCGTGCACCGCACGGGAACGGACCACGGCCGACGCACGTTGCTCGCCCGGGCCGGTCGTCCACGACCGGGTCCCGGCAACACGGCGGGTGTCGACAGCCGACACCGCCGACGATCGAAGGAGTCACATGAATCTGCAGGGCCTGATGTTGCCGATCCTGATGTTCGGTGCGCTCGGTCTGATGATGTTCTTCGGCATGCGCAAGCAGAAGCGTCAGGTCGCCGCCCAGCAGCAGATGCAGAACTCCCTGCAGCCCGGCGCCCGCGTGATGACGACCTCCGGCCTGCACGCCACGGTTACCGCCGTCGCCGACGACACCATCGAGCTGGAGATCGCCCCGGGCGTCCACACCTCCTGGGTGCGCGCAGCCGTCCGCGAGGTCATCGTGGCCGCCCCCGGCGGCGAGCTGGAGGAGGACACCGTCGACGAGGAGAACACCTCCGCGTCCGACGGCGGGTCCTCGCTCTCGCTGGACAAGCCCTCCAAGGACGTCGGCTAGGCTGGCCGATCGCACCGGTGCGCTGCCGCCGGGTGTCCGCCGGCGGGATCGGCGCGTCCTGCCGGGCGCGATGTCCCACGGCGGTGCCCGGCGGCATGCGCACGGAAACTCCCTGCGCAAAGATAGGCACCGTACGTGGCAAGTCCTGCCGGTCAGTTCCGCCCCGGGCGGCTGATTGCGACCTTCGTGGTGATCACGGGCGCTCTCTACGCCCTGATGTTCCTCACCCCCGGATCGAACACCCCCAAGTTGGGCATCGATCTGCAGGGAGGCACCCGCATCACCCTGACCGCGCAGACCGCGGACGGATCCACGCCCACCCGGGAGTCCATGGCCCAGGCCCGGACCATCCTGGAGAACCGGGTCAACGGCTCCGGTGTCGCGGGTGCGCAGGTGCAGGTGGAGGGCAGCAACCAGCTGGTCGTCACCGTGCCGGGCAACGCCGCCGACCTCGGTGAGCTGACCCGGTCCGCGCGGCTGAACATCCGCCCGCAGTTCTCCACCGGGTACGACCTCGCGGCGCTGGCCGCCGCGGTGCCGTCGACCTCGGCCTCGGAGACCGGCACCGGCTCCACCACCTCGTCCGGCCCGATCAGCCGCACCGCGATCGGCGACACCGAGGTCGAGCAGCCCACCACCACCTCCGGTGGCGCAGTGATCGGACCGTCCTCCTCCGTGGGTGAGACCGCCGGGGAGAGCGCCGCCGAGACCACCGCAACGACAGCACCGTCGACCACCGAGTCCGGCCAGGGACTGCGTGGCGCCGTCGAGGCCACCACCGATCCCGCGACGACGAGCAGCGCGCCGACCACCGCGGACACGGCGAGCAGCACTCCGACCACCGCCGACACCGCGAGCAGCGCCCCGACCACCGGCGACACCGCGAGCGCCTCCGGGTCCACGGATCCCTCGGCCTCGGCGAGCGGCACCGGCACCAGCGCCGCGGCGGCCACCTGGCCGATCGCCGGCAGCGACCCGGACAACCCGAACCAGCCGGCCGGCGACGACACCACCGCCTGGACCGCGTGGCAGACCGCCGCGCAGACCGCGCTGAGCTCCGGTGGCATCGCCTGCGCCGATATCGCGCCGACCGCGGGCATCGACAACCCGGACAAGCCGCTGCTGGCCTGCGGTGAGACGCCGTACGTGCCGGGCACCGACCCGTGCGCCACCTCGTCGAACGCCTGCGTCTACCTGCTCGACAAGACGCTGATCCCGGGCACCGAGATCGACACGGCCGCGGCCACCATCGACACCCAGGGCACCGGCGGCTGGGGCATCAACCTGCAGTTCACCTCGTCCGGCTACCAGACCTGGGCGAACTACACCGCGAACCACAACGTCAGCACCGACCCGAACGGCACCGACGGCTCGTTCACCGCGTTCACCCTCGACGGCCAGGTGCTCTCCTCGCCGCAGATCCAGAGCGCGATCACCACGACCGTCACCCGGGTCTCCGGCACCTACACGCAGCAGACCGCGACCGGCCTGGCCAACGCGCTGAAGTTCGGTGCGCTGCCGCTGAACTTCGTGCAGGGCGAGTCGCAGAGCGTCTCCGCGCAGCTCGGCCTGGAGTACCTGAACGCCGGCCTGATCGCCGGTGGCATCGGCCTGCTGCTGGTGATCATCTACTGCCTCGTCTACTACCGATTGCTCGGCCTGATCACGATCCTCTCGCTGGTCCTGTCGTTCGGCCTGGTCTACGTGATCATGGTGCTGCTCGGCAGATGGATCGGGCTGAGTCTGGACATGGCCGGCGTCGCCGGTCTGATCGTCGCCATCGGCATCACGGCCGACTCGTTCGTCATCTACTTCGAACGACTCAAGGACGAGGTCCGCGAGGGCCGGTCGTTCCGCTCGGCGGTGCCGCGCGGCTGGGAGCGGGCCAAGCGCACCATCCTGTCCGCCGACGCGGTCAGCTTCCTGTCCGCCCTGGTGCTGTACGTGGTCGCGGTCGGTGACGTGAAGGGCTTCGCCTTCACCCTCGGCCTGTCGACCGTCCTCGACCTCGTCGTGGTGTTCCTGGTGACCCACCCGCTGGTGGCCTGGGCCTCCGGCTCGAAGGTCTTCCAGTCCACGCGGTACTCCGGGCTGGGCGCGGTCGCCAAGGCCGGCGCACAGCAGCGGGCCAGCGCGGCCCGCCTGGCCACCAAGGAGGCCTGATGACCACCGTCGACGAACTCACCAGCGACGAGGCGGCCGTCCCGGCGCCGAAGCGGTCCGGCACCTTCCTCGGCCGGCTGTCCACCGGCACCGGCGCGTTCGACATCCTCGGGCCGCGCCGCTGGTACTACATCGCCTCGCTGGTGCTGGTCGTGCTGTCGGTCCTGTTCATCGTGATCCGCGGGTTCAACTTCGGCATCGACTTCGCCGGCGGCACCCGGTTCACCTTCCAGATCCCGGACGGCCAGTCCTACTCGCAGGTGCAGGAGCGCACCGTCGACGTCTTCGCCGGCGCCGCCGGGGTGCCGAGCGAGGCCATCCAGCAGATCGGCACCAACCAGGTGCAGATCTCCTCGGTGTCGCTGGACGCCCAGCAGGTCGCCGCGGTGAAGACCGCACTGGAATCGGCGTTCTCGCCGGTCGGCGGCGTCTCCGACTCCGCGGTGTCCAACACCTGGGGCTCGGAGATCTCCGAACGGGCCATCCTCGCGGTGGTCGTCTTCCTGGTGCTCGTCGCGATCTTCATCTGGATCCGGTACGAGCGCCGCGTCGCGGTCGGCGCCGTCATCTCCACCGTGCACGACCTGGTGGTCACCGCCGGCATCTACGCCGCGGTCGGCTTCGAGGTGACCCCGGCGACGGTCATCGGCCTGCTCACCATCCTCGGCTTCTCGCTGTACGACACCGTCGTGGTCTACGACAAGGTGCAGGAGAACTCGAAGGGCCTGCTCTCGCTGACCCGTCGCACCTACCAGGAGGCGGCGAACCTCGCTGTCAACCAGACCCTGATGCGGTCGATCAACACCTCGCTGATCGCGCTGCTGCCGGTGGCGGGCCTGCTCGTCGCGGGCGTGGCGATCCTCGGCTCCGGCACCCTGAAGGACCTCGCGCTGGTGCTGCTGGTCGGCATGCTGGTCGGCGCGTACTCCTCGGTGTTCGTCGCCGTGCCGCTGGCCGTGGACCTGAAGAACCGCGACCCGCAGATCAAGCAGCACACCGCCCGCGTGCTCGCCAAGCGCAAGCAGGAGGGGCTGACCGTGGACGCCGACGGCGACCCGATCGCCCGCCGCGGCGCGCCGGTGGCCGTCGCACCGTCCGGCACCGCGGCGCCCCGGGTGATCACCCCGCCCAAACCCGGGGTCAAGCCGACCCGCCCCGCCGCCCGCAAGCCGGCCGCCACCACGGAGTCCGGGACCGCACCGGCCCGCCCGGCGGCGTCCGCCCCGAAGCGGCCGACCGGCAAGGGCGCCCGCCCCACCGGCAAGCGTGGCCGCTGACGCCACCGGTGCCGGACCGGACGGTCCGGCACCGACCGCCGCGGAGCTGGTCGACCGCCTCACCCGGGTCCAGCAGGACTTCCCGATCCCGGGGATCCTGTTCCGCGACCTCACCCCGGTGCTGGCCGATCCGCTCGCGCTGCGCACGGTCGCCTCGGCGCTGATCGCCCAGCACGGACCGATCGACCTGATCGCCGGCCTGGAGTCGCGCGGGTTCCTGCTCGGCGCCGCTGCTGCGGTGCTGGCCGGCACCGGCGTGCTGGCGATCCGCAAGCCCGGCAAGCTCCCCGGCGACATCCTCGCCGAGGACTACACCCTCGAGTACGGCACCGCCCGGCTGGAGCTGCACCCGGCCGACGTGCCGACCGGCAGCCGGGTGTTGGTGGTCGACGACCTGCTCGCCACCGGCGGTACCGCCGCGGCCGCCTGCCGGTTGCTGGAACGGGCCGGCGCGGTCGTCGCCGGCGTCGCCGTCGTGATCGAGCTGGTCGACCTGGACGGGCGGCAGGCCCTGGAGGGCAGGCCGTTCAGCACCGTCCGGCAGTACTGAGCACTCCCGTCCCGCCCGGACGGGCCGACCATGATCACCGATCACCGGGAACGTCCCGTTCGCGCGGGTATCGTTCGGCCGGACGCCCGGTGACCCGCAGGTGGCGGCCCGGGAACGCCCGGCCGGCGGCCGGTGTTGCATGCTGGTGGGTGGGAGTTCCGGACAACCGGTGAACAGGAGGTCGGCGTGGCAGCGGACACGACGGGCCGTGGCGGCAACGCCGCGGTGACCGAGACCTCCGGCGCGCCCGCCACCGACGACAAAGCTGCGGCGGCAGTTGCCGGGGAAGTTGCCGCGGAGCCCACCACCGCCCCGCTGTCGGCCACCCGCCGGGTGCGTGCCCGGCTGACCCGCCGGATGAGCGGCCAGCGGACCTCCGCCCCGCCGCCCACCCGGAACGTGGTGCTGGAGCCGCTCTTCGCCGCGCACCGTGCGCTGCACCCGAAGGCCGACCTGAAGGTCCTGCAAAAGGCCTACGAGGTGGCCGAGGCGGCGCACCGCGGGCAGTTCCGCAAGTCCGGCGATCCCTACATCACGCACCCGCTGGCGGTCGCGACCATCCTCGCGGACCTCGGCATGGACACCACCACGCTGGTCGCTGGGCTGCTGCACGACACCGTCGAGGACACCCCGTACACCAAGGACGACGTCCGCCGGGACTTCGGCGACGAGGTCGCGCACCTGGTCGACGGCGTCACCAAGCTGGACAAGGTCAAGTTCGGCGACGCCACCGAGGCCGAGACCATTCGCAAGATGATCATCGCGATGGCCCAGGACCCGCGAGTGCTGGTCATCAAGCTGTCCGACCGGCTGCACAACATGCGCACCATGCGGTTCCTGCCGCCGGAGAAGCAGGCCCGCAAGGCGCGGGAGACCCTCGAGGTGCTGGCGCCGCTGGCCCACCGGCTCGGCATGGCGACCATCAAGTGGGAGCTGGAGGATCTGGCCTTCGCGATCCTGCACTCCAAGCGCTACGACGAGATCGTCCGGCTGGTCGCCGACCGCGCGCCGTCGCGTGACACCTACCTCGCCGATGTCACCGCCCGGCTGAACACCGAACTGAGCGGGGCCAAGATCCCGGCCGAGGTCATCGGCCGTGGCAAGCACTACTACTCGATCTACCAGAAGATGCAGGTCCGCGGACGCGAATTCGACGAGATCCACGACCTCGTCGCGGTCCGCATCCTGGTCGGCAGCGTGCGCGAGTGCTACGCCGTGATGGGCGTGGTGCATGCGCTCTGGGCGCCCATGCCGGGCCGGTTCAAGGACTACATCGCGCAGCCCCGGTACGGCGTCTACCAGTCGCTGCACACCACCGTGATCGGCCCGCAGGGCAAGCCGCTGGAGGTGCAGATCCGCACCTACGAGATGCACCACACCGCCGAGTACGGCATCGCCGCGCACTGGCGGTACAAGGAGACCCGCGGCACGCACAGCGGCGCCGCCACGGCCGTCGAGGAGATGGCGTGGATGCGCCAGCTGCTCGACTGGCAGCGGGAGGCCGGCGACGCCGGTGAGTTCCTGGACAACCTGCGCTTCGAGATGGCGTCCAGCGAGATCTTCGTCTTCACGCCGAAGGGCGACATCCACCAGCTGCCAGCCGGTTCCACGCCGGTGGACTTCGCGTACTCGGTGCACACCGAGGTCGGCAACCGGTGCATCGGCGCCAAGGTCGACGGCCGGCTGGTGGCGCTGGAGAAGGAGCTGACCAACGGTCAGATCGTCGAGATCTTCACCTCCAAGGCGCCGACCGCCGGCCCCAGCCGGGACTGGCTGGGCTTCGTCCGGTCGTCCCGGGCGAAGACCAAGATCCGGCAGCACTTCGCCAAGGAACGCCGCGAGGAGGCGGTCGACCTCGGCAAGGAGGCGATCACCAAGGCGGCCCGCCGCGAGGGGCTACCGGTGCAGCGGCTGATCTCCCACGAGGCGCTGGCCGCGGCCGCGCACGACCTGGCCTACCGCGACATCGCGGCCCTGTACGCCGCTGTCGGCGAGAACCACGTCTCCGCGAAAACCGTGGTGGCGAAGGTCGTCTCGTACCTCGGCGGCGAGGAGGAGGCCGGCGAGGAGGTCGCCGAGCGCACCTCGTCCGCGATCACCCGGCGTCCGCGCACCATCAAGGATGTCGGCGTGCTGGTCACCGGCGTCGGTGACATCCAGGTCAAGCTGGCCCGCTGCTGCACCCCGGTGCCCGGCGACGAGATCCTCGGGTTCATCACCAAGGGTGGCGCGGTGTCGGTGCACCGGACCGACTGCACCAACGCCGCCGCGCTCCGCGAGGAGTCCGAGCGGCTGGTCCCGGTCAGCTGGGACCCGAACTCGGCGTCCATTTTCCTGGTCACCGTCCAGGTCGAGGCGCTGGACCGGCACCGCCTGCTGTCCGACATCACCAAGACGCTGGCCGACGAGAAGGTCAACATCCTGTCGGCGAACCTGTCGATGTCCAAGGACCGGATGGCGATCTCGCGCTTCTCCTTCGAGATGGCCGATCCGGCCCACCTGGGTCACCTGCTCCGCGCCATCCGCGGGGTCGAGGGCGTCTACGACGTGTACCGGGTGACCAGCGCCTGATGTGAGCGCCCGGTCAGCCGGGGTGGCGGCCGGTCAGCCGGGGTGGGCGGCGAAGAACGCCCAGATCTCCTCCGTGGCGTCCTCCGGCCACTCGTGCCCACCGCCGTCGATGGTCACCAGTTCGACGGTGCGCCCGCCCGGGCACTCCGCGGTGCTGATCTCCTGGTTGCCGGTCGTGCTCTGCTGGGGCGCCGGGCAGTCGTCGATCGCCCGCCAGTCGGCGACCAGGTCGACCACGGGCGGTCCGTCGATGTGTGCCGGACCGACCACCGACGGCGATCCGTCGTAGAGCACCCGGTCGTCGGCGGTGCCGTGGATCTCCAGCAGCGAGATCGGGGCCGGGTCGGCGCAGTCGCCGAGCCGGGTGCCGGCCACCGGGGCGACCGCGGCGAACAGATCGGTGTCGCAGGCCAGCCGGTGCGTCATCATCGCGCCGTTGGACATCCCGGTGGCGTACACCCGCGCCGGATCGACGGGCAGCCGGCCGGCGGCGTCCTGCACCACCGCGCCGACGAATCCGACGTCGTCGGATCCGCTCGTCCCGGGTTGCCCGCAACACCCGCCGCCGACGTTCCAGGCCCGGTGCAGTCCGTCCGGATAGGCGACGGCGAAGCCCTCCCGGTCGGCGACATCGTCCCAGCCGTAGGCGTTCCGGGCCTGCCGGGCACTGCCACCCCCGCCGTGCAGCATCACCACCAGCGGGATCGGTCCGGTCGTCCCCGGCGGCACGTGCAGCAGGTACTCCCGCTCGACGCCGTCGACGGTCAGCGCGACCGTCCGGTCCTGCGCCCCGGTGGGTGCCGACGTGGTGCCGGCCGTCGGGGTCGCGGGTCCGGCGGTGGGGTCCCGGGTGCATCCCGCGGCCGTCAGCACCACGGCGAGCGTCGCGGCGACAGCAAGTCGGTGCGGGATCCGGCCCATGTCAGCGACCCTGGGCGCCGGATGTCCAGGAACTGTGCACGGACCATGCGGTTCCGATGTGACCGGATGTCGCAGCCGTTTGGGGTTACACCCGGTGGCGGTCGCGGCGGGCGGCGGCATCGGCGAGCACGGACTCCGGGAGCTCCCGCACCTCGATCGATGCACCGCCCGCGAAAGCGTGCACCAGGGCGCGGGTCAGCCCGTCGGGATCGGCGGCTGCCGAGACCGACCGGGCCGCACCGACGGTCGCCGGATCCCAGTCCAGTCCCAGCGCCGCGTAGACGTCGACCAGTACGTCCCGCACCGGCAGCGGGTCGTCGACCACGATCACCGCACTGAACAGGGCCGCGCCGGGCACCAGGCGCTGGGCGGTGCCGGCCAGCTTGTGCCCCATTCCGTCGTGGATGCTGTGGTCGCCGGCGCAGTACTCGCCCGGGGTTTCGCCGATCCCGCCGTCCACCCCGACGGCGGTGAGTGCGGCGAGCAACACCCCGGTCAGCCGGTCGAAACGTTCGGCGATACCACCGAACTCGGGCGCCGGCTCGACGAGATCCAGGCACAGGCAACCGGTGTGGTAGGCGACCGCGCGTCCGCCGGGACCACGCCGGACCGGGGTGAACCCGTGCGCGAGGGCAGCGGCGACCGCGAGGTCCTTGCCGGGGGAGTTGCAGTCGCGCCCGGACAGGGCCACGGTCGGCGCGGGCCGCGAGATCCGCAGCAGCGCAGTCCCGCTCGAGCGTGCGGCGGCCAGCATGGCCGGGCCGACGGCGATGTCGATCATCGGGTCGAGCACCTGCGGGTGGTCCAGCACGACGAGACGGTCAGGCACCGGCCAGTTCTCCCGTCACGGCCCCACGCAGCGACGCGGCGAGCACCGCCTCGTCCGCAAGCTCCGCCCGCTGCACCTTCGTCAGCCTGCCCCACAGTGCGACGGTGACGGTCAGCTTCTTCCCGGACCGCTTCGGCCGCCATGCACCGACGATGCGACCGCCCGCCAGCACCGCGCCGGGGGTGCCGATGTGCGGCCAGAGCGCCTTGCGCTGTTCGGTGTCGTCGGTGAGCACCGACCGGTCGCGGGCCGAGAGCAGCGGGTCGCCCGGCGGCAGCAGCCGGACCACGGCCCGAGCGGCGTCGACGTCCACCTCCTGGATCCGCGACAGGTGATCGTCGGTGCTGAGTCCCGGGTGCCCGTCGACGGTGACCCGCACCGTGTCCGGCAGATCGGGTGCGATCGCCGCGGCCGAGGTGCCGAGGAACGCGCCGATCTCCGCGGCGCTGCCGCAGCCGTACCGGTCCAGGTACCGATCGACCAGTCCGTCACTGCCGTCGTGCTGCTTCGGCAACCGCACCGCCGGCCGCAACCGGGCCAGCTCGATCGGCCGGGTGTCCGGTACCGCACCGACCCCGCCGGGCAGCGCCGCGAGCCGGAACAGCTGCTCCATCGGGTGCACGACCTCGCAGGCGCGGCAGAACGCGGAGATCTCCGGCGGCCCGGCCTCACGGACGGCGGTGCTGGCCTCGCCCTTGGTCATCGTCGTGGTCACCGCCGAGCGGAAGGCACCGGCCGCATCGGCCAGCGCCTGCAACGGATCGATCCCGGCACCCACCAGGGCGTCGCCGCGGCCCATCAGCCGGGCCTTCGCGTCGTCGCTGTTCCGCGGCCAGATGGCGGCCGCCATCACCGGCAGATCCGACCGCCGGTGTACGTGCGGAGTCCCGCGCAGCGACCAGGCCAGCGCCAGGTCCGAGGACGACCCGGGGGTGCCGACGTCCACCGGCCCGTGGTCGGCCGGCAACCGGTTGCCCAGGGCCAGCACCGACCAGCCGCCGGTGTCCTGCACACCCAGGTCCAGCACGCCGAGGCCGGCGACGGACGCGGCGCTGCGGTCCAACCCGGAGGCCAGGATCCGGTACGCCCGGACCTGCGCGGCCGTCACCTGCTGCGCCTTCGCGCCCATCCAGCATCACCCCGGACCAGTTCTACCCCCGTGGCACGACAGCGGCCCGCCTTCGTCAGCGGGAGGCACCGGTCAGGAGGTGGGCGCCTCGGTCTCGCTCGTGGTCGCCGCCCCCGACTCGGTGGTGTCGGTCGACCCGGTGGACCCGGTGGACTCAGAGGACTCAGAGGACTCAGAGGACTCCGAGGCAGAGGGATCCACGGAATCGGTCGGCACGGTGTCGGTGGGGACGTCGGTCGGCACCGACTCGGTGGCCGAGGACGGCGTGGTGTAGACGCCGCTCTGCTGGACCGCGTCCTCCGGCACCGTGATGGTGCTGATGTCCGCGGCGCCCACCGGCTTGCCGGTCTGCGCGTCGTCGGTCACGCCCTGGTCGGCGACGGCGTCGATGGCCGCCATGCCGTCCTCGGAGATGGTGCCGAGCACGGTGTACTGCGTCGGCAGCGTGGAGTCCTTGTAGGCGATGAAGAACTGCGAGCCGTTGGTGTCGCCGGTCGAGTAGGCGCTGGAGGAGTTGGCCACGGCAACGGTGCCGCGCTTGTACTCGTAGGCACCCGACGCGGTCGGGTCGGTCGCGGTGGCCTCGGTGGCGTAGGAGTAGCCCGGCCCGCCGTTGCCCAGTCCGCTCGGGTCACCGCACTGCAGGATGTTCAGCGCCGGGCTGGCGGTCAGCCGCCAGCACGCGGTGTCGTTGTAGAAGCCCTGGGACGCCAGCGAGACGAAGGAGTTGACCGCGCACGGGGCCGTCTCCCGGTCCAGGGTGATGGTCACCGGGGTGCCGTTGAGCGTCATCACCGCGTCGATGGTGCCGGTGTTGGCGGGGTAGAGGTTCGTCGGTGCCGACGCCTCCTTCACCGCCGCCATCTGACCCTCGGTGGGGTAGCTGCACGGGGTGGTGGGGCCGGTCGAGGTGGTCTCGTCGGTGCCGGTCGAGCTGCCGGCCTCGGAGGCGGTGCTGGACGCCGGGCGGGTGACCAGCCAGACCACACCACCGGCGATCAGGATCGCCGCCACCACTCCGACCACCGCGAGCCGCTGCCGCTGCTTGCGGGCCCGCTCCGCGCGCCGGACGAGCTGCCGCTCGAGCTTGCGCTTCGCGGCCTCGCGACGCTGCTGGTTGCTGGGCACCCTGTTCCTCCTGCGCTGACCCGGGGTATCCGTACCGATCCCCGGCCGGTGAGTCTAGGTGACCGGCGCGGAGCCCTCGGTGAGTTGGCATGAGAACGGCCTGTGCATCCTCTCCGGCGGGACGCCCGGGACCGCCGACTAAGGTGGCCCTCGTGCTCATCGCCGGATTCCCGGCCGGATCCTTCCAGGCCAACTGCTACGTGCTCGCCGCTGCGCCGGGCGGTCCCTGCCTGGTCGTCGATCCCGGGCAGGACGCCGCCGCACGTCTGCAGGCGACGCTGGACGAGCACCGGCTCACCCTCGCCGCCGTGCTCCTCACCCACGGACACCTGGACCACGTCGCCGACGCGGCCGCCGTCTGCCGCGCGGCGGGGGTCACCGCGTACCTGCACGACGCCGACGAGCACCTGTTGGACGACCCGCTGGCCGGGCTGAGCCCGATGCTGCAGTCCGCGCTGGCCGACATGCCGCTGACCGGTCTGCGGCCGCCGGAGGTGTCCGGGATCGACGGCGTGGACGGGATCGAACTGGCCGGCCTGCGTTTGGAGATTGACCACACCCCGGGCCACACGCAGGGCTCGGTGGTCTACCGGATCGCCGCCGAGGGCGAGCGTCCGGAGCTGCTGCTGACCGGCGACACGCTGTTCGCCGGGTCGATCGGCCGCAGCGACCTGCCCGGCGGCGACGGTGCGCAACTGCTGGAGTCGATCGCGCAGCATCTGCTGGTCCGCCCGGACGACGCCCTCGTGCTGCCCGGCCACGGACCGACCAGCACCATCGGCGCCGAGCGCCGCGGCAACCCCTTCCTGGCCTGACCCGGCCACACCGACACAGAGCAACACCCGACTCACAGCACACAGCACCTGCACGGAAAGACGACATGGCGCACATCGAAGGACCCAAGGGCGTTCCCGACTACTACCCGCCGGTGTCCCGGCGGTTCGACGCCGTCCGCGGGCATCTGGTGGGCGCGGCGGACCGGGCCGGCTACGGGCTGATCGAGCTGCCGATGTTCGAGTCGACGGAGCTGTTCACCCGGGGCGTCGGTGAGTCGACGGACGTGGTGTCGAAGGAGATGTACACCTTCACCGACCGGGGCGATCGGTCGATCACGCTGCGGCCGGAGGGCACCGCCGGGGTGATGCGAGCGGTCATCGAGCACGGCATGGACCGTGGCGCGCTGCCGGTGAAGCTCGTCTACTCGGGCGAGTTCTTCCGGGCAGAGCGGCCGCAGGCCGGCCGGTACCGGCAGTTCCACCAGGTCGGCATCGAGGCCATCGGCAGCGACGACCCGGCGCTGGACGCCGAGGTGATCGCCGTCGGCCACGAGGGGTTCTCCGCCATCGGGCTGACCGGCTACCGGATCGAGCTGACCTCGCTGGGTGACGCGGCCTGCCGGCCGGCCTACCGGGAACTGCTGCAGTCCTTCCTGGACGGGCTGCCGCTGGACGAGCCGACCAGGGAACGCGCGCGGCTCAACCCGTTGCGGGTGCTGGACGACAAGCGGCCGCAGGTGCAGGAACTGCTGACCGATGCACCGCTGATGATCGACCATCTCTGTGCCGACTGCGCCGCCCACTTCGCGCAGGTGCGCACGGTGCTGGACGCGCTGGGCGTGCCGTACGTGCTGAACCCGCGGATGGTGCGCGGGCTGGACTACTACACCCGCACCACCTTCGAGTACGTGCACCCGGGCCTGGGGGCGCAGTCCGGGATGGGCGGCGGCGGCCGCTACGACGGTCTGATGGCCGAGCTCGGCGGGCAGGCGCTGTCCGGCATCGGGTACGGGCTCGGGGTGGACCGGGCGCTGCTGGCTGCCGACGCCGAGGGTCTCGAGGTCGGCACCACGGCGCGCTGCGAGGTCTACGGGGTGCCGATGGGGGAGGCCGCCTCGCTGGAGCTGGCGGTGCTCGCCGGGAAGCTGCGCGCGGCCGGTGTCCGGGTCGACAGGTCCTACGGCGGGCGGGGTCTGAAGGCCGCGATGAAGTCCGCGGACAGCTCCGGCGCCCGGGTGGCGCTGATCCTCGGTGATCGCGATCTGGCCGAGGGTGCCGTGGTGGTGCGGGATCTCGTCTCCGGCGAGCAGCGGTCGGTGCCGCTCGCGGAATCGGTGGACGCGGTGCGGGAGCTCCTGGCCTGAAGGCACCCCTCGCGGATTCTGAACATCCGATGCCCCACAGGGCCACCGGATGTTCAGAATCCGCGAGGGGTCAGCTCCGGCCGAGCAGCACGAAGAGCCCGGCGAGCACCGCGGGAACGGTCTGCACGAACAGGATCCGGCGGCTGACGGAGGCTGCGCCGTAGATGCCGGCGATCGCGACGCAGGCCAGGAAGAAGATCTCCACCTGCCAGCGCAGCGGGTCCCGGGCGAGCAGGCCCCAGACCAGTCCCGCGACCAGGAATCCGTTGTACAGGCCCTGGTTCGCCGCCAGCGCGGCCGACGCCTTCGCGAACTCCGCGGTGGTGCCGAAGGTGGCGCGGGTGCGCGGGGCCTGCCAGAGGAACATCTCCAGCACCACGATGTAGACGTGGATCAGCGCGACCAGGCCGACCAGGATCTGTCCGAGAACGAGCACCGGGAAAGCGTAGGGCATGTCTCCCGACCCCGAATCTGCTGCGCACCGCCCTGTCAGACCGTCGGCATCGTTGGTCTCGTCGGAAAGCCAACAGGATTCCCAGCTCCTCGACCGCCTTGCCGACGGCCCACCAGGACGGCGCTCGCGACGATCCAGGGTCGGGAGATATGCCCTAGGTCCCGGTCCGGTCCTCCGCCGAACCGGGAGCGGAACCGGGATCGTCGCCCGCCCAGGTCCAGCGCGGCACCTCGCGGAGGGGATGCAGCTCGGACTCGTCGTGGGCGTGCGAGTTCTGCATCGCCACCTGGGTGCCGAACTCGACGTGCTCACGGACCGCCGTCCGGAACTCCTCGTCCTCGGGCATCTCGGTGGCGTCCAGCGCCTGCAGGTAGAGCTCGACGAACCGGCGCCGCTGCTCCTCGGTGATGTTCAGGCCGCGGTGCACCTCGATCAGGTGCCGGAAGCCCAGTTCCCGGCTGAACCGGTCGGGTCCACCGAACGATTCCGCGGTGAACGCCGTCAGGTGATCGACGTGCTCCGGCTTGCCGTCCCCGAACAACGGCTGCAGCAACGGGTCCGCGAGCACGCTCGCGTAGAAGTGTGCCTCCAGACGGTGCAGCCCCGGTTCCCGGCCCGCATGCTCGTAGAGCGTCCCCATGGGCGATCATCGTAGACGCATCCGTGCAGGTCAGGGCCATGGATGTAGAGGTTTCGCCGACAGCTGACGGTCCGGGTCGGCGGCCCGGGCTGTGAACACCCGCACACTTTGTCCTGACAAACTGCGGGTACTTCGGCAGTGATCGCCGGTGCCGCCCTGCGTGCGGCCCGGGTGTCCGACACGACCGAGGGGAATTCCCATGGCCCGACCGACCCGACGAGACCTGTTCCGGCTGGCCGCCGCCGCGCCGTTGGCACCGCTGCTCGGTGCCTGCACCGGCGAACCGGATGCCGCAGCGACAACCCCCGCCATGACCTCGGCGACGACCTCGGCGACGACCGCCGGACCGTCGACGCCGGCCCGGGTGTTGATCCGCGGCGCGTCCTCCGTCCTCACCATGACGGCGCAGGGCGAGCTGTCCGGCGCGGACATCCTGGTCGAGGACGGCACGATCACTGCGATCGGGAGCGTGCCCGATGTGCCGGAGGGCACCGAGATCATCGATGCAGCAGACTGTGTCGCGCTGCCCGGATTGGTCGACACGCACTGGCACATGTGGAACTCGGTGGCCCGCGGGATGGCAGCCACCGCCAAGGGTGGATTCGCGCCGAGCATGGCCGCGCTGTCCCCGCTGTTCACCCCGGAGCACCACGCGCTCGGCGTCCGGCTGGCGATCGCCGAAGGGCTGGCGGCCGGCATCACCACGGTGCACAACTGGGCGCACAACACCCGCAGCGCCGAGCATGCCGAGGCGGAACTGTCGGCGATGACCGCCTCCGGCATCCGCGGACGCCTCGCCTACGGCTACCCGCAGGACATCGCGGCCGACCGGACCATGGACCTGGACCACTTGGCGCAGCTGGCCGGACGGATGCCGGAAGGCCTGGTGTCACTGGGGATCTGCGCCCGTGGCCCGGACCGGTCGGACACCGCGACCTGGCAGGCGGAGTGGGCCGCGGCCCGCGAGCTCGGCCTGCCGATCACCACCCATGCGGCCTCGGATCCCGATGCGGCGGCCCTCGGCGGCATCGCCGCGCTGGCCGCGGCGGACGGGCTCGGGGCGGACGTGCAGCTGGTGCATCTCACCGGGGCGACCACCGCGCAGATGGACCTCGCCGCCCGGTCCGGATCGCCGGTGTCGATCAGCCCGTGGACGGAACTCGAAGTGGGGTACGGCATCCCGCCGGTCGCCGAGCTGCAGGACGCGGGTGTGGCGCTGGGCCTGTCGGTGGACAACGTCGTGCTGGCCGGCTCGATCGACATGTTCTCGGTGATGAAGCTGACCGCCGACCTGGCCGCCGGATCACGGCGGACCCAGTCGGTCGTCACCGACGCGACGGTGCTGGAGTGGGCCACCGCCGGGGGAGCCGCCACTCTCGGTCTGGGCGACGTCGCCGGGACCTTGGCGGTCGGCCGCCCGGCGGATGTCGTCCTGGTCCGGACCGACCGGATCGGCACCGCACCGGTGAAGGACGCCACCACGCTGCTGGTCCGCGCCGCGCACCCGGCCGACGTCGACCTGGTCATGGTCGACGGGGTGATCCACAAGCGGGACGGCCGACTGGTCGGCATCGACGTGCCGGCGCTGCTGGACGAGTCCGCACAGGCGCTCGCCGAGCTGCGGGCGCAGGCCGGGATCTGAGACCCCGGCCGGCTGTCAGAAGGCGTACCGGCTGCCGCGCCGGGCCATTCGTTCCCCGGCCGGCCGGGAGATCAGTACGCTCATCTCCTGGGCCAGCACCGCACCCATCCGCCGGCTGAAGGCCGCCGACTCCTGGGCGGCGTGCTCGTACTCCGGCACGATACGGTCGACGATGCCGCGGCGGCGCAGGTCGATCGCCCGGACCCCTTGTGCCGCAGCCATCTCCGCGGCGTGCGAGACGTCACCGGCATGGACGATCGCCGATGCGCCCTCCGGTGGCAGCGGGGAGAGCCAGGCGTGCCGGGCGGCGATCACCCGGTCCGCCGGCAGCAGGGCCATCGCCCCGCCACCCGAGCCCTGGCCGAGCAGCACACACACCGCCGGTGCCTGCAGAGCGACGAGATCGGCCAGGCAGCGGGCGATCTCGCCGGCCAGGCCGCCCTCCTCGGCATCCTTGGACAGGGCGGCCCCCGGGGTGTCGATGACCGACACCAGGGGCAGCTCCAGCTCGGCGGCGAGCTTCATGCCGCGCCGGGCCACCCGCAGCGCCGCGGGACCCAATGGGGTGCTGCCGATCTGGGTTGCCCGGTCCTGTCCGAGCAGCACGCAGGGCACTCCGGAGAAGCGGGCCAGCACCAGCTGCAGCCCGGCGTCCGACTCGCCCTGCCCGGTGCCGGTGAGCGGGACCACGTCGGTGGCGGCGAAGCGCAGCAGCTCCCGGACACCGGGCCGCTGCGGCAGCCGGGTGTACTCGATCGAGGTCCAGGCGTCGGTCTCCGGTTGCTGCTCCTCGCCCGGGGCGTCCACGTGCGGGAAGCCGCGGCGCCGCCCACCCAGCACGTTCAACGCGCGGGAGGCGATGTCCGGCAACCGTTCCGGCGGCAGCACCGCGTCGATGAGCCCGTGCTCGGCCAGGTTCTCCGAGGTCTGCACGCCGGTGGGGAAGGGTTCCGAGTAGAGCGCCTCGTAGACCTTCGGCCCGAGGAACCCGACCAGCGCGCCCGGCTCGCCGACCGTCACGTGCCCGAGGGAGCCCCAGGACGCGAACACCCCGCCGGTCGTCGGGTGCCGCAGGTAGACCAGGTACGGCAACCCGGCCGACCGGTGCGCGCCGATGGCCTCGGTGATCCGCACCATCTGCACGAAAGCCGGTGTCCCCTCCTGCATCCGGGTGCCGCCGGAGGCGGGCGCGGCGAGCAGCGGCAGGCCCTCGGCGGTGGCCCGGCGGATCGCCGAGACGATCCGGTCCGCGGCGGCGATGCCGATGGATCCGGCCAGGAAGCGGAACTCGCTGACCAGTACGGCGACCCGCCGGCCGCGGATGCTGCCGGCGCCGGTCAGCACCGCCTCGTCGGCCCCGGACTTCTGCGCGGCCGCGGCCAGGTCGGCCACGTAGGCCGGGTCCAGGTCCGGCGGGCGGACGACCGGCTGGTCCCAGGAGGTGAAGGAATCGGCGTCCAGCACGATGTCGAGCAGGTCCCGGGCACCCGGGCGGTTCCTGCGGGCCGCAGCCGGGGGGACGGTGGGGACGCTCATCTGGTCGCTCCTCGCGCGTGTGGTGCGGTGTCGTCAGCCGGCCCGGACGAACCGGCTCGCGCCGGTCCCGGCCGGGGTCAGCTCCAGGACCTGACCCGTCCCCTGCAGATGTTGCAGGTGCGCGAGCGTCTCCGCCAATGCCGACCGGCGCATGTATCCCTGCACCGCAGGCCACCCTCGTGACCAGGTCAGCCGGGTCGTCAGGTCCCATGCGGTGGTGCCCGGATCCGGGTCCAGTGTGTCCAGGATCTCGGCGCAGCGCCGCTCGTGGTGCTCCAGCAGCTCGTCGACCCGGCGGGCCAGCCCGCGGAACCGCCACTCGTGGCCGGGCAGCACCTCGGCGTCGTCGAACGCGGCCACCTTGCGCAGCGATGCCAGGTACCGGACCAGCGGCGGCGGGGCCGAGATCGGCTGCATGCCGATGTGCGGGCTGATCCGGGGGAGCACGTGGTCGCCGGACAGGAACAGCCTCCCGCCGTCGGGCATCTCCACCGACAGGCACAGGTGGCCTGGCGTGTGCCCGGGGGTGTGCACGCAGCGGACCCGGTGGTCGGTGAGCGGCAGCAGGTCGCCGTCGTCGAAGAGCACGGTCGGCCGGGCCAGTTGGTCCGCGACCTCGCCCATCCGGGTGGCGATCTCCGGCCGGATCTCCGGCGGCACGCCCAGCCGGTCCAGCCAGGTCCGGTCCAGCCGCTGCCGCTCCTCCTCGGGGACGTCGAGGGTGGCCAGCGAGGCGGCCTCGTCCCGGTGCATCCCCACCCAGCACCCCGACACCGCGGTCACCTCGGCCGAGAGCCCGTGGTGGTCCGGGTGGACGTGGGTGACGACCACCCCGGCGACCTGCTCGGCGCGCAGGCCGACCTGGGCCAGCACCGCGTCCAGCGAGGCGCGACTGATCGGCGAGTGGAACCCTGGATCCACCAGCACCGGGCCGCCGGCGTCCATGAACAGGTAGCAGAGCGTGTAGCGCAGCGGGTTGTCCGGGAACACCACCGGCAGCGAGAAGATCCCCGGCCGCACCTGCGTCACCCCGGGGACCTCACCGGCCTTCCAGGCATCCCGCTGGTCGACCCCGATGATCTCGATCCCGCACACTCCGGCACCCACCCTCCCGCCGGTGGACGTCCCATCGGCCATCCGGCCATCGTCGCACCGCCCCGGAACTCGCCCGCACCGCCCTGTCCTTCCCGCTGCCGGCGGTTCAGTCCGGCCGGTGGCCGGGCAGCAGCTCCGCCTGGCGTGCCGCCACCTCCGCCTGCAGGGCCCGCAGCACCGCGGTGGACGCCGGCCGGCGGAGCACCCGCGGCGCCAGCGCCACGCGGAACTGCAGCACGATGTCCACCTGGCCGGCCAGCACCCGCCGCAGCCCGGCCTCCCGGCCGGCCAGGAAGTTCGGCAGCAGCCCGATCCCGCCCCCGGCCAGGGCGGCCTGCACCTGTGCGTGCACGTTGGTCGAGCCGACCTCGGCGCTGCCGGCCGGGAACAGCTCGCGCAGCAGCGCGAGATCGTCGACCCGGAGCAGGGAGTCGACGTAGTAGACGAGCGAGTGGTCGGCCAGCCCGGCCACGGATTCCGGGGTCCCTTTCGCGGCCAGGTACTCCGGCGCGGCCCAGAGGCCGAGCGAGTAGCGGGTCAGCAGCAGCGTCTCCAGCCGCGGCGAGGTCGGCTGCCCGACGCCGATCTCGATGTCCGAACCGATGCCCTGCACCAACGGCCGGGTCGCCGTCACCAGCTCGAGCCGGACCGCGGGATGGGCCCGGTGCAGCCGGGCGATCACCGGCGCGACGAAACAGGCGCCGAAGGCGTCCGGCGCGGCGATGCGCACCATGCCGGTCAGTGCGGTGGGCTCGAAACCGGGCGCCCGGGCCAGTTCGGACACCGCCGCCATCGTGCGCTCGATGCGTTCCGCGCTGTCCAACAGGTTCCGCCCGAGCTCGGTCAGCGTGGCCCCGCCGGCCGCCCGGATCACCACCGGACCGCCGAGATCCCTTTCCAGCGAGGTGATCCGGCGGGAGATGGTGCTGTGGTCCATGGCCAGTGCAGCACCCGCCGCGGCGAAGGAACCGAACCGGGCGACCTCGAGCAGCAGCAGCAGGTCGTCGGGTCTGGCCGCCATCCGGACCGCCTTCCGTGCCCCGGCGGCGGACCGCCACCCAGGCTGTGCATTCTCGCACAGCCTGGGTGCGCGTCTGCGGCTTCCGGGTGGCAGGCTGGGGGAGAAGGATGGACATCTCCCGGACCATGTCCGGTGACGCACGACGACACCACACGCGAACGAAGGAGTTCCAGATGAAGGTGGCCTGGATCGGCCTGGGCAACATGGGCACCCCGATGGCGGCGAACCTGGTCGCGGCGGGACACCAGGTGACCGGCTTCGACCTCAGCGAGGCGGCCCGTGACCACGCGGCCGAGCAGAACGTCGGCGTGGCGACCTCCGCCGCGGAAGCCGTGAAGGACGTCGACGTCGTCTTCACCATGCTGCCCGCGGGCAAGCACGTGAAGTCGGCGCTGGCCGACGCCGGTGGCATCCTCGACCACCTGCCTGCGGGAGCGCTGGTCGTGGACAGCTCCACCATCGACATCACCACCGCCCGCGAGCTGCACGAGATCGTCACCGGCCGCGGCTTCCCGTTCCTGGACGCCCCGGTCTCCGGCGGTGTCTCCGGCGCACAGGCCGGCACCCTGACCTTCATGGTCGGCGGCCCGGAGGAGAACCTGGAGAAGGTCCGCCCGCTCATCGAGGCGATGGCCGGCCGCATCTTCCACACCGGTGGCCCGGGCAGCGGCCAGGCCGCCAAGTGCGCGAACAACATGATGCTGGCGGTCAACATGGCCGGGCTCGCCGAGGGTGCGGTGCTGGCCGAGCGGCTCGGTCTGGACCCGAAGGTCTTCTACGACCTCGCCTCGGTCTCCTCCGGCGAGAGCTGGGCCCTGCGCACCTGGTACCCGGTCGCCGGCGTGGTCGAGACCGCCGCCGTGAACCGGGATTTCGAGGGTGGCTTCGCCGTCAACCTGATGCGCAAGGACCTCGGCCTGGCGCTGGAGGCCGGCGAGTCCACCGACACCGATCTCCCGGTCGCGACGATGGTGAGTACCTTCCTCGACCAGATGATCGAACTGGGCTGGGGCGGGAAGGACACCGCCTCGCTCGTCAGACTGGTGGACGGGACGATCACCCGCCCCGAGGCCTGACGCGCTCGAACGCCTGACTCCCGAACACCTGAGACACCGAAAGACCTTGGAGGACAGCATGACCGCGATGCTCGATGCACTGACCGCCGACCACCCGATGGTGATCGACGGCGAACCGGTGGCCGCCCTGGGCGGTGCCTGGACCGAGGTGCAGAACCCGGGCCGCCGCAGCAAGCCGCTCGGCCGGGTGCCCTCGGGCACCAAGGAGGACGTGGACCGCGCCGTCGCCTCGGCCCGCAAGGCCTTCCCGGGCTGGCGCGACCTGCACTTCAAGGACCGCCAGGTGGCGCTGCTGAAGATCGCCGACGCGCTCGCCGACGCCGCGGAGGAGCTGGCCCAGCTCACCGCCATGGACACCGGCAACGCGCTGCGCACCCAGGCCCGCCCGGAGTCGCAGACCCTGGTCAACCTGTTCCGCTACTTCGGTGGCGTGGCCGGTGAGTTCAAGGGTGTCGTGCTGCCCGCCGGCAACGACCAGCTGCAGTACACCCGGCGCGAGCCGCTGGGTGTGGTGGCCGGCATCCTGCCGTGGAACTCGCCGCTGATGATCGCCGGCATGAAGGTGCCCGCGGCGCTCGCCGCCGGCAACACCGTCGTGCTCAAGCCGGCCGAGGACGCGCCGCTGACCATCCTGCGCATGGTCGAGATCGCCAACCAGTTCCTACCGGCCGGCGTGCTGAACGTGGTGACGGGCAAGGGATCCGTGGTCGGCGAGGCACTGATCCAGCACCCGGACGTGGACAAGGTCTCCTTCACCGGCTCGACCTCGGTCGGCCGGCACGTCGCCGAGTCCACCGGGTCCCGGCTGGCGCACATGTCGCTGGAGCTGGGCGGCAAGTCCCCGACGATCGTGTTCCCGGACGCCGTCACCCCGGACCGGATCGACGCCACCGTCGAGGGCATCCTGCTCGGCATGCGGTTCACCCGCCAGGGCCAGTCCTGCACCGCCGGCTCCCGGCTGTTCCTGCACCGCGACGTCTACGACGAGGTGATCGAGAAGGTGTCCCGCCGCGTCGACCAGCTGGTCGTCGGCGATCCGCTGGACGAGGCCTCCGACATGGGTGCCATCATCAACGAGAAGCAGTACAACTCGGTGATGGAGTACATCAACGACGGCCGCAGCCAGGCCGGCGTGAAGCTGGCGCTGGACAAGTCCGCCGACATCCCGGCCGGCCTCGACGGCTTTTACCAGGGCCCGACCATCTTCGCCGGGGTCGAGAACGACTGGCGGATCGCCCGCGAGGAGATCTTCGGGCCGGTGCTCGTCGCCATCCCGTGGAGCGATCGCGAGGAGGTCATCGCGATGGCCAACGACTCGCACTACGGTCTCGCCGCCTATGTCTGGTCGCAGAACCTGACCGCCGCGCTCGATACCGCGCAGCGCATCGAGTCCGGCTGGGTGCAGGTCAACCAGGGCGGCGGCCAGGTCATCGGCCAGGCCTACGGCGGCTACAAGGAGAGCGGCATCGGCCGCGAGTTCTCCATCGAGGGCGCCATCGAGGGCTTCACCCAGACCAAGCAGATCAACGTCAAGCTGGGCTGACCCACTGGGCTGAACCCCTTTCCCGCCGACCCTGACCCGGTCGCGCGGGACCATGATCGCAACAGGCACGCGGGCCACCCGGCCCGCGTGCCTGTTGCTCTTCCCGCCCCCGCCCCCTGCCGCCCGCCCGCCCCGCCTGTCGCGATGATCAACTTCGCCTGCGCGTACGAACTCGGCGACTCCTGTCCCACGCGGAACAAAGTCGCTGTTTCCGACGTGCAGGACCCCCCGCATGGCCGCCCCGCCCTGACGCGATGATCAACTTCGCCTGCGCGTACGAACTCGTCGACTCCTGCCCCACCCGGAACAACGACACCGTTTCCCGACGTGCGCGGTGGCCGCCCCGCCTGTCGCGATGATCAACTTCGACTGCGCCTACGAACTCGTCGACTCCTGCCCCACCCGGAACAACGACACCGTGTCCTGACGTGCGGGGCATCGGGGCCGCGCCCGCACCCGCGCACGCCGCAACGGCCCGGCAGACCGAGATCCGTGACGCCGTCACAGGAGTTCCCGGAATCCGAGCTTGTGATGACAGTCGCAGAAGGCTTGCCCCGCCCCGCTGGGAGATCCGATAGTAGGATGACCGAGTAATCGCGGCCGGTGATCCCGGTCCGTACACCAACGGAGGTGGGCAATGTTCGAGCTGTCCGACGACCAACGGGCGCTCTCGGAACTGGCCCGCCAGTTCTCCGACGAGTTCCTCGCCCCGAACGCGGTCGAGTGGGACCGCACCAAGCACTTCCCGATCGACGTGCTGCGCAAGGCCGGCGAGCTGGGCATGGGCGGCATGTACGTCCGCGAGGACGTCGGCGGATCGGGACTCACCCGGCTGGACGCCGCGCTGATCATCGAGGCGCTGGCCACCGGCTGTCCCAGCCTGGCGAGCTACATCTCGATCCACAACATGGCCGCGTGGATGATCGACAAGTACGGCTCCGAGGACCTGCGCACCAAGCACCTGCCGGGTCTGACCTCGATGGAGGTGCTCGGCTCCTACTGCCTCACCGAGCCCGGCGCCGGGTCCGACGCCGCTGCGCTGAGCACGAAGGCCACCCTGGACGGCGACCACTACGTCCTCGACGGTGTGAAGCAGTTCATCAGCGGTGCCGGCGCCAGCGGCGTCTATGTCGTCATGGCCCGGACCAGCAACGACGGCGCGAAGGGCATCACCGCGTTCGTGGTGGAGAAGGACACCCCTGGACTGTCCTTCGGCCCCAACGAGATCAAGATGGGCTGGAACGCCCAGCCCACCCGCCAGGTCATCTTCGAGGGTGCCCGCGTCCCGGTGGGCAACGTGCTCGGCGAGGTCGGCCAGGGCTTCCGGATCGCGATGAGCGGGCTGAACGGCGGCCGGGTGAACATCGGCGCGAGCTCGCTCGGCGGCGCCCAGTCCGCCCTCGAGCGCACCCTGACCTACATGTCCGAGCGCACCGCGTTCGGCAAGCGGCTGGACCAGTTCCAGGCGCTGCAGTTCGACCTCGCCGACATGGCCACCAAGCTCGCTGCGGCGCGGCTGCTGCTCTGGCAGGCCGCCTCGGCCATCGACGACGCCGCCCCGAACACCATCGAGCTCTGCGCGATGGCCAAGAAGTTCGCCACCGACTCGGGCTTCGAAGTGGCGAACGCCGCACTCCAGTTGCACGGAGGTTACGGCTATCTTGCGGAGTACGGCATCGAGAAGATCATGCGTGACCTGCGCGTGCACCAGATCCTGGAAGGGACCAACGAAATCATGCAGCTGGTGATCTCCCGATCCCTGGTCGGTGCCCGATGAGCGCCCCGGGCACGGAGTCCGCCCAGGTCAGCACCATCGTCGAGGAAGACCCGGTGCTGTTCCGGGTGGACCGCGGCGTCGGTCGGATCACGCTGAACCGCCCGCGGCAGATCAACGCCTTCGACCACCGCATGGTCAAGCTGGTGGAGCCGGTGCTGGCCGAGTGGGCCGAGGATCCCGAGGTCCGGTTCCTGATCATCGACGGTGCCGGCGAGCGCGGCTTCTGCGCAGGTGGCGACGTCAAGGCTATCTACTCCGACGCGAAGAGCGGCGGCCGTGGCGCCATCGACTACTGGCGTGACGAGTACCACGTCGACGCGGCGGTGGCCCGGTTCCCCAAGCCGGTGCTGACCCTGATGGACGGCATCGTGATGGGCGGCGGTGTCGGCCTGGCCGGCCACGCCTCGCACCGGGTGGTCACCGAGCGGTCGATGGTCGGTATGCCGGAGACCGGCATCGGCCTGATCCCGGACGTCGGCGGCACCTACCTGCTGGGCCGGACCCCGGGCCAGCTCGGCCTGCACGTCGGGCTCACCGGCGGCCGCATGACCGCCGGCGACGCCATCGCGCTCGGCTTCGCCGATCACTTCGTGCCGTCGGACAAGCTGCCCGACCTGATCGAGAAGGCCACCACCCACGGCATTCCCGCGGCGCTGGCCGAGTTCGTCGAGCCGGCCCCGGAGTCGGAGCTGCTGGCCGAGCGGGAGTGGATCGACCGCTGCTACTCGGCGCCCACCGCCGTGGACATCGTCGCCGCCCTGCAGGACGCACCCGAACCGGCGGCCGCGAAGGCGGCCACCGCGATCTCCCGGGTCAGCCCGACCTCGGTCACCGTCACCCTCCGGGCGATCCGCGCCATGCGGGCCGCCGGCGGCACCCTGGAGCAGGCACTGAACCTCGAGTTCGGGCTCTGCTCCCACGCTCTCGACACCCCCGACCTGGCCGAGGGCATCCGGGCGCAGGTCGTCGACAAGGACCGCAATCCGCAGTGGACCCCGGCGACGCTGGCGGAGGTCGGGAACGTGGACGCGTGGTTCGCCCCGCCGGCCACCGAGCTCCCGTTCCCCGATGCACCGCCCGTCCCGACCGACATGCTGGAGAAGTGATGAGCGAGTACGAGACCATCCTGGTGGACCGGCCGGAGAGCGCCCCGCGCGTCGGCCTGATCACCCTGCACCGGCCGAAGGCGCTGAACGCGCTGAACCGCCAGCTGATGCTCGAGGTCGTCGAGGCCGCAACGGCTTTCGACCGCGACCCGGAGATCGGCGCGATCGTCATCACCGGCTCGGAGCGGGCCTTCGCGGCCGGCGCCGACATCAAGGAGATGCAGCCGCAGGGCTTCCCGCAGGTCTATGTCGACGACCTGTTCCGCGACTGGGACCGGCTCGCCGACCTGCGCACCCCGCTGATCGCCGCGGTCGCCGGCCACGCCCTCGGCGGCGGCTGCGAGCTCGCGATGCTGTGCGACATCCTGCTCGCCGCCGACACCGCGAGTTTCGGGCAGCCGGAGATCCGGCTCGGCGTCATCCCCGGCATCGGCGGTTCGCAGCGACTCACCCGCGCGGTCGGCAAGGCCAAGGCGATGGAGATGTGCCTCACCGGCCGCACCATGAAGGCCGAGGAGGCCGAGCGGAGCGGTCTGGTGTCGCGGATCATCCCGGCCGCCGAGCTGCTCGACGAGGCGCTGAAGGTGGCCGCGACCATCGCCGGCTTCAGCGCGCCGATCGTCGCAATGGCCAAGGAGGCCGTCAACCGCTCCTACGAGAGCACACTGGCCGAGGGCATCCGGTTCGAGCGGCGGCTGTTCCACTCGACCTTCGCCACAGCGGACCAGAAGGAAGGTATGGGAGCCTTCGTGGAGAAGCGCACCCCGGCCTTCGGTCACCACTGAGTTCCACCCCGGCCTTCGGCCGCCATCGAGCACCCGGCCGGGCGCACGACCCGGCACCACCCTGTAGTCGAAGAACGAAGAACGAGAGAAGGACGACATGGACATCGCTGTTCTGGTCAAGCAGGTCCCGGACACCTACGGCGAGCGCAAGCTCGACGAGTCGACGTGGCTGCTGGACCGTGCCGCGTCGGACGCGGTGATCGACGAGATCGACGCCAAGGGCGTGGAGTTGGGTCTGCAGCTGGCCGAGAAGCACGGCGGCAGCGTCACTGTGGTGACGATGGGCCCGGACGGTGCGACCGACGCGCTGCGCAAGGCGCTGGCGATGGGTGCCGAGAAGGCCGTGCACGTCTCGGATCCCGCGCTCGCGGGCTCGGATGCGGTGGCCACCTCCGCTGTTCTTGCAGCAGCGCTGGCGTCGATCTCCCCGCAGGTGGTGATCACCGGTAACGAGGCCACGGACGGCCGGACCGCGTCGATCGCGGCGATGGTCGCGGAGCGGCTGGGCTGGCCGTCGGTGACCTCGGCGCGGACGGTGTCGGTGGACGGTGACACCGTCACCGCGGAGCGGGTGATCGAGGGTGGCTTTGCGGAGGTGTCCGCTCCGTTGCCGGTGGTGATCTCGGTGCACGAGAAGATCGGTGAGCCGCGGTACCCGAACTTCAAGGGCATCATGGCCGCGAAGAAGAAGCCGGTGACCACGCTGACCGCCGGCGAGCTGGACGGTGTGGACGCCTCGATCCTGGGCACCGCGGGTGCGGCGACGCAGGTGGTCGAGGGTGCGCCGCGGCCGCCGAAGGCGGCGGGGGAGAAGGTCACCGATGACGGCACCGGTGGCGAGAAGATCTCCGAGTTCCTGGTCGCGCAGCGGCTCGTCTGACCACCCAGTTTTCCGACGCGAAGATTCCTCGAGGAAGAGTTGATCATGGCTGATGTTGTTGTGCTGGTGGAGCACCAGGACGGTGCGCTGCGCAAGGTGACCGGCGAGCTGCTGGCCGCGGCCGCGCAGATCGGGTCCCCGGTGGCGGTGGTCGTCGGTGCGCCGGGGACCGCGGCCGGTCTGGCCGAGGCCCTCGGTGCCGCAGGCGCCACGAAGGTGCTGGCGGTGGAGTCGGAGTCGGCCGGGTCGTCGGTGGTGACCCCGGAGGTGGCGGCGTTGAATGCTGCTGTCGCGGTGGTCGACGGTCCGGCGGCGGTGCTGGTGGCGGCGACGTTCGACGGTCGGGAGATCGCCGGCCGGTTGGCGGTGCGGTTGAACTCCGGTGTGCTGGCCGATGCGGTGGACGTGGCGCTGGACGGCGACAAGGTGGTGGCCACCCAGTCGGTGTTCGGTGGTGGTTACACGGTGAAGTACGCGGTGACCCGTGGGGTGCCGGTGATCTCGATCCGCGGCGGCGCGATCCAGCACACCGCTGATGCGGCGGGGACCCCGGAGGTCACCGCGCTGGAGGCTGCCGACAGCGCCGCGGTGACCACCGTGAAGTCGGTGCACCTGGAGCCGGCCGGGGATCGTCCGGAGCTGGCCGGGGCCAAGGTCGTGGTGTCCGGCGGCCGCGGCGTCGGTGCTGCGGAGAAGTTCACCGTGGTCGAGCAGCTCGCCGACTCGCTCGGCGGCGCGGTCGGCGCGTCCCGGGCCGCCGTGGACTCGGGCTACTACCCGCCGCAGTTCCAGGTCGGGCAGACCGGCACCACCGTCTCCCCGCAGCTGTACATCGCGCTCGGGATCTCGGGTGCGATCCAGCACCGGGCCGGGATGCAGACCTCCAAGACGATCGTCGCGGTCAACAAGGACGCCGACGCACCGATCTTCGAGATCGCCGACTACGGCATCGTGGGCGACCTGTTCACCGTCGCCCCGCAGCTCACCGAAGCGGTCACCGCCCGCAAGGGCTGACACTCCGGTCAGCAGTACGGCACCACAGCAGGACTCACTGGCCCGCGCCCGCCGAGACATCGGCGACGGCGCGGGCCAGTCGTCGTACCGCCTCCGGGTAGTCGGCCTCCGGCAGCCCGGAATACGAGAGCCGGAGCCAGGTCTCGGGCTGGTCCCCGGCCAGGTGATGCCGCCCGGCGGTCACGGTGACCCCGTGTGCCAGGGCTCGCCGGGCCACAGCGGCGTCGTCGACACCGGTGGGTAGCCCGAGCCAGAGCGACGTGCCGCCCTTCGGTGGCCGGAACGGCAACTCCGGCAGCTGCGCACGCAGCTCGGAGGACAGTGCCGCGGCCCGGGCACCGAGCAGCCGGGACAGCCGGCGGCAGTAGACCGCCCAACCCGGAGCGGTCACCACCTCCACGGCCGCTTCCTGCAGCGGGCCGGAGACGAACAGGTCGTCGACCATCCGCAGCGCCGCGATCCGCGCCGCCACCTGACCGCGCGCGGTGATCGCCCCGACCCGCAGGCTGGGCGCGACGACCTTGGTCAGCGAGTTCACCGTGATGACATGACCGTGCCGGTCGTCCGCGTACAGCGGCGGCGGGACCGGGGCGCCGTGGCCGAGCCAACGCGCCCAGTCGTCCTCCACCACGAACATGCCGTGCCGGTGGGCGATGTCGAGGATCTCCGCCCGCCGGTGGTGGGCCAGGCCGGTGCCGGTCGGGTTGCCGAACGTCGGCTGCAGGTACACCAGTCGGGCCCGGGTGCGGGCGGCGGCGCGTTCCAGCAGATCGGGCCGGACGCCGTCCTCGTCCTCCGGCACCGGGACCGGCACCAGCCCGTGGCTCCGGGCCACGGCCAGCGCCCCGGGATAGCTGGGCGTCGCGAAGAGCATCGACTCGCCGGCCGGCACCACCGCCCGGATCACCGTTGACAGCGCCGCCTGACCGCCCGGGGTGATGATGACGTCCTCGGCCTCGGCGCCGAGCTGTCCGGCGAACCAGGACCGCAACTGCGGGATGCCGGCCACCGGCGGCCGCAGCCAGCCGCCCGGGCGTCGCGCGGCCCGGGCCAGCGCCGCCGGCAGCCGGAGATCGGCCTGCAGCTCGGTGGCGACGAAACCCACTGCCATCGGCAGGATCCCGTCGCCGGTGGGGGAGCGGAGCATCTCGTCCAGGCCGGCCGTCTGCACCAGGCTGGCGCTGAGGGTCACGTCCTGCCAACCGGTGTCGGGCCGTTCGTGCTCCGCAGCGTCAGGGCGGGCGGCGACGAAGGTGCCCGCCCCCGGCCGGGTCTCCACCAGCCCCTCGGCGACCAGGGCGGCCAGCGCCTGCTGCACCGTGGTGGCGCTGACCCCGAGCTTCGCCACCAACGCGCGCGAGGCGGGCAACCGGCCGCCCGGCCCCAGCGATCCGAGCAGTGGCAGCAGATCGGCCCGCACCCGGGCAGCGCTACTGGTCACCATGTGCACAGACGATAGCGGTCGATCGCACTCAGTCCAGCATGCGCTCCGCGTCGATCACCGCAGCCTCCTCCGGTGTCGGCGCCGAACCGCCCAGGTGTCGCGGCTGCCACCACCGGTCCTTCTCGTTCCGGGGCCGTTCCGGGTACTCCCGCTGGGTGCGGTCCAGCAGCTCCTGCATGCGGGCCCGGAGCTCCGCCTCCACCTCGACCACCAGCGCGGTGCGGGCCCGGCCGCGGACCTGTGCCCATTGCTCCGTCGGCTCGATGGGTTCGCCGACCCGGATGCTCACCGGCAGGCGCGGGCGCAGGCTGCGGTGCCCGTCGACGGTGATCATGCGGTGGCCGCCCCAGATGATGATCGGGACCAGCGGGACCTGCCGGGCGACGGCGAGCACCGCGGCCCCCTGCCGGAACGGCTTCAGCGTCCAGGACCGGGAGATGGTCCCCTCCGGGAAGATGCCGACCAGTTCGCCCCGGGCCAGGAGGTCCAGTGCGGTACGCGCGGCTGCGGTGCCGTTCGTGCGGTCGACCGGGATGTGCCGCATGCCGCGCATCAGCGGGCCGGTGAGCTTGTTGGTGAACACGCCCTGCCGGCACATGAACCGGACCAGTCGGCGGTGCCGGGTGGCGGCCAGGCCGACGAAGGTGAAGTCCATGAACCCGATGTGGTTGCAGCACAGCACCGCCCCGCCGGAGGCCGGGATGCGGTCCGCGTCCCGCATGTCGAAGCGGAGGCGCAGCAGCCGGAAGAGGAACCGGACGAACGCCACGACGCCGCGGTAGAGGCGGTCGTCCCGGGTCAGCACCCGGGCCGCCGCGCCGGTCACTCGTGATCGGGCAGAGGTCACGGTCGATCGCAGGCTCACACCTCATCCAACACCGAAATCCGGTCGAGTCGGACCCGACCGAAGTGCTATCGTCGAACATGACAGCAACGGATAGCGCTACTGCGCTCACCGTGGCAGCGCTACCCGCTCGTGGAGTGGGCGACCTTCTCAGCCGCCGGATCTCCGACCTGCAGTCCTCGGCCATCCGGGACCTGCTCGCTGTCACCTCCCGCCCCGAGATCCTCTCGCTGGCAGGTGGTCTCCCCGACGAGTCGGCCATGCCGGCCCGCTGGCTGGCGGACACCGCCGCCGAGGTGATGACCGCCCCCGGCGCCCTGCAGTACTCGACCACCGAGGGTCACCAGGGTCTGCGAGCGGTCATCGCGCAGTGGGAGACCGCATGGCGGGGACGATATGTCGGTCCGGACGAGGTGATCGTCAACACCGGTTCGCAGCAGGCACTGGACCTGCTCGGCAAGGTGCTGCTCGACCCGGGTGACGACGTGGTGGTGGAGGACCCCGCGTACGTCGGCGCGCTGCAGTCCTTCGCGCTGGCCGACGTCCGGCTGGCGGCGATCCCGCAGGACGCCGCCGGCATGCGCACCGATCTGCTCGAGCAGGCGCTGCGTGCCGGTCTGCGCCCCAAGTTCGTCTATCTGACGCCGACCTTCCACAACCCGGCCGGCAGCACGCTCGCCGACGACCGACGCCGGCACGTGGCGGCGCTGGCCGACGAGTTCGGGTTCCTGGTGGTCGAGGACGACGCCTACCGCGAGCTCTCCTTCGACGGGTCGGCGCCGGCGCCGATCGCGGCGTACACCGACCGGGTGGTCCGGCTCGGCACCTTCTCCAAGATTCTGGCACCCGGACTGCGGGTCGGTTGGATGACCGGGCCGGTCGAGGTGCTGGCCGCGGCCGCGAAGGCCAAGCAGGCGACCGACCTGCACACCTCCACGCTGGCGCAGTTGATGCTGCACCGGGCCGCTGCCGAGACCGACCGACTGGCCGTGCATGTCGCCGGCGTGCGCCGGCTGTACGCGGGCCGCGCCGGGCACCTCGTGACGGCCCTGCAACAGACCTTCGGTGACGCGGTCGAGGTCAACTCCCCGGCCGGCGGCATGTTCGCCTGGGCCCGGTTCACCGACGGCACCGACACCACGCCGCTGCTGCAGCGGGCGCTCGCCGAGGGAGTGGCGTTCGTGCCCGGCCCGGCCTTCTCCACCACCGGCGGCAACCGCGACAGCGCCCGCTTCTGCTTCGCCTCGGTGCCGGAGGACCGGCTGGACGAGGCGGTGGCCCGGCTGGCCCGGGCGCACGCCGGCTGAACCCGAACGGGGTGTGCCGGACCTCTTTCGGCGGCTCGACCGCGCTGGTCGCCGGTGCCATGCTCCCAGGTGCCCCGAGGGACGTGAGATCCCTCTCCTGCCACCAGGAGTCACCATGAACCGTCTGTCCGTGATCGGTGTTGCCGCGCTGGCCCTGCTGGCCGGGGCGTGGGTGGCGGGGACCGGCGCCTCCGCCGACGACGCGCCACCGCCTCCACCGCCGGCAGCCACGCTGGCCACCGCGACGCAGCAGGGGGCGGTGCTCACCCCGATCGCCCCGTGCCGGATCGTCGACACCCGGATCGGGGGTGGCACCCCGTTCGGATCGCAGGTCTCCCGGACCTACTACGCCAGCGGCACTACGGGTTTCGCGCCGCAGGGCGGGAAGTCGGGCGGCTGCGGGATCCCGGTCGGCACCACTGCGATCGCCGCGGTGATCACCGCGGTGGACCCGGCCGGCACCGGCTGGCTCCGGGCCTGGCCCACCGGCCAGTCCGAACCGGGCGCGAGCCTGGTCCAGTACTCCGGGACGTCGAACGGCAGCGGCGTCACGCTCGCGGTGAACCCCGCCGCCGGGAAGAACCTGGCGATCAAGAACTATGCGGGCACCACCGACGTGACGGTCGACGTCACCGGCTACTACGCCCCGCAGATCTACGGGACCTTCACCACGGCCGGCAACCTGTTCAACGGCAACGGCACACTCTCGCCCTACTCGCACGGCTCGACCGGCTACTACGTCGTCCAGGCCAACCGGTCGCTCAACGGTTGCACCCCGATCGTCAGCTCGTACTACTACGCGTACAACGTGTCCGCCTACGTCGACGACAAGTACATCTACATCCAGATGACCAACTACAACGGCAACCAGGTCGACTACTACTTCCAGGTCCAGGTCACCTGCTGACCGCACCGCTCGACACCGCGCCTGGACATGTGTTCGAATGTCCGGGTGCGGTGGGAACGGCAGAGTCTGCTCGGTGAGGATCCGTCGGCGTTGCCCGGCCTGGGCCGGCTCGGCGGGTTGGTCCGCTCGGTGCGGACGCCGGAGTTCGCCGGCGTCACCTTCCACGAGGTGGTGGCCCGCAGCGTGCTGAACCGGATCCGCGGTCCGATGCCGTTCTCCTGGACGGTGAACCCGTACCGCGGCTGCACCCACGCCTGCGTCTACTGCTTCGCCCGGAACACGCACACCTACCTGGAGTTCGATGCCGGACACGACTTCGACACCGAGATCGTCGTCAAGACGAACATCGCGCAGGTGCTGGGCAAGCAGCTGGCGGCTCCGTCCTGGCGGCGGGAGCAGGTCGCGATGGGCACCAACACCGATCCGTACCAGCGGGCGGAGGGACGCTATGCGCTCATGCCCGGGATCATCGAGACGCTGGTCGCCCACCGGACGCCGTTCTCGATCCTCACCAAGGGCACCGTGCTCAGCCGCGACCTACCGCTGCTGGCCGAAGCCGCCACGAGAGTGCCGGTGGGGATCGGGGTGTCACTGGCGTTGGTCGACAAGGAGCTGCAGCAGCTGCTCGAGCCGGGGACGCCGTCGCCGACGGCCCGGCTGCAGTTGGTCCGCCGGATCACCGATGCCGGGCTGCCGTGCGGGGTGCTGGTCGCGCCGCTGCTGCCGTACCTGACGGATTCCGAGCAGCAGATCACCGAGGTGATGGCCGATCTCAAGGAGGCCGGCGCGACCGGCGTCACCGGGTTCGCGCTGCACCTGCGTCCCGGGGCGCGGGAGTGGTTCCTGCGCTGGCTCGCCGAGCAGCACCCGGAGCTGGTGCCGGCCTACGAGGGGCTCTACCGGCGCGGTGCAAACGCGGACGCCGGCTACCGGGCCGAGCTGGCCGAACGGGTCCGGCGCGCCCGCCGCCGGGTGGGCATCACCAGGTCCGGCGACGACGCGCTACGCGGCGTGCCGGGCGCGGAGGGGGAGTCCTTCCCGGAGGGTGCGATGCCCGGCACCACACCCTCCGGGTCCCCGGATCACCGGGCCCCGGCCGAGCAGCAGGCGCTGTTCTGACCGTCCGATGCTGCTCGGTGGAACGACGAAGGGGTGCGGTGTCGACAGGACACCGCACCCCTCTGACATCTGAACCCTCAGAGATCGAACTCCGCGGGGTTGATGTTCACCGCGAAGCAGGCCTCCTTGACAGCGCGACGCTCGTGCTCGTCGAAGTTGCCATCGGCGCCTCCGATGATGATGCCGATCTGGATCACGGCGCGGGCCTGGTCGGCCTTCGACTTCAGCTTGCCGATGGTGGCGATGGCCTCCACCTTGCCGAAGTCGTAGTCGCTGGCCAGCTTGCTGCAGTAGAAGTCGAACTTCTGCTGCAGCTCGGCCGGCGGGAAGATCGACAGCACGTCGTTGCTCATGATCAGCGCGGCGGTCTTCTGCCGCTCCTGCGGGTCGATCGAGCCGTCGGCGGCGGCGATCAGCGCGCACATCGCCATCGAGCCGGCGGCGAACTCTTTGTTCTTGAACTGGCCCGCCTTCGTCTTGAGGGAGCTGTTCATCTCCTGGGTCTTGGACTTCAGCTGGTTCCAGAACGACATGACGGTCCTTCCCGACGCGTACTCACCTCAGGTGCCGGACACCCGGCACCGCTCTGCCAACGGACCGTACCCGGCGCCGGGTTCCCGTACCCCGGTTTCCCCGAGGACTCCCATCAAGCTCCCCGGCCGTGCACCGGTCTCATGCGCCCTTCGAGTGTGCGATCACCTGATCGACCAGCTGCATCCGGATCTTGTCGGTCACCGGGGTCAGCCCGCCGTCGAAGTGCACGGTGATCTGCACCCAGGCGTTCTTCGCCGCGGCCACGTTCGCGCCGAGGTACCCGTCGTCACCGTTGATCACGTCCTCGGTGATCACCGTGACGCCGTCGCGGACGAAGGTGCGGGCGTCGTAGTCGTCGATGATGTCCGGCAGGTCGCACTGGTCCTGGTCGTCGTCGGCGTAGAAGCACCGCTTGACCGTGTCGATCGCATCGGCCATGTCGCCGACCTCCACCTTCACGCCGAAACCCTTGCCGTCGTCGAAGGCGACGCAGCTGTTCGGGGTGGAATCGCTCGGCTCCAGCGGCAGGTCGACCAGGTCGCCGGCATCCGGGTCGAGTACCTCGCACGGCTGCAGTGGGTTGAGAACCGCTGCACCGTACTGCATGTCGGCGTCCTGGGCGCCCAGTTCGGTGCCCGGTCCGACTGTCGGCGTGGTGCTCGGCGGCGGCGGGGTGCGGATCGACGAAGAGGTGGTGACGGTGACCGTGACCGCGGTCGTCCGGGTCTGCTCCACCGTGGTCGTCACCGTCGACCGTGCGCTGCTGCCGCCCGAGGTGCAGCCGGCCAGCAGCCCGATCACCGTCATCGCGCCGATCGCCGCAGCGCCTCGCGTCCATCCACCGGAAGTCCGTGCCATGCAGCGGACCGTATCCGCCGGACGGGTGGTCCCGGGCCGGAACGGAGGAGATCCCTCAGCGCCGCAGGGTCTGCTGGATGGCCATCTCCTCGGCGAACGAGACGATCTCCGACGACTGGATCAGCACCGTGCCGGAGCCGGTGAAGTCGTACTGCTCCTCCTCGCCGCTGCGCCGCCCGAAGAACGCCTGCGCACCGCTGACCAGGCCGGTCATCCAGTTCGTGTCGAAGTGCACGCACGGCGTCGGGGTGTCCGACCAGCCCAGCAGCGCCTGCGGGTCGACCCGGATCGGCGGCTCGGCGAACATCACCGGGCCGTTCGACCCGGCGACGAACGTGCCGGACCCGATCAGGTTCAGGTAGCCCGGGATGATCGACTGCTTCAGCTCCAACGTCGGGTCGAACCCGAGCAGGTTCCTCGCCCGGACCGTCAGGTTGCCGTCCTCCAGGGTGTACGAGTTCAACTCCAGCCCGCCGCGGCCCAGCAGGAGCTTCCCGTGCCCGCGGGCGAGCACCCACTCGTTCATCCCGGTGGGCGAACCGAACTGCCTGGCCACCATGTTGGGGACCGAGGACGACATCAGGTTCTCGAAGCGCATCTGCCCGTAGTAGGCGAGCATCGCGCCCTTCTGCAGGAAGTACTCGCCGGAGTTCTCGATGCAGTAGCAGTACGACGTGATGTTGTCGTTCGACGGGAGGGTCGACGGATCGAGGGGAGTGGCGACCATCAGAACTTCTTCTCCGATGCCTGGACGAGAACGCTGCCGTGACCGGTGACCTCGAGCTGCATGGCCTCGCCGCTGCCGCGGCCGACTGCCTCCCGCCAGCCGACCTTCGCCTGCAGCTTCAGGTGCAGCTGACCGCGGTGCGCGATGTAGGCCTGTGGGTCGACGGTGACACCGCCGCCCTGGACCGGGATCTCGATGGTGCCGCCGTGACTCAGCAGTACCACCATGCCGTGCCCGGTGAGTTGGGTGGTCATGAAGCCCTGACCGGAGACCACGCCCCGGGCGGCACCGCGGAGGCCCCCGCCACCGCCGGCCTGCGCGGCGGAGACGACCGACGCGTGCAGCGACGGCTCGTGGCAGAGGATCCGCGACGATTCGGTGGTCAGCGACTCGCCGGAGAGCCGCAGCACCGTGGTGTCCATGCCGCCGAAGCCGTACCAGATCGACCCACGGCCGGAGGCCTTCATCATCGCCTGGTCCTCGCCGCTCACCTGTCGGCCGACGAAGCCGGACATGTTGCCGCCCAGGAAGATCGGCGAGAAGAGCACGTCGCCCTGGTAGGCGATCATCGCGCCGCGGCGGGCGACGGCATCCTTGCCCGGCCCGAGCTCGCCGCGGACCACCTTGGAGTTCACCGGGTCGAACATCAGCGCTCCTCCGGCTGGATCCACACGACTCCGGTACCGGTGAAGTGGAGCGAGAAGGCCTCGCCGCTGCCCTGGCCGATCATCATCCGCCAGCTGATGTCCGTGACGAAGGTCTGCTGCAGGTTGCCGAGGTGTCCGACGTAGGCGTCCGGATCGACGGTGAGCGGGTGCTGCGGCGAGACCTGCAGCGCCACCAGCGGTCCGCCGAAGGACAGCAGGGCGATGGTGCCCGCTCCGCTGATGGTCGTGGTGGCCACGCCCTGCCCGCCGGACAGACCGCGCAGGCCGTGGAAGGCGATCCCGGTGGTCAGGTGGGTGTCGTAGGCCAGTAGCGAGGACGACTCGACCATGAGCTTGTCCCCGGTCAGCTGCACGATCTCGACGTAGGCGGCGTCGACGGCCAGGTGGACGACGCCGTGCCCGGTGCATTCCATCAGCTCCAGCCCTTCACCGGCCAGGCCGCGCTTCATCGCACCGCGGATCCCTTCCCCGCCGCCGATGGGGGCACGCTTGAAGGCGACGGTGCCCTGGTAGGCGACCATCGATCCGGCCCGGGCGCGGAACGAGTCGCCCTGCAGGTGGACGTCGACGATCCTCTTGCCGTTGGCCACGAACTGCGGCATGGCGGTCCCTCCGGCACTTCGCGGGGGTGACCGGCGATTGCCGATCGAGGAGCACTATCGCAAAGCGGGCCCGCGCCAGGTGGGTGAATCGCGAAGATCGTCCGGATCCGTGTGGATCCGGACGATCTCCGGGGTGGTGCTGTTCAGTTCTCGAGCGGCCGTCGCCGGCCGCGCGGGTCAGCGGCCGCGGTACTCGCGGTTGCCGTAGCGGCGCTCGCCGCCGCGGTCGTCGCCCGGACGACGCGGGCCGCGGTCGCGGTCCCGGGCCGGCCCGGAACCACGCGGGGCGTGCGACGGCCCGCCGTCACGCTCCAGCTTGATCTGCAGCGCCTGACCGCTCACCGTGGCGCGGGAGATCCGGCCGAACGCCTCGCGGCTGATGTGCCCGCCGATCTCGACGATCGAGTGGTCGTCGAAGATGTCGATCCGGCCGAGATCACTGCCGGACAGCCCGCCCTCGGCGGTGATGGCGCCGACGATGCCGGCCGGGCGGACCCCGTGGCGGCGGCCGACGGCGACGCGGTAGCGCGGGCCGGCCGCGTCACGACGACGCGGGCGGTCGGGACGGTTGCCGCCGCGCTGCGCCGGCTCCTCGTCGAAGCGGGGGCGACGCTCGGGGCGCTGTTCCTTGACCGGCGGCACCCAGCTGCCGTCGTCGCCGGCGGCCAGGGCCAGCAGGGTGGCGGCGAGATCCTCTGCGCTCATGCCGGTCTCGCCCAGGAAGGCGTTGACCGCACCGCGGTAGGTGCCCTTGCGGGAGCCGCCGGCCCAGTCCTGGACCTGGCGCAGCACGGCGTTGCCGCCGTGCGCCCACACGTCGTCCTGCGAGGGCAGGTCGATCTGCTCCATGGTGGTACGGGTGGTCTTCTCGATCAGCCGCAGCCGGCCGATCTCCCGCGGGGTGAAGAAGGTCAGCGCGATGCCGGTGCGGCCCGCCCGGCCGGTGCGGCCGATGCGGTGCACGTAGGCCTCGACCTCGCCCGGTGCGTCGAAATTGACGACCAGGTCGATCCGGTCGACGTCCAGGCCGCGGGCGGCGACATCGGTGGCGACCAGCACGTCCAGCTTGCCGGTGCGCAGCCGGTCGATGATCCGCTCGCGCTCCTTCTGCGGGACGTCGCCGTTGATGGCGGCCGCACCGATGCCGCGGGCGACCAGCTCGGTGCCGACCTGGTCGCAGGCCTCCTTGGTGCGGACGAAGACGATGGTGGCGTCGCCGTCGGAGGTCTGGATGACCCGGGTCAGCGCGTCGACCTTGTCGCGGAACGGCACGACGGCGTAGGTCTGCTTGACGCTGGTGACGGTGGAGGACTGCCGGGCGACGGTGATGTCGACCGGATCCACCAGGTGCTTGCCGGCGACGGCGCGGATGGCCGGCGGCATGGTCGCGGAGAACAGTGCGGTCTGCCGCTGGTTCGGGGCGGACTCGAGGATCTTGTCGACGTCCTCGGCGAAGCCCATGCGGAGCATCTCGTCGGCCTCGTCCAGGACCAGGAAGCGCAGGCCGGTGATGTCCAGCGTGCCGCGCTCCAGGTGGTCGATGATCCGGCCGGGGGTGCCGACGACGACCTGCGCGCCGGCCTTGAGGGCGGCCCGCTGCGGCAGGAAGCTGGCGCCGCCGTAGATCGGGACGACGGTGATGCGGGGGAGCTGCGCGGCGAAAGTGGTGATGGCCTCGGAGACCTGGATCGCCAGCTCGCGGGTCGGGGTCAGCACGACCGCCTGCACGCGGCCCAGCGATGGGTCGATGGCGGCGAGCAGCGGCAGGCCGAACGCGGCGGTCTTGCCGGTGCCGGTCTGCGCGACACCGGTGATGTCGCGGCCGTCCAGCAGGGCCGGGATGGCCTTCTCCTGGATGGCGGAGGGGGTGACGAAGCCGAGGTCGGTGACCGCGCGCAGCAGCGGGGCCGGCAGGCCCAGCTCGGCGAAGGTGGGGCCGGCCGGAACCGCAGGGGCTTCGATCCGGTCGTTCTCAGGGGTCGTCAGGGCAGGGTCGAGCAGGACAGACATTGCAACCGTTCGTGGTTCGGTGGGAGCGGGCGCCGGCACCAGGTCGGTGCCGGAACAGTCGCAATCCCCCGAAAGATCGAAACATCCGATGACGAGAGCAGCGCGACGCACTCCAGGAATCGATTCAGTGTAGCCCAGATACTGGGATGTCGCCGTGCCCGGAAGGGTGGGCCCGGTCACCCGCTGATCAGACCGCGCCGGTTCCCTGGCCGATGTAGACGAACGCCACCCGACCGGAAGCGACACCGTTGACCTGGAGCTCGAGCGCGTGCTCGCCGGGGTGGTAGCGGCGGGTGGTGATCGGGCGGAAGGAGAAGGTGCGGGCCAGATCCAGCTGCTCACCGGGCGCCAGTGTCGCGGTGGTGATCTTGAAGACCTTCGGCGCGGTGCGGCCGGAGGCCTTGCGGAAGTGCAGCACGTAGTCGACCGCGACCCGCACGGACTCCGCGCCGGGATTGAGAATTGATCCGGTGAAGGCGATCTCGCCGCCGTCCTGCACGTGCCCGGCCCTGAGCACCGGCCCCGTCACCACCACCGTTCCGCCGGCGCCGAAGCCGAGCAGCGCCAGTGCATCGGGATGCCCGCGTTTGACCAGGGTGCGCAGCGCGTGGCGGACGACCCGGGGTGTGTGTACATCCGGTGCCGCCGCCCAGCCCGCCGCCGTGGCCACCACCAGTTCCGGGTGCTGCCGGGACAGATCGTTGAGATGGTTGGCGACGGACCGGCGCACCACCTCGTCCGGATCGCGGTACAGGGCATCGAGGATCGGCACGGTCACCGCCGGATCGAGGTCGAGGGCAGGTACCCGCCGGGCCCATGGCAGGTACGGACGGGTGCCCTCGCTCGCGAGTCGGCGGACGGCCGGGTCGGGATCGGCGGTCCAGCGCACCGCGGCCGCGATCACCCGCGGCAGGTCGGCGATCATCAGCGGGCGGATCGCGAACTCGGAGGAGAGCAGCGGGGTCAGTGCGGGCAGCAGGTCGAGCGCCCGGTCGATCGCGTCGGTGGTCAACTGTTCCAGTGCCCGGGCGGTGACGGCCTCGCCGACCGGCCAGGTGGCCCACCCGGTGAACGCCGGATCGGCGAGCAGTCGGCGTACCACCTCACCCAGATCCTCGTCGTCACCGGGGATGTCGTCCAGCAATGCCGCGGTCAGCAGGTCGCACCGGGCGCGCAGGGTCAATCCGTCCAGACCCGTGACCGCCGCCGTGAGTGCCTGCAGCCGGCGACGCGGCCGGGCCTTCCGGACAGCGGCCAGCAGCGACCGTGCGGCGGGCGCACCGAGGAGTTCGTCGGCGAAGGGCATGGGACAGTCCTACCCGTCGTCACCGACAGTGCCGGCGGACGAGGTCGGGTTCAGCGGGAGAAGAAGGCCGAGATCCGCTGCTGCGCCTCGGCATCGGTGACCGCGCGGGAGATGGTGGTGGCCTCCAGCAGGCCCATGTCGGCGCGGGGGACGTCTGCTCGGGCGCGGATGAGGTCCTTGGCGGAGGCCAGCGCACCGGTCACCCCGCCGGTGAGCTTCGCGGCGAGGGCGATGGCGGTGGCGGTCAGGTCGTCGTCCTCGACGACGGTGGTGACCATGCCCCAGGCGTGTGCCTCCTCGGCGGTGAGCCGCCGGTCGGTGAGCAGCAGTTCGAGCGCCCGGGTCTGCCCGACGGAGCGGGGGAGCAGGTAGGACAGACCGCAGTCCGGGGTCAGCCCGACCTGGGAGTAGGCGGACAGGAACTTGGTGGACCGGGCGGCCAGGATCAGGTCGCAGCTGAGCATCACGGCCAGACCCGCCCCGGCGACGGATCCGTGCACCGCCGCGATCACCGGAACCGGCAACGCCTCCAGCGCCAGCAGCGACCGGTCCGCGGCCACCGCCAGCTCGTGGACGAACGCGGCCTGGTCGTCGGCGGCCACCATCGCGCCCAGGTCGCCACCCGCGCAGAACCGTGCCCCCGCCGCGGTCAGCAGTACCGCCCGGGCGTCCGACGCGGCCACCTCCACCACCGCCGCCCCGAGGTCGTGCGCCAACTCGATGCTGATGGCGTTCGACGCCTCCGGCCGGTTCAACCGGATGTGCGCGACTCGGTTCTCGATCGTCAGCTCGACGGCCGGCATGCGGGCTCCTTCGTCCGTGTGGCACTCGACCCCACCCGGGGCGCCGTGGCCACCCTACGAAACGAGTTGGCCGGTCAGGTCCACGGCCCTGCGGAGACCGCCGTCTTGATCGCGGTGCCGCCGGCCGCGTGCGCGATCGCCGTCTCGAGATCGGCGAGCGGGAACACGCTCGACACCAGCCGCCCCGGGTCGTAGCGCTGCGACAGCCGTTGCACCACCGACACTGCGGCACCGAAGCTGCCGGTCGGCGATCCCAGGCTGCCGATCAGGTGCTGGCTGCGGTTCACCCACCGGACCGCGTCGACGGTGGCCGGCGCGGTCCCCGAGAACAGTCCCATCAGGAGGTATCGGCCGCCCGCGGCCAGCAGATCCAGACCTTCGACGAACGCCCCGGGACGTCCGGCCGCCTCGATCAGCACGTCGGCACCACGCCCACCGGTCAGGGACAGGAGCGTCCGGGCCCGCTGTCCGGCGTCGGTGCCGACGAGATCGATCGTCGCGGTTGCCCCGAGATCACGCGCCGCTCGCAGCCGGGCATCACCGGTGCCGATCACCACGATCCGGGTGGCCGGGCTCTGTGCGGCGAGCACCGTCGACGCCAGCCCGACCGGTCCGGAGCCCTGCACGACGACCACGTCCTGTTCGGCGATGCCGCCCAACCGCCCGAACCCGCCGATGGCGGTCGGCAGGGCGCACCCCAGGGCGACCGCCGCGGCTTCCTCGACATCGTCGGGTAGCACGTGGAACTCGTGATCGGGACCGAGCAGCGCGACCTCCTGGAACCCGGCCGCCGAGTGCTGATCCGCAGGCGCCGGCCAGCGCGCGCGGGTGCAGCGGACCGGCGTCCGCTCCACCGTGCAGGCGCGGCACCTGCCGCACGCCGGCACCGGGTTCCAGAGGACACGATCGCCGACCCGGATCCGGCGACCCGACCGGTCGGTGCCGGCTCCGTCCCCGATCTCGAGCACCCGACCGACGGCTTCATGGCCGAAGGCGACGGGACCGTCCGTCGGGACGTCCCCGGCGAGCCGGTGCACGTCGGTCCCGCAGATCCCGGCGAGTTCGACACCGACCACCAGTTCATGTTCGGCCGGCCGGGGCAGCGGCTGCCGGCGCCACTCGATGGGATGCCCGGCACCGGTGAAGACGGCGCGACGGTAGGTGTCCGGCACCTGGGACTCCTGTGCTCGACGGGGGAGGTGGACCGATCAGTGCTGGGTCAGACCGCCGTCCATGGTGTAGACGGCGCCGGTGACGAAGCGCCCGGCGTCGGAGACCAGGAACCGCACCAGCTCGGCGACGTCCTGCGGCCGGGCCATGCCGGGCAGACAGCCCGGTCGGTCGACCGCCGCTGCACCCTTCGCCAGCGAGGTCCGGATCATCGGGGTGTCGGTGGCGCCGGGAGCGACGGTGTTGCAACGGATCCCGCGGTCCGCATACTGGTAGGCGATCGCCCGGGAGAGCCCGGCCACGCCGGACTTCGAGGTGACGTACGCGGTGCCGCCGATCCCCACCACGGATGCCGTGGACCCGATGTTGACAATGGCGCCGCCGGACCCGCGCAGGGTGCGGACCGCGGCCCGGCACATCAGGAACGTGCCCCGCAGATTCACGCCGATCACCCGGTCGAAGGTCTCCTCGTCCAGGTCCTCCACCAGCACATCGCCGGCCAGGGTGATGCCGGCGACGTTCACCACGGCGTCGATCCGGCCGAACCGGCGCAGGGTCGACGCGAACAGTGACTCCACGTCCGCCGCCGACGAGATGTCCGTCGCGGTCGTCAGATCCGTCGGATCCGCCGTGCCTTCCGGCATCGGCGAGAGGTCGGCAAGGGACAGCCGCCAGCCGTCGGCACGAAGGACGTCGGCGACGCAGGCACCGATGCCGGAAGCGGCGCCGGTGACGACGGCGACCGACGCAGTCACAGCGCGATCCCGAGGTAGGTGGTCTCCAGGTACTCGTCGATGCCCTCCGGGCCGCCCTCGCGGCCCAGGCCGGACTCCTTCACGCCGCCGAACGGTGCGGCCGGATTCGAGACGATGCCCTGGTTGAGCCCGATCATGCCGGTCTCCAGTTGCTCGGACACGTTGATGGCCCGGGAAAGGTCCCGGGTGAAGACGTATCCGACCAGGCCGTAGCTGGTGTCGTTGGCGAGCCGGACCGCCTCCTCGTCCGAGGCGAACGTCGTGACCGGGGCGATCGGCCCGAAGATCTCCTCGCGCAGCAGCGCCGATCCCGGAGGGACGTCCACCAGCACGGTCGGCGCGTAGAAGTGCCCCTGCCGCCCCCACCGCTCGCCCCCGGTCAGCGGGCGGGCGCCGTCGTCGATCGCCTGCGCCACCAGGCGTTCCATCGCGGCGACGGCCTTCCCGTCGATCAGCGGGCCGACCTGTGTCGCAGGCTCGGTCCCGGGTCCGATCCGTAGGGCCCCGAGCTGCCGGGCCAGGCCGTCCGCGAACGCCGGGGCCACGGATTCGTGCACGAGGAACCGGTTCGCCGCGGTGCAGGCCTGTCCGGTGTTGCGCATCTTGGCGAGAACGGCTCCGTCCAGGGTCTTCTCGAGGTCGGCATCCGGGAAGACCAGGAACGGTGCGTTGCCGCCCAGTTCCATCGAGGTACGCAGCACGCGGGTGGCGGCCTGCCCGAGCAGCGCGCGGCCGACCTCGGTCGATCCGGTGAAGGTGAGTTTGCGCAGCCGCGGATCGTCCAGCACCGGTGCGGTGGCGGCCGCGGAGCCGGAGGTGGGGATCAGGTTGACCACGCCCGGCGGCACACCGGCCTCCTCCAGCACCGCGACCAGGTACGCGGCGGTCAGCGGGGTCTGGGCGGCCGGCTTCAGTACGACGGTGCACCCGGCCGCCAGTGCGGGACCGACCTTCCGGGTGGCCATGGCCAGCGGGAAGTTCCAGGGGGTGATCGCCAGCACCGGACCAACGGGCCGGCGCATGGTCAGCAGCCGGGTGCCGCCGGTCGGTGCCACCGAGTACCGGCCCGAGATGCGCACTGACTCCTCGGAGAACCAGCGGAGGAACTCGGCGCCGTAGGCGATCTCGGCGCGGGACTCGGCCAGCGGTTTGCCCATCTCCAGCGAGATCACCGTGGCCAGCCGGTCCGCCCCGGACATCAGCAGATCGAAGGCCCGGCGCAGGATCTCGGCACGCACCCGCGGCTCGGTGGCGGCCCATCCCGGACCGGCACCGGTGGCCGCGGCGAGTGCCGCGACGGCATCGGCCGGACCGGCGTCCGCCATCTCGGCGATGGTTTCACCGCTGGCCGGGTCCTCCACCGGAAAGGTGCGGGCGGTGGACCGCCAGTGGCCGTCGATGTACAGGTCGGTCCGGATGCCGTCCAGGGCCGCGGCGGCGTCGATGGGCTGCGTCATGACTGCTCCCGGGTCAGTGCAGGCAGACTGGTGGAGACCAGTTGCCCGGCCTCGGCGATCATCCGGTCCAGCAGTTCCCGACAGGTCGGGACGTCGTCGATCAGGCCCTGCGACTGGCCGGCCCACCAGACGCCGTCGTCCATCTCACCGTCCCCGAGCACCCGTGCCCTGCCCCGGGCACCGGAGGCGAGGTGCGCGACCTCGTCGAAGGTCGCGCCGGGCCGGGCACCGATCCGGGCGATCTCCTCGGACACCGCGTTCCTGGCCACCCGGGCCGTGTTGCGCCACTGCCGGAACAGCAGAACGGTGTCCCGTTCGGTGTTGTCGACGATCCGCTGCTTGACGTTGGCGTGCACCGCGGCCTCCTCGGTGGCCAGGAACCGGGTGCCCATGCAGACGGCCGATCCCCCCAGAGCGAGCGCGGCCACCACCCCGGCGCCGTCGGCGAAGCCGCCGCAGGCGATCACCGGCACGGACAGGCGCCGCGCGGCGGCCGGCAGCAGCACCAGCGACGGGACGTCCTCCTCACCCGGGTGTCCGGCGCATTCGAAACCGTCGATCGCCACCGCGTCCGCCCCGGCCTGCTCGCCCTTGACGGCATGACGGACCGAGGTGCACTTGTGAATGACCTTCACCCCGCCTGCGTGGAAGCGCGGCACCCATGGGCCGGGGTCGCCGCCTGCCAGCTCCACCACGGGCACGCCGGCTTCGATGATGACGTCGGCGTAGTCCTCGTAGGACACCGGGTTCCGGGTCGGCAGGATGGTCAGGTTCACGCCGAACGGCCGTGACGTCAGCGCACGGCACCGCTCGATCTCGACGGCCAGGTCCTCCGGACGTGGCTGGGTCAGGGCACTGAGGAATCCCAACGCCCCGGCCTCGGCGACGGCGGCGACCAGGCCGGCCCGGCCGACCCCCATCATGCCGCCGCAGACGATCGGGTGCTGCACTCCGAAGAGCTCGGTGAAGGGTGTCACGAACACACTGGCACTCCGTTGTTCTGATCTTCGAGGAGATGAGAGTGATGATGCGGGAGACGGTGTCGATCCGGTCAGGGGGTCAGTGCGAGCTGACCCCGCCGTCGACCGGCAGCACCACGCCGGTGACGAAGGCGGCGAGGTCGCCGACGGCCCAGACCGCCACACGGGCGATCTCGTCCGCGGTGGCGACCCGGCCCAAGGGGATGTTCGCGGTGAGTCCCGCCTCGACGGCGGCGAGCGCAGCGGCGTCGGCGCCGTCCCCACCGGTCCGTCTCGCCTGCATGCCCGGCGTGTCCACCATGCTCGGGGCGATCGCGAGCACGCGGATGCCGGCCGGGCCCAGTTCGACCGCCATCGCGCGCGTCAATCCGGACACCGCATGTTTGGCGGCGACGTAGGAGGCCATCCGGGGGCGGCCCAGCAGCCCGGCCACCGAGCTCATGTTGAGGATGACGTGACCGCCGGGGCGGTCGTGGCCGAGCATCCTCGCGGCTGCGGCCTGCGACCCGATCAGCGTGCCGGTGACGCACACGTCGTGGACGAGATCCCATTCCTGCGCGCTGATGTCGGTAAAAGGTGTGGCAGGGTAGATGCCCGCGTTGTTCACCCAGATACGCAGCCGTTCGTCCGTCCCGTCGGCGCGGGCGGCCAGGTCGTGGACCGCGTCGCGGTCCCGCACGTCCAGCTGCACGGCCACCGCCCGGCCGCCGAACCTGTCCCGCAGTCCGGAGGCCGTCTCCTCGGCTGCGCCGGCGTCCAGATCGGCCAGGAAGAGATCGGCGCCCGCCTCGGCCAACCGGGTGGCGATCGCCGCACCGATCCCGCGCCCCGCGCCGGTGACCACCGCGACCCGCCCGCTCAAGGACAACAGGGCGGACAACGGCGGGTGGTCCTGGGCATCGGTCGTCATCGGCTGCATCGACTTCCCTCTCGGTCGCGTCGGTGGGGGCTCGGGCGGGGCGGGATCAGGTGTCCGGCTCCCCGACATCCCGGATGCACGGTGTGGCCGCCGAGCGAATCTTTATAAGCATGACATACTTCGGTCGCAACGTCGCGACGAGGAGGCATCATGCAGGTCGGCACCGACGGCCCGGACCCGGTCGAGCCGGGGATCGACACGATTCCGCAGGCGGCCGCCCGTTCCCGGGCGGTGTTCGGCGACCTGGATGCCCTGGTCGGCGGTGACATCCGCCTGACCTTCCGCGAGTACGTCGACCGGGCCCGTCGGGTGGCGGGGGGTCTCCTCGGCGCCGGGCTCGTCAAAGGCGACAGGGTGGCCGTCTGGGCGCCGAACTCCGTCGACTGGGCCGTCACCGCGCTGGGGGTGCACCTGTCGGGATGCGTGCTGCTGCCGCTGAACACCAGATTCACCGCGCGGGAGGCCGCGCAGATGATCGTGGATGCCGACTGCCGGCTGGTCTTCACCGTGGGGGAGTTCCTCGGGCATCGCTACCAGGAGTCGCTCACCGCGTTGTACGCCGGTGCCGAGGCACCGGCGGCACCGGCGCCGCGCATCGTCCGCCTCGATGACACCTCGATGCGGACATTCCTCGACAGTGCTTGCAGCGCGGATGATGTCGCCGGGGCAGCCGCGGCCGTCGGCCCGGACGACATCGCCACCATGCTCTTCACCTCCGGTACCACCGGCCGGCCGAAGGGCGCCATGCTCCGGCACCGGGCGCTGCTGCACGGCTACTGGAGGTGGAGTGGTCTCACCGGCCTCACCGCCGGCGACAGGTTCCTCGTCAGCAACCCCTTCTTCCACGCGTTCGGGCTCAAGGTCGGTCTGCTGTCCGCACTGGTGCAGGGTGCGACGGTCCACCCGGTGCCGGTCTTCGACGCCGAGGTGGTCCTCGACCTGATCGAGTCGGAGCGCATCACCTACTTCCCGGGCCCGCCCACGGTGTTCCAGTCGCTGATGGCGAGCCCGACGCTCGCCGGACGGGACATCTCCTCGCTCCGCACCTCGGTGGTCGGTGCCACCAGCATCCGCGGCGCACTGATCGAGGACATGTACGACGTACTGGGTTTCGAACGGGTGCACGTGCCGTACGGGTTCACCGAGGCCACCGGTCTGGGGACGATGACGCGTGCGGGCGACCCGCGGGCGGTGGTGGCCGGCACGGCCGGACGTCCGGTACCGGGGTTGGACATGACGCTGGAGCGGGAGGACGGCACCCCCGTCGGTCCGGGTGAGGAGGGCGAGATCGTCGTGCGGGGCCAATACGTCATGGCCGGCTACCTCGACCCGGCGACGGGCCGGCCGGTGCCCGTGGACCCGGCGGTCGGGCTGCGCAGCGGCGATCTCGGACGGTGGACGCCGGACGGCGACCTCGTGGTCTCCGGGCGGATCAAGGACCTGGTCATCGTGGGCGGGTTCAACGTCTACCCGGCCGAGGTGGAGGCCGCACTCTGCGAGCACCCCGCCGTGGCGTCCGCGGCTGTCATCGGGATGGCCGACGAGCGGTTGGGTGAGGTGCCCGTCGCCTTCGTGGTTCTCGGCGACCTGCCCGGATCCGACCCCGGTGTCGCCGAGGGCATCCGCGCCTGGTCCCGCGAGCGTCTCGCCAACTTCAAGGTGCCGCGCCGCATCGTCGTGGTGGATGCCCTGCCGCTGAACGCCAGCGGCAAGGTCGTGAAGGCGATGCTGAAGGTCTGAGGAGAAATCCTCGAGACCTGAAGTTCTTATCTATACAAGGATGAGGATATTCGCTACGGTAGGTGTCAGCGCCCGGGACCACGGCATCGCCTCCTGCTGACCGCATTCGTCCGTCCCGGTTCGCGCACGGGATCCCGGTAGCAACCACCACCGCGCTCGACAACCACCGCGCATGACATCCACCGCCCTCGACTCATGGGAGCAACCATGGCAAAGAAGCCATCCAGCACCACCCGTCGGACCCTCGCCGGCGCGCTCGCCGCCCTCACCCTCGCCGCCGGAGCCGTGGGCTGCGGCAGCTCCGATTCCGGTGACGGCGGCGGGGGCACCGGAAGCGACACCTTCAACTACCTGGTGCTGCTGCCGCTCAGCGGCAACCTGTCCTCGATCGGGGCCGCCGACCGTGCGGCCGTCGCCGCCTCCGTGGACCAGGTCAACAGCGAGGGCGGCATTCTCGGCAAGCAGGTGGCGGCCACCTACATCGACTCCACCGGCACCTCTTCGCAGGCCGTGGCCGCGCTGCAGAAGGAACTCACCTCCGGCAAGAAGTACGACTACGTGCTGAACGGGGCGACGAGCACCGAGGCGGTTCCGACGTTGCCGTTCCTCACCCAGTCGAAGGTGGTCTCCTGCACCTCGGCCTCCGCCACCGCGCTGAACGACCCGGCGCAGTTCCCGTACCACTTCATCACCTCGGCGATCTCCGACCGCAACGCCGAGGCGCTGGCGTCGGCGTTGCAGGAGAAGGGGTACAAGAACGTCGCCGGAATGTTCCCGGACACCGAGCTCGGGCACTCGAACCGGGATGCCGCGGTCAAGGCGTCGGGGGCGCTCGGCATCACCATGACCACGGTGGATGCCGATCCGGCCGCGCTGGACCTGAGCCCGCAGATGACCCAGCTGCAGGGTGACGACCCGGATGCCCTGGTGCTGGACGGTTTCGGCCCGATCGCCGGCGTGATGCTCAAGTCGCGCACCAAGATCGGCTGGGACGTTCCGGTGATGGGCAACGACACCTTCGGGGTGAACAACTTCAGCCAGCTGGCCGACCCGGGCGATTTCGAGGGCGTCGACCTCAACACCCAGCTGCTCAACGTGACCGACACCGCGGTCACCAAGAGCGCGGAGTTCAAGACCTACGCCGACGCGCTCGCCAAGCAGACCACCGATCTGACCTTCGCCGCCGAGGTCTACGGCGACAACTACTCGTGCCTGCTGCTCGGCCGTGCGGGTGCGGAGAAGGCCGGCTCCACCGACGCCGACACGTTCAAGGCCGGCATGGAGCAACTGCAGACCGCCGCGGACGTCAAGGGCTGGTTCGTCTCCAAGGACATCAAGTTCAGCGCCACCAACCATGCACCGGTGTACAGCCCCGAGGACTCCGCGATCTTCGAGGCCGGCGAGCGGGTGAACGGCCTCATGGTGCCGGGAAGCTTCGGGAAGTAAGGGTTGTCGCTGTGACCGTCGTCTGGTCCGGGCTCGCCCTCGGCGCGATCAACGCGCTCGTCGGCATCGCCTACAACATGGTGCTGACCACCTCTGGCATCTTCAACTTCGCGCAGCCGCAGTTCGTGATGATCGGCGCCTTCCTCGCCTTCGAGGGCAGCGTCGTGCTCGGGCTGCCGCTCTGGGTGCTGCTGGTCGCCACCGCGGTGATCGGCGGGCTCCTCGGCCTGCTCGAGGACCAGGCGGCGATCCGGCCGCTCGGATCGGGGTCGTCGCACGGCGCACTCGTCACCACCGTCGGCGTGTCCGTCGTGATGTCCGGTGCGGCGCTGATCATCTGGGGGACCACCCCGCGCAACGTCCCGTTCGAGGGCGGCCGGGAGGCTCTCGAGATACTCGGCGGCCGCATCCTCCCGGTGGAGCTCACCCTGCTGATCCTCGCGGTTGTGGTGGCGGTGCTGCTGCAATGGGGCCTGCGCCGGACCACCTGGGGCATGGCGATCCGTGCCGTGTCGGCGGACAAGGAGAACGCCCGCCTCCGCGGGATCGACGTCGAGCGCGTGCGCACGCTCGGGTTCGTGGTGGCCGGGGCGTTCTCCATGGCCCTGGGACCACTGGTGGTGTCCCTGGTGTCGGCCAACGTCGAGCTGGGGAACTCCCTGGTGATCCTCGGTTTCGTGGCCGCCGCGGTCGGCGGGATGGGCAGCTTCGTCGGTGCCCTCATCGGCGGACTGCTCACCGGCATCGTGCAGGCACTGGCCGCGCAGTACATCGGTGGCCAGGCCGGCCTGCTCGCCGTGTTCGTGCTGTTGATCGTGGTGCTGGTCGCGCGTCCGACCGGCCTGTTCGGCGACCGGAAGTTGCGTCTGCTGTGAGCCTCTCGAAGAACTCCGTCCCCCGACCGCTGCCCTACGGGTGGGCCTTCCCGCTGCTGGTCGCCGCCGTCCTGGTGATCGTGCCGCTGGCCGCGCTCGGTCAGTACGACCAGCGTCAGCTGATCCTCATCGGTATCTACACGCTGGTGGTGTCCGGCCTGAACCTCAGCCTCGGCTACGGCGGGGAGCTGGCCCTCGGCCAGGTCGCCATGTTCGCGGCCGGGGCCTACGTGACCGGCATCCTCGCCCAGCACGGCGTCACCGAGCTCACCGTCGCCGTGCTGGCCGGGATGGTGGCGGCAGCGGTGGTCGGGCTGATCTCCGGCGCCGCGGGACTGCGGCTGAGCCGCTGGTCACTGGCGATCGTCTCCTTCTTCCTGGTGCTGCTGATCCCGGTGGTCATCACCATGACCGAAGGGGTCACCGGGGGGCTGCTCGGCCTGTCCGGGATCTCCGGGCCGACGCTGCTCGGCATCCCCGTCGGCTTCACCGGCTTCTACGTGACAGCCCTGATGGTGGCGTTGATCTGGCTGGTGCTGATGCGCAACCTGGTGCTGTCGCGGCACGGGGTGTCCTTCCGGGTGATGCGGGAGAGCCCGGCCCTGGCATCGTCCCTGGGGCTGCCGACGTACCGGCTCCGCATGCGGGTCTACGTGCTCGGCAGTGTGCCCGCCGGCGCCGCCGGCGCGATCTACGCGTACCTGAACGGCTTCATCTCGCCGGACGCGTTCAACCTGAACCTCGGCATCACCATCCTCGCCGCCTCGGTGGTCGGTGGGTCGAACAGCATCTACGGCGCCTTCGCCGGCGCCGCCCTGCTGGTCCTCGGACCGCTCCAGGCCTCCGGCTTCGAGCTGTACTCGACAGTCGTCTACGGCATCTTCCTGATCGTGGTGGGTGTCCTGTTCCGCGGCGGGCTGGCCGAGCTGTTCCGGATCCTCTGGGCCTGGGTGTTGCGCCGACTGGGCCGGAGCCGGCAGGACGAGCAGCACGACACCCCCGTCGCGGCAGTCGGATCCGGGGCGTCGGGTGGGTTGCGGATCCCGGGACAGCGGATCCGGACCCGTGGGCTCAGCCGTTCCTTCGGCGGCATCCGGGCACTGGACGAGGTGGACTTCGTGGCCGAGCCCGGCACCATCACCGCGGTGATCGGGCCGAACGGTGCGGGCAAGACGACGCTGCTGAACGCGATCTCGGGGTTCGTCCGTCCGGAGGCCGGTGAGATCGAGGTCGGGGACACCACCGTGTCCGGCCTGTCGCCGTACCAGGTGGCGAGATCCGGTGTCAGCCGGACGTTCCAAACCCCGGTGATCCCGGAGGACATGACCGTCCGGGAGATCGCCGAGAGCGGCCGGCTGTGGGTGCGCGGACCCGGCACCCTGGCCACCATGCTGCGGCTGCCGTCCGCCTGGCGGATCCGCCGGCAGGACCACCTCGCCGGCCAGCAGGCCCTGGAGTTCGCCGGTCTCACCGGGATCGCCGACCGCACTGCGGGCAAACTGCCGCTGGGTGTGCGGCGGCTGCTCGAGGTGGTCCGGGCCGTCGCGGCGGCACCCGGGGTGATCCTGCTGGACGAGCCCGCGGCCGGGCTCGACGAGGACGGGCTGGCGGAGCTCTCCCGATTGATGCTGCGCGCCCGGGATGCCGGCGCCACGGTGGTCATCGTCGAGCACAACGTGCGGTTCGTCTTCGACCTCGCCGAGAAGATCTGCGTGATGCGGCTCGGCCGGATGATCGCGGCCGGCACACCCGAGGAGGTCGCCTCCGACCCCGAGGTCATCTCGTCCTACCTCGGTGCGCGGGCGTCGACCCTGCTGGAGAGGTCGGTCCCGGAGTCATGAGCACCGCCAGGAACGAGGGAACCGGGACCATGGACACGGCAACAGCTCTCACGGTCACCTCGCTGAAGGTCGGCTACGGCGACCTGATCGCCGTCTGGGACATCTCGCTGACCGCGACGGCCGGCCGGGTGCTCGCGGTCGTCGGCCGCAACGGGGCCGGGAAGTCGACGTTGCTGGCCGGTGTGGCCGGCCTGCTGCCCGCCGCCGGCGGGTCGGTGCTGCTGGGCGGCACGGATGTCACGACCTGGCCTGCCCACCGGCGGGTGCGCCACGGACTGGGCCTCGTGCGCGGGAAGCAGGTGTTCCGCGGTCTGAGCGTCCAGGAGAACCTGGTGCTCGGTGTGCAGGGGTCGAGGCTGCCGCGCGGCGAGCGACCGGCTGTCATCGCCGGGATCCTCGACAGGTTCCCTGTTCTCGCGGACCGGCTGCGGGAACCGGCGGGGTCGCTCAGCGGCGGCCAGCAGCAGATCCTGGCGATCGCCCAGGCCATCGCGGCCCGCCCGTCGGTGCTGCTCGTCGACGAACCCTCGTCCGGTCTCGCGCCGATCATGGTCGACGAGGTGCACGCCGCCCTCGCCGCGCTCGCCGCCGAGGGCCTCGCGGTCGTGCTCGTCGAGGAGCAGATGGACGACGTGCTCTCGGGGATCGCCGAGCAGGTCCTGGTGGTCGAGGAAGGCCGGCTCGCGCTGACCGCCGACCCCGGATCGCTGGACGCCGCGGCCCTGGAGGAACTCATGCAGCCCACCACGACCGCGGACGACTGACCGCCGGTACCAGCAGCACGCCACGCACATCCGCACGGCCGGGACGGCCGTCGCGACACCAGGAGACACCTGTGCTCGACTTTTCCGAATCCACGGAGGTCACCGACCTCCGGAACCGGTTGCGCCGCATCATCTCCCGTGAGATCCCGCCGGAGTTCCTCGGTGCGTTCACCGACGACCCGGCAGACCTGGCGACCACCGAACGGTTCTGCAAGGTGCTCGGCACCGAACGGCTGCTCGCCATGTCCTGGCCACCGGAGTTCGGCGGTGCCGGCGCGAGCAGCTGGGAGCAGACCGCGCTGCGCGAGGAGATGTGGGCCGTCCACGAACCCCGGGGCGCGCAGTACATGGGGATCAATTGGGTGGGGCCGGTGATCATGCGGCACGGCACCCGGGCCCAGCACGAGAAGTTCCTCCCGCCGATCGCCGCCGGTGACGTGATCTGGTGCCAGGGTTTCAGCGAACCGGGTGCCGGATCCGACCTACCGGCCCTGCGGACCGCAGCGGTCAAGGTGGACGGTGGCTGGCGGATCACCGGCCAGAAGATCTGGACGTCGTACGCCCGGATGGCACAGTGGTGCTTCCTGCTGGCCCGGACCGGACCGGCCGGCGGCCGCAAGGACGGGATCACCGTGTTCCTGGTCGAGATGGACCAGCCGGGGATCGAGGCCAGGGCGGTGCCCAGCATGCTCGGCAACCACCACCTCAACGAGGTGTTCTTCACCGAGGCCTGGGCCCCCGACGCGGCCGTGCTGGGCACGGTGGGGGGAGGCTGGGACATCATCTCGGACGTACTGGCCTTCGAACGGGTCGGCATCGCCCGGTACGCGCGGTGCGAACGGCTGCTCACCTGGGCGCCCATCGCCCTCGGGGACGGCTGGGACGACCTGCCCCCGGCGCTGCTGGACCGGTGGACCCGCGCCCTGGTGCACACCCGCGCCGCACGCCTGCTGGCCTACAAGGTGGTCGACCACCAGGTCCGCGGCGGCCTCGACCCGGCCGATGCGGCCGCGTACCGGATCGCCGTGACCACCCTGGACCAGGAGGTGGCGGAGGTGCTGATGGACATCTGCGGCGCCTCCGGGCTGGCCGGCACCGAGACGGAAGGCGGGTCCGGCCGCACCCTGTTCGATCGGGCGGTCGAGGACCACTGGCGCTACGCCCAGGCGTCCACCGTCGCCTCGGGCACCCTCGAGATGCAGAAGCAGCACCTGGCAAGGAGTCTGATCCGACGATGAACGGCAACATGTCCGCCGAGGCGCTGGAGTTCGGCGAGGTGACGGCAGGGGCACTCGAGGCGCTCGGCGGCCTGGACCTGCTGCGGGCGGCGGTCCGCGCACCGGCCGGGCGGATCGGGCCGATCGACGAGGCGCTGGCCGGCCTCGGGGTGTGGGACCTGCGGCCCGGCAGCGACGAGGCCGAGACCGAGGCGGCTGCCGCCGTCTGCCGGGCGGCCGGCTGGGTGGCCCTGCCGTATCCGGTCGCGGAGCGGCTCGCGGGCAACGGCACCCGGGCACTCACCCCGCTGCCCGGGACCGGAGCCGCCTTCGCCGCCCACGTGGACGTGCCGCTGGGCTGGACCGGGGTCCGCCTGGACGGCACCACGGCGTCGGTGACCCCGACGACCGAGGTGCTGGGCGGACCGCTGGGCGCCTTCGTGCACGCCGTCGGTGTCGGTGCGGACGGCGACCCCGATCCCGCCGCTGCCGCGCTCCTGGTGACGCTGCAGTCGTGGTGGCTGCTCGGTCTGCTGGACCGGGCGCTGTCGGACACCCGCCGCTACACCGGTGAACGGGAGCAGTTCGGGCACCTGCTGCAGCACTTCCAGACCGTGGGGTTCCGGCTCGCCGACATGACCGTCGCGGTCAACGGTCTCGAGGAGCTGGCGAAGTACACGCTGTGGTCGCAATCCCGGTCCCCGGCCCGGTCCCGGAGTGGGTCCGCTCCGGCGGTGCGGCTGGCCGATGCGCTGGCCCTGCGGGTCGCGGCCCTGGAAGCCGCCGATGTCGTGCTGCGTGGCGCACACCAGTTGCACGGCGCCATGGGATTCTGCGACGAGACCGACGTCTCGTGGCTGTCCCGGGCCAGTCAGGCCGTCCGGCGGCTGCCCGAGGGGCAGTCGCAGACGGTGCGCAGGCTGACCGTGCTGGCGACGTCGATCGGGCTGGACGGTCCGTTTTCGGACTTCGACGCGGCGTGACGGCAGGGGAACACGAGGGTGCACCGATGAGTGAACTGCCGCCGGGCTCGCCGCTGGCCGGCTCCGCGACGCTGCGGGCGTGGCTGGACGACCACCGCGAGGATCTCGCCGTCGGGCGTGCGGACCCGGCCGACACCCTGGACGAGCGCGTGGACCGCGGGTCGCAGCTCTGGGGCCGGTTGTCGGCGCTCGGTGTGGCACTCGACGGTTGGCCGGTGGATGCCGGCGGTCGCGGCGGAACTGCCGTGCACCGGGCGGTCCTGTACGACGGGCTGGTCGCCGCCGGCCTGGTGCTGCCGGAGTCGGCCGCGGCGCTGGAGGTGGTCGGCGCGGCGCTCACCTCCTACGCACCGGCGCTGGCCAGGCGCCACCTGCCGGCCCTGCTGGCCGGGGAAGAGCTGTGGTGCCAGGGATTCTCGGAGACGGAGGCGGGCAGCGACCTGGCCTCGCTGCGGACCCGGGCCGAGCGGTCGGAGGTCGGATGGAAGGTCACCGGTCACAAGATCTGGACGTCGCTGGGGCACCGGGCGACGCACTGCGCCGTGCTCGCCCGTACCTCCGACACGACCCCGCGGCACCGCGGCCTCGCGCTGGTGTGGGTCCCGATGACGACCCCCGGCGTCACCGCGCGGCCGCTGGACAGCGTGACCGGCGAGCCGGAGTTCTCCGAGGTCTTCTTCGACGGGGTCGAGGTCCCGGCCGACCACCTGATCGGCGAGCCGGGGCAGGGCTGGGCGATCGCGATGCACATGCTGCAGTTCGAGCGCGGCATGTGGGCGTGGCAGCGGCAGGCACTCATGCACGCGATGCTCGGCCGTGCCCTCGCCGGCGTCGGTGACGGGCTCGAACCGGTGTCGGCCGCGGCGGTGGGGGAGGCCTACTCGGCGCTGTCCGCGCTGCGCTCCCGGGCACTCGCCACCGTCGAGGCGCTGGCCGCCGGCACCGTGCTCGGTCCGGAGGTGTCGATCGACAAGCTGATGCTGGGCCGCACCGAACATCTCGTCCAGGACGCGGTGCGCCGGCTGGCCGGGCCGGACTTCGTGCTGGGCGGGACCACCGAGGACGCACACCGGCGCGGCGAGTGGTTCTACAGCCGGGCCGCGACGGTCTACGGCGGCGCGGCCGAGGTGCAACGGAACATCGTGGCGGAACGGGTGCTGGGACTGGGGAGGTCGGCGTGACGGACACCGAACTCCGGGAATCGGTGCGCGAACTGTGCCGCGCCCTGGTCGCCGACAGTGCCGCGGCCGGCCTGTCGGCGGAGACGTTGATCACCGCGGGTTGGCCCGACATCCTCGAGGAGGAAACGGCTCTCGCAGTGGGCGCGCTGCAGGAGGCGGCCGGCGCCGCGGCGGCGGTGACGGCCGGCGCCTCGCTGCTGGCGACCCATGTCCTCGCCGGCCGCCTGGGAGCCGATGCCGCGGTGACCGTGCTGTCCGGCCGGGTGTCGCCCGGGCCCGCCGGGGCCGTGGTCGACGCCGTCCGGCGCGGCGCGGAAAGGCCTGCCACCCACCTGCTGGTGGTCGACCACCGGGCGGCAGGATCCGGTGCGGTACTGGTCGGGGTCGGTGCCGCCCACCTGGAGGTGTCCCCGACGACCGGCATCGACCCGCGGGCGGCCATGTTCCGGATCACCGGCCCGGTCCACACCTCCGACGGTGCAGAGGGTTCCGGAACCGATGACGACGTGGGACGCGCGGGCCTGCTGGTACGCCTCGCCGTGGCCCACGAGCGCATCGGCCTCGCCGCCGCGGCGCTGGACCTCGCGCTCGCGCACGTCCGGGACCGGTACCAGTTCGGCCGGTCGATCGGCAGCTACCAGGCGGTGCAGCACCGGTTGGTGGATGCGCACGTCGCGATCACCTCGGCCGGTGCCGCAGCCTCCCAGGCCTGGTCCGGCACCACCCCGATCGCCGTCGCCGTCGCGGCCCACCAGGCGGCCGTCGCCGCCCGGACCACGACCGCCGCCGCACTGCAGGTCTGCGGCGGCATGGCCTACACCGAGGAGTTCGGCCTCGGTGCCCTGGCCCGCTCCGCACTGCTGCACGACGGACTGCACGGTGATCCCGAGCTGCTCGCCGCCCGGGTGGCGACGTGCCTGCAGGATGCGGGTGGCATCATCCGGTCCGCCGACTTCGACCACGGCGGCAGGGTTGCCGCCGCCCAGGGAGGACACCGATGAGCACCACCTCCGCCGTACCGGGCACGGTCCGGGTGATCGACGCATGGGCGCAGCCGTGGACGCCCACCGTGGCCGCAGCCCTTCCGGAGCGGACGCTCAACGTGCTGCGCCGCTACCGCAACAGCGAGCTCGAGGGCGGCATCCCCATGGCCGAGATGCTCGAGCGGTTCGACCGTTCCGACGTCGATCTCGCGCTGATGTCAGGCGGCCCCGCCACACCGATCGGCGAGGTGTTCGCCGCGCTCGAGGCCCGCCCGGGCAAGTTCCTCGGCGTCGTCTGGTGCGATCCCACGGACGGGATCATGAAGGCGGTGCGGGAACTCGAGGCCTACGTCCGGGACTACCCGGTGTGCGGGTTCAAGCTCGAGCCGTTCTACCTCTGGCGGGATCCGACGGACCGCATCTTCTACCCGCTGTACGCCAAGTGCGAGGAACTGGGGATCACCCTGCAGACGCAGGTCGGCGGGACCGGTCCGCTGTTCCCCTCCCGCTCCGGCCAGCCGCTGCACATCGACGACGTGGCACTGGATTTCCCCGACCTGCGGATCGTCTGCGGACATGTGGGATCGCCGTGGGTCGAGGAGATGATCCACGTGGCGTGGAAGCACGAGAACGTCTACATCGACACCTCCGCCCGGTTGCCCAAGCACTTCGAACCGGGCTTCCGGAAGTTCCTGGCCAGCTACGGGCAGGACAAGTGCCTGTTCGCCACCGACTGGCCGCTGCTGGACTTCGACCTGCCGCTGCGGCAGGTGGACGATCTGGCGCTGACGTTGGAGGTCCGGGCGAAGTTCCTGCACGGCAACGCGATCCGCGCTTTCGACCTGCAGCGGTTCGGCGTCACCGGGGCGGGAGCGGCATGACCGGGGCGATCGGGAAGTTCTCCCTCGAGGGCCGGACGGTGGTGCTCACCGGCGCGACCGCGGGCATCGGCCGCCGGTTCGCCCACGTCCTCGTCGGCGCCGGCGCGACGGTTGCGCTCGTGGCCCGGCGCGCTGCGCTGTTGGACGAGCTGGTCGACGAACTCGGTCCGCGGGCGATCGCGGTGCCGGCCGATCTCTCCGACCCGGCAGCAGCGGTGGCGGCGGTGGACACCGCGATGGAGCGGTTGGGCTCGGTGGACGTCCTGGTCAACAACGCGGCCTACATCGCCGGCGGGATCCGCGCCGAGGACGAGTCCCTGGACGACATCACGACGACCCTGGGGGTGAACCTCGTCGCACCGATACTGATGGTGCAGCGGGTGTTCCCGCACATGAAGGAGCGCGGCAGCGGGTCGGTGATCAACGTGTCGTCCATGGTGGCCGGGGTCGGCATCGGCCGGCTGCCGCAGGCCGTCTACGCGGCGTCGAAGGGCGGCCTGAACGCCATCACCCGGGAGTGGGCCGCGCAGTGGAGCCGCTTCGGCATCCGGATCAATGCCATCGCACCGGGTTTCATCGAGACCGAGATGACCTCGCCGGTCATCGCGGTGCCGAAGATCCACGACTGGATCCTGTCGAACACCCTGCTGCCACGGCACGGCGCCGTCGACGACTTCGACGGGGTGCTGCTGCTGCTCGCCGGTGACGCCGGGGCGTACATCACCGGCCAGGTCCTGCATGTCGACGGCGGTTGGACGGCGCACTGACGGCGCACCGACCGTGTCAGGCGGTCGAAGGCTGGTAATATTCATACATATTCGGCGCTCGGGCGAGGAGGGGGACGGTGAACGCACCGGCAGCACGTGCGGGTTCGGCGGGTCCGTCCCGGATCGCCGAGTCCGTGGCCGCGGACCTGCGGCAGCGCATCCTGCGGAACAGCCTGGTGGACGGGCCGTTGCCGAAGCAGGAAGACCTCATGGAGCAGTACGGCGTCAGCGGCCCGTCGCTGCGCGAGGCGCTGCGCATCCTGGAGGCGGAGGGCCTGATCACCGTCCGCCGCGGGAAACTCGGTGGGGCGCATGTCCATCGGCCGAGCTGGTCCTCCGCGGCCTACGCCCTCGGGCTGTCGATGCAGGGACAGGACATCACCCTGCGGGACCTCGCCGGCGCACTGATCACGTTGGAACCGATGTGCGCATTGTCGTGCGCCTCCCGGCGGGACCGGCGGTCCACCGTGGTCCCGGCGCTGCGGGAGAATCTCGAGCAGACCCGCCTGGTGATCGGGAACGGCCCGGCCTTCACCCATGTCTCGCGCACCTTCCACCACATCCTGGTCGACTTCACCGCCAACCAGACATTGCGGCTGATGGTCCGCAGCCTGGTCGCGGTGTGGTCGATCCAGGAGGAGGCGTGGGCGGACAACGTCCAGCTGACAGACGAGTACCCGGCGGAGAGCCAGCAGCGTGCCGTCCTCAAGGCCCACGAGTCGATGACCCGGCAGATCGCCGACGGCGACGGTGCTGCCCTGGATGCACTGGCCGTCAAGCACCTGCACGCCACCCAGGAGCTCGTCCTGGAGCGCTTCGGCGACCGCATCGTGGACGCCTCGTCCGCGGCAGCGGTCCGCGGCTTCCGCCGTCTCTGAGCGATCGGCCGACCGGCCCGTCGTCGTTCTCACCCCTCGAGGACCCACATGGCTGACACGCCCGTTCCCGCCCTGCCCGCCCGTCCCGACGTCGGCCTGCGCGGGGAGGTGGCGGTGGTGCTCGGCGCCGGCCCGGGCATCGGGGCGGCGACGGCGGCCCTGTTCGCCGGTGCCGGGATGACGGTGGTCTGTGCCGATGTCCGCGCCGACATCGCCCGGGACACCGCGTCCGCGATCGGTCACGGCGCGGTCGGTGTCGAGATCGACGTCACTGCACGGGGATCCGTTGCCGAGGCCTTCCGCGCTGTCGTGGCGGACGTCGGTGAACCCACGGTGGTGGTGGACGTCGTGGGGATCGCCGCCGCCGGGCACCTCGCCGACTGCGACGACGCCACCTGGGACCGGATGTTCGCCCTCAACCTCCGCCAGCAGTACCTGGTGATCCAGCAGTGCCTGGTGTCGATGCGGCGGCCGGGGTCGTACGTCGCGATCGCCTCGATCAACGGCGTGGTCTCCTCGCCGTACAACGCCGCCTACGGGGCGGCGAAAGCCGGTCTGGTGAATCTCATCCGGTCGGCGGCCCTGGAGCACGCCACCTCCGGACTGCGGTTCAACGCCATCGCCCCCGGCATCGTGGCGACCCCGCGGATGGCGACCTTCATGGCGACCAGCGAGCGGGCCCCGGAGTTCAGCGGGGCGGTGCCGATGGGCCGGCTCGGCGAGCCTGACGACATCGCCGGGGCTGCGCTGTTCCTCGCCTCCCCGCTGGCGTCCTACGTCACCGGGCAGGTGCTGTCGGTCGACGGCGGCGCGTCGGTGAAGTACCCGCTGGCCCTGATGGTCTGACGGTCAGCCGGGGAGCACCCCGTCGACGAACGCCCGCAACGCGGCCACCGCTGCGACCGACGCGGCGGTGTCCGGGTGGGCGTAGTGGAAGACGTGCGGCTGGTCGGGGTACTCGTCGTGCCGGACGTCGACCCCGCATGCCCGCGCCGTCGCGACCAGTGCACGGGCGTCGTCCCGCAGCACCTCGGTGGTGCTGTTCTGCACCGCGAGCGGTGGGCAGCCGGTCCAGTCGGCCAGGACCGGCGACACCCGCGCGTTGGCGGGGTCGTGCCCGGCCAGGTACATGTCGGCCGCCTCGGTCGCCATGGCGAGCGAGAACATCCGGTCGGTGTCGGCGCAGTCCAGGAAGCTCGGTGCGCCCACCCTGAGATCCACCCACGGGCACAGCAGCAGGCCGCCGGCGAAGACCGGCAGCTCCTGCTCCGGGCCGGCCGTCAGCAGGCAGGCCGCCACCCCACCGCCGGCCGAATCGCCACCGATCAGCAGCGGACCGTCGGCTAGGGTCCGGGCCACCGCCATGCCGTCCTCGATGCCGGCCGGGAACGGATGCTCGGGTGCGAGACGGTAGTCGACCGAGAAGATCTCCACCTCGAGCGCCGCTGCCAGGGCGGCGGTGAACGGTGCGATCGCGGCGGGCGAGCCGAGGCGGTAGCCGCCGCCGTGGAAGTACAGCAACCTCGCGCGGGGGAGAAGCGGGGTCTGGACCAGGACGGGCACCCCGCCGATGTGCACCGGGCGCCCGCTGACACCCGGCACCTCGGGACGCCCGGCCATCATCGATTCCAGCAGCCGTCGCTTCTCGAGCAGTTCCGGCGGGGCCGTCATGCCCGGTCCCCGCCCGCGGTCGGCAGCGGCGGCCGGCCGCCGATCTCCCGGGTGATGACCGCGGCGGAGTCCAGCATGCGGCCGGCGACCTCCGTCAGCTGCCTGCCCGGGATGTCGTCGAGGCCGTAGAGGGTGAGCGCGTACACCGCCGCCGCATCCCCGTCGAACACCGGGACCGCCAGGTTGGCCACGTCGTAGTGACGGTCCGGGTCCACGACATCCAGTCCGTATCCGTCGATCTGGTCCGGGATCAGTTGTTCCAACCGGCGGTGGGCGTCGGCATCGGGAACGGTGGACGAGGCATGCACGGTGTCGACGACCGTCTGCACCGGGACGTTCCGCAGGCCGATGAAGAAGCCGCGTCGCCGGGTGAGGTCCAGGGACGAGCGCAGTGCGACCTCGTGCTCCGACCGGAGATTCCCGAGCCGCCCCAGCCATGCGTCGACCGGCGGACCGGGGTGCCAGGCGAGGAAGACCTGCCCGAAGGGCGGAACCAACGGGATCCGTTGTCCCACCCATGATCCCCGGGACCGACCGTTCGGCCGGCCCTCCATGGCCAGGATCATGATGTCGTCGCCGACGACGGCGCTGCCCAGGCATTCCGACCCGAGGGTCGCGAGTCGTCGCAGCTCCGCGCGCGACGCCTCGATCACCGGATGCCGATCCGATGCCGCGTGGCCCAACGCGACGGCCGCCGGCCCGAGCGAGTAGGTGCGGTGCCGCGGGTGCCGCTCGAGGTACCCGGCATCGCACATGGCGAGCAGCACCGCGGACATCGACGCCGGGCTGACGTCCAGGGCCGAGGACAGTTCGGTGAGCGAGAAGACGCTCCCCGGACGCACTGTCATGTACGTCAGCACCGAGAGCGATCGCTGCGCGGAGAGTGCGGGCTTCATACGAGCGAGCTTTCTGTCCAGGCCCGGGCCAACGCCCTTCCGGTGGTCCGGGGCCGGTTGACCCCTTCGACGACCGACCCTACACTGGGATATATCGAAGCCCATTTCGATATTTCGAAATGATGGAGACGCAGTCGATGGTGATTCGTCTGAAGCGACACGAGTTCGACCACCCCCTGCCGCGGGTGGCGGTGATCGGCGGCGGCTTCTCCGGCATCGCCGCCGGGGTGGCCCTCCGCCGGGCGGGCCTGCCGTTCACGATCTTCGAGCGGTCCGCCGACATCGGTGGGACCTGGTGGGACAACACGTACCCGGGTGCCGAGGTGGACACCCCGTCGGTGCTCTACTCGTTCTCCTACGCGCCACGGGTGTGGAGCCGGACGCATGTCCGGCAGCGCGAATTGCTCTGCTACCTGGGCGATGTCGCCGACCGGTTCCGGATCCGCGAACACGTCCGCACCGGGACGGCGGTGGACCGGGTCGAGTGGGTGGAGGAGGAGCAGGCCTACCGTCTGACGTCGGGGGAGCGGGACCTGGGCGCGTTCCAGGTGGTGGTCAGCGCTGTGGGGTTCCTCAACATCCCGCGTTACCCGGAGTGGCCGGGGCTCGACGAGTTCGCCGGACTGGCGGTGCACACCAGCCGCTGGCCCCGCGGTCTGGACGTCCGCGGCAAGCGGGTGGCCGTGGTGGGCACCGGTTCGACGGCTGCGCAAGTGGTACCCACCATCGCGCCGGACTGTGCCGCATTGATGCTGTTCCAGCGGGAACCGGGGTGGGTGCTGCCCAAACTCGACCGGGACTACTCGGAGGCGGAGAAGGACGCCATGCGCTCACCGACGGCGCAACGGCTGAACCGGTTCGCGATGCTGTGGCGGCGGGAGAAGTCCCAGTACCGCAATGCCGGGTGGCGGCCGGGGACACCGCAGAACGCCGCGGCCGAGGCGACGGCCCGGAGCTACATCGGGACCACCTTCGCCGATCGCCCCGAGCTGGCCGGGATCGTGACCCCGGCCTACAGCTACGGCGGCAAGCGCCCGGTGCTGTCCGACGCCTTCTACCCGGCACTGCTGCGGCCCAATGTCTCGGTGGTGCCGCGGGCCGTCGACCGCGTCACCCGGGCCGGGGTGGTCGACACCGACGGGCAGGAGCACGATGTCGACGTGCTGGTGATGGCCACCGGGTTCCGCACGGACTTCGGCTTCGAGTTCGACGTGATCAGCCGGGACGGCCGCAAGCTGGCCCAGGTCTGGGACGGCGAGCCGTCCGCCATGCTCGGGCTGATGGTGCCGGACGTGCCGAACTTCTTCATGATGTACGGCCCGAACACCAACGGGGGAGCGATCGTCACGCACCTCGAGGCGCAGGCGTCCTACATCGCCCGCGCCGTGCGATCGATGGTGCGGGCCGGCGCCGACCGGATCGAGGTGCGGCGGCGGCCCACCGAGATCTTCAACCGGGTACTGCAGCGACGCCTCGCCGGCACGGCGTTCGCCACCGCGAACAACTACTACAAGTCCGGTTCCGGGCGGATCGTGACGCAGTGGAGCGACGGGGCGATCCTGTACGCGCTCGCCACCCGGCTGCTCGGGCGCCCCACCTGGAAGTACGGCGGGGCACCGCGACGCAGCCGGTGGCAGGACCTGACCCGGCTGGCCCACCGCACCTCGGTGCTCGCCCGCGTCGACACCGGTGGTGTGTGGACCACCGCCGACGAATGAGAACGATGTCAGTGCAGCAGTTTTCCGACCATTCCGAGCACCACGTCGACGAGGACATCACATGACGATCACCGATCCGGCATTGCCGGACACGACGACACCCCCAGTGACACCCCCACTGACACCGCCTGCCACGCCGGTCCGGGAGTGGCTCGCCGATTTCGCCCCGGCCGTGGCCGCCGCGGACGAGGGAGCCATCGCAGCCTGCTTCACCGACGGCGCGACGGTGCGCGACCTGCTGGTCCTCGAGTGGGACTTCACGAACCGGACCGGGGCGGCGGCGATCGGCGAACGGTTCGCATCCGCGCCGCGCGCCCGGGCGCTGGCCGACTTCCAGGTACGGATGGACGATCTCGGCGAACCCGAGGCCTGGTACGACGATGCCAGAGGGCCGTCGGCGGTGTCGGCGTTCATCGCCTTCACCACCGACGTCGGCAGCGGTGACGGGTATCTGCAACTGGAACAGGCCGAGGACGGCCGGTGGCTGGCTTCCGCCCTGGTGACCGAGCTCGTCGAGTTGTCCGGGCGTGGTGAGCGGATCGGGGCGAGCCGCCCCGCGGGCAAGCACCACGGCCCGGTCCGCGGGCGGCCGACCTGGCCGGACGAGCGAGCTGCCGACCAGGCGTGGACCGACCCCGCGGTCGTCGTGATCGGTGGTGGTCACAGCGGTCTGGCGATCGCTGCGCGATTCGGCCGGCTGGGAGTGCCGTGTCTGGTCCTCGAGCGGAACGCGGCCGTCGGGGACAACTGGCGCAACCGCTACGCCGCGCTGGCGCTGCACGACCCGGTCGGCGCCGATCATCTGCCCTACCTGCCGCTGCCGAGTACCTGGCCGAACTTCACCCCCGCCGGCAAGTTCGGCGACTACCTCCGCTCCTACGCCGACCTGCTGGACATCGCGGTGCTCACCGGGGTCGAGGTAACCGGTGCCCGCCCGTCGGACGAGGGAGGGTGGCAGGTCGACCTGGTCGACGCCGACGGCGGGACGAGGTCACTGCACCCGAGGCACGTGGTGGTGGCCACCGGCTTCAACAATCTGCCGGCGATGCCCGACATCCCGGGTCGGGAGGTGTTCCGGGGACAGGTGTGTCACTCCTCCGAGTTCGCCGGCGCCGCCGGTTGGACAGGGCGTCGGGTGGTCGTGGTGGGGACCGGGGTGAGCGGGCACGACATCGCCCAGGACCTCGCCGAGCAGGGGGTGGCGGACGTGGTCATGGTCCAGCGCGGTCCCACCTACGTGATCAATGCCGGGACCTTCCACCAGCAGTTCTTCGCCAACTACCTCGAGGGTGTGCGGCGCACCGCCGACGCCGACCTGATGGGTGCGGCGCTGCCGTTCGGCATGTACCCGGCATTCGGTCCCACTCTCGTCGCCGCCGCCCGGGAGCAGGACCGGGAGACGCTGGAAGGGCTGGCAGCAGCCGGCTTCCGGCTGGGGTGGGGGCCGAACGGTGAGGGCATCAACGGTCTCGTGTTCCGGGAGAACCGGACCGGCTACTACTACAACATCGGCGCCTCGGACCTGATCATCGACGGCAGCATCCGAGTGGCCCAGGGGCCGGTGACCCGCTTCTCGGCCTCCGGCGTCGTCCTGGAGGACGGCACGGAACTGGAGGCGGACCTGGTCGTCTTCGCCACCGGGTTCCGCTCCGCGAAGGAGTCCAGCCGCCCGCTGCTCGGCGATCTCACCGATGAGCTGCCGGAGATCTGCACGGTGGGGGAGGACCGCGAGTACACCGCCGTCTGGCGGGGCTGTGGCGTCCCGGGCCTGTGGTTCATGGTGTCCACCGGGATCTTCGCCAGTCGCTTCTACTCCAAGCACCTGGCGCTGCAGATCCTGGCCATCGAGGAGGGACTGACCGCCCAGGGTTGACGGGCGTGCCGGGTCAGCCCACCGGATGCCGCCGCGAGGTGAGTTGCAGCAGGACCAGACTCGCTGCCGCCACGCCGACGACGATCCAGAGCACCAGCTGCACCGGCACCAGAAGGGCGACCGCCGAGATGACCGACGGTGCCAGGAATCCGGCGTAGGCGACGGCGTAGAAGCGACCGGTGAGACCGGCCAGGTCCGCGGTGGTGGCGATGCGCTGCACCTCCTGCAGCGCCGAGACCAGGCAAATGCCCGCTCCCGCACCGATGATCACGTTCGCCACCACCCCGACGGCGAGCGACTGCAGGGCGATCGCCGGTGGCACCAGTGCCATGCCGACGGTCAGCGCCAGCAGCCCGGCGGTCAGTGCCCGGGCGCTGCGTTCGGTGTGCAGCCGTTTCGCGATCGGCTGCACCGCGCTGGAGGCACCCAGCGCGACACCGGAGGCCAGGGTGGCGAAGAGCAGTGCCCCCGACCCGGTCGCCTCCCGGAGCTGGGTCGGCAGGTAGCCGTAGCCGAGCGCATAGGCGACGAAGATCCACGGACCGACCAGCAGCACGACCCGCCGGAACCGGCGGTGGCCGGCGCTCGGCACCCGCAACTGCCGCCACCACGGGCCGGGAACACCGCCGCTGCGGTGGGTCTCGGGCGTGCGCAGCAGCACGACCAGGAACGGCGCGGCCACCAGGCAGTGCACGACGTACGGCAGCACCTCGGGCAGTGGCGCGAACTGCGCCAGCACGCCGGCCACGCAGGCCCCGCCGGCCGAGCCGAGCAGGAAGGCCAGCGAGGCCCGGCGGGCACCGGCGCCCGGCCGCGCGGACGGGTCCCACTCCGGATCGGACAGCTCCTTGATCCACGAGGTGCCCACAGCCACGGCCGCACCGACGGTGAACCCGGAGAACAATCGGCCCAGGGCCAGGAACTCCGGGCCAAGCTCGCCGAGCGCGAGCAGCGCGCTGCCGATCACGCCGGCGGCGACGCCGGCGATCAGCAGCGGACGCCGGCCGTGCCGGTCCGACAGCGACCCGGCCACCAACAGGGCCGGAGCCAGCCCGATGACGTACAGGCCGAGGAAGAGCGTGGTGGCGACCGTGGAGTAGTGCTCACGGTCCTCGTACATCACCAGCAGCGGGCTGAACTGGTTGCCGCCCCAGGACGAGACGACCACAGCACCCCAGACCCGCCACCACATGCGCCGGCGCACAGCAGCTCCGGCCCCCGTGACGGCCTGCTGCACCACGGCGCTCACAGGACCACCTTGTGCACCGAGATGTGGTGGTGCAGCAGAGTCCGGTACGCATCGGCGTCCCGGTCGCCGATGGCGGCCGCCAGCTGCCGGTGCTCGAGATACGCGGGTTCCAACTGCTCCGGGCGTACTCGCATCAGCTGGTGCCGCAGGCGCTGCTGCCGGTCGCGCAGCATGGCCATGAAGTGCGCGGCGATGGCGTTCCGCGAGGCCGCCACGACCGAGGAGTGCAGGTCGTCGTCGATGTCGACGAACCGCTCGACGTCGCCGTCGCGCAGGGCCCGCTCCTGCGCTGCGAGCAGTTCAGTCAGATGACCGACCAGGTCGGCGTCGTAGCCGGATTCGATGACCCGCGCTGCGGCCGCGGACTCCACGGCCTCCCGCATCTCCAGCACGTCGGCCGTCTCGCTCGGTGACATCGGTCGCACGACAGCGCCTTTGCGTGACTCGAGGACCAGCAGACCCTCCGTCGCCAGCCGCAGGAACGCCTCGTGCGTCGGCGTCCGGCTGACGCCGAGCGCTTCGCCGATCGCCAGCTCGCTGACCGCCGCGCCGCCGGCCAGTTCGCCGGTGAGGATCAGTCGTTTCGTGTGCTCGTACGCCCGCACCGCCGCCGACGGCGGAGGTGCGGTGCGCTCGGTAGGACCTGCCATGCCGCCAGCCTAACCCTTGCATGCAACGAAGCATGCAAGGGTTAGGTCGCGGCGGGCCGCCCGTCAACCGGCCGCGGCCAACAGTCCCCGCGCGACGGCGTCGTCGGTGATCAGGGAGTTGACCAGGCCGGAGCGCAGGACGGCGAGGATCGCCTTCTCCTTGGAGGCGCCGCCGGCGACGGCGATCAACTCGGGGATGTCGCGGAGTTGGTCGATCCCGACGGCGATCATCCGGTTCCTCATGTCGGTGTCGACCTCCTGCCCCTGCTGGTCGAGCAACGCTCCGCACACCTCGGCCTGGACGCCGAGCCGGGCGAGGTCGTCGCGCTCGCGGGGAGTCATCACACCGCGCAGCTGCGAGTTGGGCGGATCCCAACTACCGACCGCCACGATGGCCTTGGTGATGGTGCCGAACTGGTTGGTGGCGGCGGCGAGGTCGGGCTGGCGCAACAGTCCCGCCGCCGTGGTGGCATCCGGGAGGACGAGCGGCGCGAAGATCGGGTACGGGCGACCCCCGGACACCTCGCTGATCCTGCGGACGAGTTCCATGGAGTTGTCCATGTCGCTGCTCGTCACGCCTGTCATCTGGACGACCGGGCAGGCGGGGAGGGTGTCCAGGTGATCGGCGATGGCGGTCAGCGTCCGCCCCCAGCCGACCCCGAGAACATCGTCGCCGTCGAGGATCTCGCCGAGCAGTTGGGCAGCGGCCCGGCCGAGGTCCGCCCGCAGGTCGGCATCGTTGCCGGAGGTGGGGTGGACAACGAGTGCGTGCCGTAGTCCGAATCTCTCGCCGAGCTGCTCCGACAGGTCCGGATCGATGTTCGACGGGCTGGCGATGGTGATGGTGACGATCCCCTGGGCGAGGCAGTCGGCCAGGATCCGCGCGACCTTGAACCGGGACAGCCCGGTCCGTTCGGCGATCTGGCTCTTCGAGAGCTCCTCCAGGTAGTACATCCGGGCGATGGCGACTGCTCGGGTCAGTTCGGCGGGCCCCATCTTCGACCGTCCCCTCGTCTGCGCGGTGCGCGCCGTGCCGCGCTGTCGGAAGCATGCCAGCGCTGTCGGTCCCTTCGCAAGGCACCCCGCTCATCTGAGCGCCACGGCTCGGACCAATGGCAGGACGAAACATCAGTGAGCGCAGCGAATTCTGGCCGACAGCGGGAAGGTCTTGACCATGTTGGTGTAGCCGTCCTATCGTCTGCAACGATCAGATGAGAACTAGTGATGCTCAAATGAGCGGATAGGAGGTGGTCATGCCGGATCCCCGTGCCATGCGCGTCATCCCCGACGAGATCGCTCTCGCCACTGCGCGCCAGGTGCTGCTCGCGGATGCCGCGGCCGTGGCGTCGCTGCCCGATCAACTCGGCGACGACTTCCTCGATGTCGTCGACCTTCTGGTGCGATGTGCGGGCAAGGTGCTGGTCGCCGGGATGGGGACCTCGGGAGCGACAGCCAGGCGGATCGCGCACCTGCTGTCGGTGGGTGGCACGCCGGCGATGTTCGTCAGCGCCGCGGACGGGCTGCACGGCGGCCTGGGCGCGGTCACCGACTCGGACGTCGTCATCGCCATCAGCAAGGGCGGGGAGAGCGACGAGCTCAACGAGTTCGTCCGCCGCGCCCGGGAGCGTGGAGCCGTTGCGGTGGCGATGACCTCGGAGGCCGGGTCCGCGCTGGCCGCCGCGGCGGACCGGGTGCTCGTCACCCGGACCGACCCGGAGGCGGACTACGGCCGGATGATCGCCATGGGCAGCTCGCTGGCGAACTGCGCGCTGGGCGACGCACTCGCCGCCGTGACCATGGGCGTACGGGAGCAGGCGTGGGAGCTGTTCGCGCACAGCCACCCCGGTGGTGCGGTCGGCAAGCTGCTGACCGACCGGGCCACGGCGTAGCCGGGATCGACCACCGTGACAACGACGTTCGGAGGAGGTCGTACGAACATGACCCTCGACATGACCGTTCCCGCACCGAGACTGGAGCTGCGGAACATCGGGAAGAGCTTCGGGGCGGTGCACGCGCTGGCCGACGTCAGCTTCTCGGTCGCACCCGGCAGCATCCATGCCTGGGTGGGGGAGAACGGCGCGGGGAAGTCGACGCTGGTCGGTGTGGTGACCGGCCTGCTGTCCCCGAGCACCGGCGAGGTCCTGCTGGACGGCGAGCCCGTCGGGTACCGCAATCCCCGGCAGGCCCGGACCGCGGGCGTCGCGGCGGTGTACCAGGATCCGAAGCTGTTCGGTGACCTCGACGTCGCGGAGAACATCTTCGCCGGCGTCTACCCGCAGCGCCCGCGCGGCATCCTGTCCCGCGGTCGGATGCACCTGCGTGCCGAGGAACTCCTCGCCCGGCTCGGTGTCGCCCTGGACACCCGGGCGCCGGTGTCGTCGCTCTCCCTGGCAGAGGCCCAGTTCGTCGAACTGGCAAGAGCTCTCACCTCACCCACCCGACTGCTGATCCTCGACGAACCCACGGCGTCCCTGACGCCGGTCGAGACCGGTCGTCTCTTCGACGTGGTGCGCAGACTGCGGGACGACGGCACAGCTGTCGTCTGGATCTCGCACCGGATGGAGGAGATCGCAGCACTCACCGACACGGTGACCGTCATCCGTGACGGCCGCCATGTGGCCACCGCTCCGACCGTGGAACTGGACGACGAGACGATCGTTCGCCTCATGGTCGGCCGGGGGATGGACAGGCTCTTCGCCGCACCCGCTCCCGCCGACCCGGGGCCGGTCGCGCTGGAGGTCCGCGACCTCCGGTCCGACGGCGAGTTCGAGGACATCACCTTCGCCGTCCGCTCCGGCGAGATCGTCGGAATGGCAGGGATTGTCGGAGCCGGTCGGACCGAGATCGCCCAAGCTGTCTGTGGTGTCCGGCAGATCGACGGTGGCGAGGTGCTGATCGACTCGCGTCCGGTGCGCATCGGGGGGCCGGGACAGCTCGTCGCGCACGGTGTCGCCTACGTCCCCGAGGACCGCGACGTCGAAGGCCTCATCCCGTCGATGTCGGTGCAGCGGAACATCGCGCTGCCCAGCGCGTCCTCGCTCGCCCGGGGCGGCGTGCTGTTCGAAGGGCCGGAGACCGCCCTGGCGGCCGAGCAGATCACCGCGCTGGAGATCAAGACAGCAGGCCCGCGATCGCCGGTGTCCGCGCTGTCCGGAGGCAACCGGCAGAAGGTCGCGCTGGCCAGGTGGCTGGCCACCCGCCCACGCATCCTCATCCTCGACGAACCCACCCACGGCATCGACATCGGCACGAAGACACAGGTGCACCGGATCATCGAACGGCTGGCCCGCGAGGAGGGCATGGCCGTGCTGGTGATCTCCTCCGACCTGACCGAGGTGCTCGCCCTGTCCGACCGGGTGCTGGTCGTCGCCGGCGGCCGGCTCACCGCCGACCTCGCCCGCGGCGAGGCGACCGAGGAGACAGTGATGGCTGCCGCCACCGGATCGGCGACCGTCGGAGGACACCGATGACCGCCCCGGCGCGCTCACCACGACCGGTCCCCGAGGCCTCCGGCCCGAATCGTGGACAGGGGCTGCTGCGGGTCAGGTTCCTCGGCGTCGCGGTGTTCCTGGTGCTGCTGTGGGTGGTCTTCGCCGTCAGCGCCGACAACTTCCTGACCGCCGGAAACGCCCGCGCGATCCTGTTCGCCGCCGCAGTGCTGACCATCGCGGCCGCCGGCGAGGCCATGGTGGTGCTCACCGGGAACCTCGACCTCTCCGTCGGGTCCGTCATGGGCCTGTCCGCCTACGTGACGGCGGACATCTCCACCCACGTCGACGGCGGGCCGCTGCTGGTGCTGGTGGCGGTGGCGATCGGCGCCGTGCTGGGCCTGCTGAACGGTGCACTCGTCGCGCTGCTGCAGATCCCGTCCATCGTCGCCACTCTCGGCACCCTCTCGGTCTACCGCGGTCTGACGTACGTGTACGCGGACGGTCAGCAGATCACCTCCAACGAGGTGCCCTCCTGGTTCGGTGCGCTGGCCGGCGGTTCGGTGGCGGGCATCCCCAACCTGGTCCTGTTGGCGCTGCTGGTGGTGATCGGCGCCGCGGCGGCCCTGCGGTGGACGGTGCCCGGGCGGATGCTCTACGCCGTCGGGTCCAACTCCGATGCGGCCAGGTTCTTCGGCCTGCCCTCGGTGCGGGTGGTGTGGAGTTCGTACATCGTTGCGGGTGCCATTGCCGGGTTCGCCGGATTCCTCTACGCGGCGCAGGTCGGCACCGTCACCGTGGTCCTCGCCAGTGGCTGGGAACTGCAGGTGCTGGCAGCGGCGGTGATCGGCGGGGTGAGCATCTGGGGCGGTTCGGGCAGCATCGTCGGCGTCGCCCTCGGCGCGGTGGTGCTCGCCACCATCCAGAACGGACTGATCCTGCTCGGGGTGCAGGCCTACTGGCAGCTGCTCATCCAGGGTGCGGCGATCGTGCTCGCGGTGGCGGTCGATGCGGCGATCACCCGGCGGGCGGCCCTGCTCTCCCGTACCCGGCGCCGGGTCGCGGTGACGGCATGATCGCCCGGGCCAAGCGGATGCTGCTCCGCTGGGAGGTCCTGCTGGTGGTCCTCGTCGTCGCGGCCATGGCCTGGTCCGCGTCGCTGTCGCCCTACTACCTGTATCTCGACCAGATCCTCGGCTCCACCAGGTTCTTCGTGATCCCCGGCCTGATGGCGCTGGGCCTGATGATCGTCGTCATCCAGGGCGAGATCGACATCTCGTTGGCCTCCACGCTCGCGGTGGCGACCACGACCGCGGCGGTGCTCATGCACGCCGGTTGGCCCGCGCCGGCGACCCTGGCGGCGGTGGTCGTCATCGGCGGCGCCCTCGGCGCCGTCAACGGGCTGCTGGTGGCGAGATGGGGGCTGCCGTCGCTGGCGGTCACCCTCGGCACCATGGGTGCCTACCGCGGTCTCGCCTACATCATCGGCGGGCAGGAGGGGGTCTCGGACTTCCCGGACAGCTTCACCTGGCTCGGCGGCACCGACCTGGGGATCGTGCCGGCCTCGCTGGTGCTCTTCGTGGTCGTCGCCGTGGCCGTCGCCCTCCTGCTGCGGACGACCGTCTTCGGCCGGCACAGCTACGCAGTCGGCGCCGGCGCGAGAGCGGCTGCGTTCGGCGGGGTCCCGCTGCAGCGGACGAAGATCACCGCCTACCTGCTCGCCGGAGCGCTGGCCGGACTCGCCGGTTGGGTGTGGATCGGTCAGTACGCCTCGGCCAGGGCCGACAACGCCGATGGCGGAATCCTCTTCGTGGTCACCGCCGTGGTGCTCGGCGGTGTCGCGATCAACGGTGGGCGCGGCACGGTGCTCGGTGTGGTCCTCGCGCTGTTCCTGCTGGGCACGCTGTCCAACGGCCTGGGACTGGCCAACGTGGCCGGCCCCACCCAGACCCTGATTCTCGGCGGTCTTCTCGTCCTCAGTACTGCTGTACCGCGGGTCGTCGTGCTCGTCGGTCGTGCCCTCCCGTCACGGCGGACCAGGTCCGACGCGGTCGACCGGCCGCGTTCCGACACACGCCCCGACGCCGACACCGTCGGCACCCCGGTGACGCGGTCGTCCTGATCGCGTCACCGACCGGAATCCCATCGATGAAAGGACAACGGATGTCCGACCTGACCACGGCGGCAGTCAGCCGCCTCTCGACCCCCATCGACCGGCGCACCCTGGGGAAGCTCGCGCTGACCGCCGGTCTCGGCCTCGGGCTCTCGGCGTGCGGGGTGTCCAGCAAGGACGCGGTGAGCGCCGCCGCCGGGACCTCCGGTTCCGCCGCGGGCAGCGCCGCGGCGGGGGGCTTCACGCTGCTGGAAACCCCGAAGTGGACCGGGTTCCCGTACTTCGAGCAGGCACGCATCGGCGGCGAGGCCGCGGCGAAGGAGCTGGCGGACTCGTTCACCTATGCCGGCGCCGACCACCCGGACGCGAGCCTGCAGACCCAGACCCTGCAGAACTTCCTGACCCAGAAGCCGTCCGCCATCCTGGTGGCGGCGATCGACGGCGACGCCATCGCCTCGGTGCTGAAGAAGGCCCGCTCGCAGGGCATCAAGGTGGTCTCGTTCGAGGGCGACGCCGCGGCCGACGCGCGCGACATCTTCTGCAACCCGGTGGGCTACGAGCTGATCGCGACGACCGAGCTCGACTGCGCCCTGATGAACGACCCGGACGGCGGGAAGGTCGCGTTCGTCGCGGCATCCCCCACGGCGCCCAACCACAAGGCCATCATCGAGTACATGAAGCAGCACATCGCGTCCGACCCGAAGTACTCGAAGCTGACCGCGATCGACGACGTGCAGTACGCGAACGACGACGACGCCACCAGCTACAACGTCGCGGTCAACCTGATGCAGGCACACCCGGACCTGAAGTACATCGTGTCCCCGTCCTCGGTCAGCGTCCCCGCCGCGGCCCGGGCGATCGTGGCCAGCGACCGGTCCGGCCAGGTGTACGCCACCGGTCAGACGCTGCCGAACTCGGTGAAGGAGTTCATGAAGGACGGCAGCATGAAGGCCTCGATGATGTGGAGCCCGAAGGAACTCGGCTACATCGCCGTCTACGCCGCCCACCGTCTGCTGACCGGTGAGCTCACCGCCACCGAGGGCGCCACCTTCGAGGCGGGGACGGCGGGGACGTACACGGTGGGCAAGGACGGCGAGGTCGTCTACAAGAAGCCCATCGTGTTCACCCCGGACAACATCGACGAGTACGACTTCTGAGAACGCCTGAGCTTCTGAGAACCACTGAGCCTCACCCGGACATCGCCGGCCCGCCCCGGCACGAGAAGGAAGAGCACCATGAAACTGTCACTGTTCCTGGACCCGCAGGAAGGCATATCCTACGCGACGCTCCGGGAGGCCACGCTCGCCGCCGAGCGGCTCGGGTTCCACGGCATGTACCGCTCGGATCACCTGACCTCTACGGCGGACCATTTCGAGCGGGCGGCGAGCGAGGCGTGGAGCACCCTCGCCGGCCTGGCGAGGGAGACCTCGCGGCTCCGGCTGGGCACGTTGGTCACCCCGGTCGGGTTCCGCCACCCCTCGCTGTACGCCAAGATCATCAACACCGTCGACGAGATGAGCGACGGTCGGGTCGACGTGTCGATCGGCACCGGCTGGTACGCCCCGGAGCACCTGCGGCTGGGCCTGCCGTTCCCGGAGCTCCGCGACCGGTTCGACCAGCTCGAGGAGTACCTCGCCGTGCTGCACCAGCTCTGGGGTACCAGCACCGGCGGTGTCGAGGGGCAGCACTACCGGGTCGACGACTTCACCGTGGCACCCGCCTCCGTGCAGCGGCCCCGCCCGCGGCTGATCCTCGGCGGGCACGGACCCCGCCGGACGCCCAGGATCGCCGCCCGGTACGCCGACGACTACAACGTCGACTGGCTGTCACCGGAGGAGACCGGACGGCTCAACCGCAACGTCGACAATGCCTGCGCCGACATCGGGCGGGACCCGGCGGAGATCGAGCGCTCCATCCTGGTGGGTGCGGTGATCGCCGCCGACAGGTCCGACGTGGACGAGCGGCTTGCGCAGGCCGGGCGGTTCCTCGGGCTGGACGACGTCGGTGCCTGGCGGGAGAAGACCCGCGAGTCCTGGACCGTCGGCACCGCCGAGGATCTCGTCGTCAGACTGCAGGAGTACGCCGCCGTCGGGGTCCAGCACACGATGCTCATGCTCGCGCCCGGCGACGACCTCGACATCATCTCGCTGGTCGCGGATGTCGTGATGCCGGCCGTGGCCGGGAGCTGACGGCACCGGTGGCGTACACCCTGGGCGTGGACTTCGGCAGCGAGTCCGCGCGAGCCCTGCTGCTCGACCTGGAGGACGGGCGGGAGGTTGCCGTCGCGGAGATGGCCTACCCGCACGGCGTTCTGGACCGCGCGCTGCCGGACGGCGGGGCACTGCCGCCGGAGTGGGCGCTGCAGGATCCGGGGGACTACCTCGACACCCTGGTCGGGACGGTCCGCGACGTCGTCGCCGGCAGCGGTGTCGATCCGGCCGACATCATCGGCATCGCCACCGACTTCACCTCCTGCACGATGCTGCCCACGACCGCCGACGGCACCCCGCTGTGCCGGCTGGACGGGTGGTCGGCACGACCCCACGCCTGGCCCAAGATGTGGAAACACCATGCGGCGCAGTCACAGGCGGACCGGATCAATGATCTCGGGGAACGGCTCGACCGGGCCCGGTTGGCCCGGTACGGCGGCCGGATCTCGGCCGAGTGGATGGTGCCCAAGGTGCTGCAGATCCTCGAGGAGGATCCCGGGGTCGCGGCGGCCGCGGCTCGGTTGATCGAGGCGCAGGACTGGATCGTGTGGCAGCTCTGCGGGCACGAGGTGCGCAGCATCGCCGGGGCGGCCTACAAGGCGATGTACCTGTCGGACGGCGGCGGGTATCCGGCCGACGGGTTCCTCGCGGCGCTGCACCCGGACCTGCCGGCCCTGGTGCACCGCACCCTCGGCACCTCGTTCCACCGCCCCGGCGAGGCGGTGGGCACCCTCGCACCGGCGATGGCCGACCTGCTCGGTCTGTCCCCCGACACCGTGGTGGCCTGTCCGAACATGGACGCGGTGGCCTCGGTGGCTGCCGCCGGGGTCACCGGTCCCGGCGCCATGGTCATGGTCATGGGCACCTCGACCTGTGACTTCGTCCTCGGCGAGGACCTCGTGCAGGTCGAGGGGATGTGCGGGACAGCGCGGGACGTCGTCACGCCGGGACTGTGGGCCTACGAAGCCGGTCAGAACAGCGTCGGCGACATGTTCGGCTGGTTCGTCCGCGAGGGCATGCCGGAGCGGGACACGAGAGCCGCGGCGGAGGCAGGTCTCTCGCCGTTCGAGTACCTGGAGCTGTCCGCTGCCGGATCCGCACCCGGCACGCACGGTCTGACGGCGCTGGACTGGTGGAGCGGCAACCGGTCGGTCCTCGTGGACGCGGGCCTGAGCGGCCTCGTCATGGGGATGACGCTGGCCACCAGGGCATCCGACGTCTACCGGGCACTGCTGGAGGCGACGGCGTTCGGCACCCGTCGCATCGTCGAGGCCTTCACCGGTGCCGGCGTGTCCATCGACCGACTGGTCGCCTGTGGCGGGTTGCCCCGGAAGAGCCCGCTGTTGATGCAGATCTACGCCGACGTCACCGGCCTGCCGGTCGTCGTGGCCGGCAGCACCCAGATCCCGGCCCGCGGATCGGCCCTGCTCGCCTCGGTGGCCGCCGGATCGTCGGCCGGAGGACACTCCTCGGTTGCCGCGGCGGCCGCAGCCCTTGCCGCGCCCCCCGCGGCGGAATACCTGCCGCAGGCGGCACTTCGTGAGATCTACGACGAGATGTACGCCGACTACCTGGAACTGCACGACCATTTCGGCCGGCACGGCACCGATCTCATGCGGCGCGCGAAGGAACGTCGCCGCCGGGTGCTCGCCGATGCGTCCGAGGGCGGCTCGATCGATGCCGTCCTGGCCACGATCCCAGAAGGAGTTGTCAGCAGATGAGCTACCTGGAGCTCCGCCGGCAGGTGTTCGAGGCGAACATGGAGCTGCCTGCCCACGATCTCGTCGCGTGGACGAGCGGCAATGCCAGCATCGTCGACCGGGATCTCGGCGTGGTGGTCATCAAACCGACCGGGATCCGTTACCCGGAGCTGACCGTCGAATCGATGGTCGTGCTCGACCTGGAGTCCGGCAGGACGGTGGACGGGGCCTTCAAACCGTCGGTGGACACCTCCACCCATCTCTACCTCTACCGTCACGCCGCCGACGTCGGCGCGGTGATCCACACGCATTCGGTCTATGCGACGGCGTGGGCCGCGACCGGCCAGGCGATCCCACCGTGCCTCACATCGATCGCCGACAACTTCGGTGGACCCGTGCCGTGCGGGGACTATGTCGAGATCGGGGGTGACGCGACCGGCCGGGAGGTCCTCCGGGTCCGTGGCAACTCGCCGGCGGTCCTCATGCAGAACCACGGAGTGTTCTGTGCCGCAGCGGATCTGACCGCCACCCTCCGCGCCGCGATCATGGTCGAGGAGGTCGCGAAGACGGTTGCCGTGGCCAGGATGATCGGGCAGCCCATCGATCTGCCCGAGGACGAGGTGGAGCGCCAGCACGGATTCGCCCTCCACCAGGGCGGCCAGTCCGGCGCCCTCGAGCACGCGTGACCGTCGGACTGACAGGTCTGTTCGACGGGCTGCCGTCCGGGGCGACCCCGGCAGGCAGCCTCACGGGCGTCCCAGCAGGCCGGCGGATCACCGCTGCCGGCCTGCTGCGAGCCTCCGCGATGTGGACGCACATCGACGTGATGGACGTGCCGTTCGCCGGTCGCACCGGTGTTCCCGTCCACGAGATCGCCGCGCTGGTGGCGGTCTCGCACCGGGTGGACGTGCACCTGATGGTCGAGCGTCCGGACGACATGCTGTCCGCCGTGGCGGCCGGGGGTCCGGACCGCATCACCGTGCACCTCGAACGTCTCGCCGATCCGGCGGGCACCGCGAAGACGATCCGGGAGCTCGGTCCGTCGCCGTGGTTGGCCGTGTCCCCGGAGACATCACCGGTCGAGGTCGAAGCCGTGGCCCGCCACTTCGACGGCGTCCTGGTCATGCTCCTGACACCCGGCTCGACCGGAAGCGCCCGCACCGGACGGCTGCATATCGCGGCCCGGCTGTGCGGGCTGGGTCACGTCGGTGTCGACGGCGGAGTGGACGCGACCAACCTGCCGGACGTCCTCGACGCCGGTGTCGGGTACGTCGTCGCGGGTCGTGCGTTGATCCGTGTCGCCGCCACCGACTGAACCACGGGTTGCTGGGCGGTCGTCGGAAGGAGCGGTGGTCGCGCGAGATGCCCGAGGCAGCCAATGATGCGCGATCTCAGCGACCGGCCGGCGCGCCCCGCCCGGCTGCCAGCACGACGATCGGCGGCACCACCAGGACGACCGCGACCAGGGCGAGGGCGTTGAAGCCGATCCCGGCGGCGATCAGCCCGGCGGCCCCGGCGCCGATGGCTGCGGCGGCGTTCATGCTGGTGTCGGTGGTGCCTTGGACGAGGGGACGGACATGCGGGTCGACGGCGCCGCTGAGCAGGCTGGCCCCGGACACGGTGACCACCGACCAGGCCAGGCCGAGCAGGAACAACGCACCGGTGACACCACCGGCTGAGTCGCCAGCCATGAACCCGTTGACTGCGGCCGCGGCGAAGAGGGCCTGGCCGGTGAGGATGACCGGCCGGCTGCCGAACCGGTCGGCGCACCAGCCGACGAGCGGTGCGAAGGCGAACATCCCGGCGACGTGCACCGAGATGGTCAGCCCGACGACCGTGAGGGAGTGCCCGTGCCGGTGCAGGTGCACGGGGGTCATCGTCATCACGCCGATCATCGCGATGTGGGCGCAGATCATCGAGATGTAGGCGGTGCGCGCGGCCGGCGTGCGCCAGATGATCGGCAGGGCCTCCCGGAGGCGGGGGAGCGCGGGTCGGTCGCCGGACCGCGGACGGTCGAGTTCCCTGGCCAGGCGCAGCGGATCGGGCCGGAGCAGCGTGAGGACGACCACCGCCGCGACGACGAGCACGACGGTGGCGATCAGGAACGCGCCGGTCAGCGGTGGCCAGCCCATCGCCCCGGCCAGCGCGGCGCCGGGTGCGCCCATGTTCGGGCCGAGCACCGATCCGACGGTCCCGGCCCAGACGACCAGGGACAGCTGTCGGCCACGGCGCACGGGATCTGCGAGATCGGTGGCGGTGTAGGCGGACTGGACGCCAACGGAGGTGCCCACCCCCAGCATCGCCATGCCGGTGATCACCAGGACGAGGCTCGAGGCGAACGCCGCCACGGTCAGCAGGGCGGCCCCGACGGCGGCTGTGGTCCAGCCGAGGACGAGCGCCGGGCGGCGGCCGAACTTCAGCGAGAGCGTGGCCAGGGTGATGCCGGCCAGGGCGGCACCGACCGTCGATGCGGTGCGGGCGAGGCCGGATGCCGCCTCCGACCCGGCGACGGTGTCACCCAGCACGACACCGACCGACGGGCCGACGGCGGTGCCGATCGCGCCGACCACCTGCGCCACGACCAGCACCCGCAGGGTGCGGCGTTGGGTGGTCCGACGGCGCAGGTCCGTCGCTTCGACGGGAGTGCCGGTGGACGGGGCGGTCTCGGTCACGGTTCCTTCCGGTTCGGGGACGGGCGGCTCAGAGCAGTCGTTCCAGGAACTCCCTGGCCCGGGGTGTGCGGGGGCGCTCCAGCACCTCGGTGGGCGGCCCGGCCTCGACAACCCGTCCGGCGTCCATGAAGACGACCTGATCGGCGACCTCCCTGGCGAAACCGATCTCGTGGGTGACGACCAGCATCGTCATGCCGGAGGCGGCGAGATCCCTGATGACCGTGAGGACCTCGCCGACCAGCTCGGGATCGAGGGCACTGGTGGGTTCGTCCAGGAGCATCAGGGACGGCTGCATCGCCAGCGCCCTGGCGATCGCCACCCGCTGCTGCTGACCACCGGACAGCTGCCGCGGGTAGTGCTCGGCGCGGTCGGACAGGCCGACCTGCTCGAGCAGTGCGACCGCCTCCCGACGCACGGCCGCGGGTTCCTGCCGTCGTACCTTGACCGGTGCGTAGCAGACGTTCTCCAGCGCGGTCATGTGCGGAAAGAGGTTGAAGGACTGGAAGACCATGGCGGTGGCCGTGCGCTGCTGCCGCTTGCGGCGTTCGCCGAGCGCCCGCAGCCGTCCCGGGCCGGCCGGTTCGTAGCCCATCAGCTCGCCGTCCACCTCGATCCGGCCGCCCTCGATCGTCTCGAGCTGGTTCACGCAGCGCAGCAGCGTGCTCTTGCCCGATCCGGACGGTCCGATCAGCACGGTCACCGACCCGTGCGGGACCACCAGGTCGATCCCGTCCAGTACCAGGATCGAGCCGAACCGCTTGCGCAGCCCGGAGATCCGGACCGCCGGCGTGGTGACGGGAGCGCCGCCGGGCACGGCGCGTGGAACAGTCGAGGTCATGCCCCTGTCCTCCTGGTCGAGTGGCCCTGCAGGGCGGCGATCAGCCGGCGCCAGGGCGTCGGTGGCAGCACCCGGACGGCCCCGCGGGCGTAGTGGCGCTCGACGAAGTACTGCCCCACGGATAGCAGCGAGGTGACCGCGACGTACCAGATCGTGGCCACCACCAACAGCGGGACCACCTGGAACGTCTTGTTGTAGACGAACTGTGCCGCGTACAGCAGGTCGGACACCGCGATGATGCTGACGATCGAGGTGCCCTTCAGCGTGCCGATCAGCATGTTCCCGGCGGCCGGGACGATGGTGCGCATCGCCTGCGGGAGGACGATCTGCAGCAGGATGCGCCACTGCGGGACGCCGAGGGCCACAGACGCCTCGGTCTGCCCCTGGTCGACGCCGAGGATGCCGCCGCGGATGATCTCCGAGGCGTAGGCGGCCTCGTGCGCCGTCAGCGCCAGGATCGCGGCGGTGGTGGCGCTGATGATCTCGTTGGCGTCACCGCGGAAGAAGGTCGGTCCCCACGGGATGCCGAAGCTGATCTGCGGGTAGAGGTAGCCGATGTTGAACCAGAACAGGATCTGCACCAGCATGGGGACCGACCGGAAGATCCAGACGTAGGTCCAGCTGATCGAACGCAGCACCGGGTTCTTCGACAGCCGCATCGCGGCCAGGCCGATCCCGAAGAGGAATCCGAGCAGCATCACCACGACGGTGAGCCAGAGGGTGTTGAGCAGGCCGTGCAGGATGCCCTCGGAGAACAGGTACTTCCCGATGACAGCCCATTCCAGCCCCTCCTTGGTCAGCAGGGAGGAGGCGACGAAGTACACCAGCACGAGGGCGACCGCCCCGGCGATCCACCGGCCGGGGGAGCGGCGGGGCAGCAGGATCTCGGCGGCGAACCGGCCATCGGGATCGGGAGCCGTGGTGGTGGAATGGATCTCGTCGACGGTCATGTCTCCTCCGCACGGGTCGTCGAATTCGGGTCGTGGCCGGGCCGCCGCACGACCAGGCACAGCACGCGGGCCGTGCAGATCCTCTTGCCCGCCTCGTCGGTGACCACGACCTGGTAGGAGGCGGCCGTGCGCCCGCGGTGGATCACCGTGGCGACGGCGGTGACGTGCCCGGAGGTGGCGGACCGGTGGTGTGTGGCGTTGAGCTCGACACCGACGGCCTTGGCGCCCATCTCGGCGGCGTGCAGCGCCGCGGCGCGGGAGCTGACGCTCTCGGCGAGCATGCAGGAGGCGCCACCGGCCAAAAGGCCGTCCGGCTGTTGGTTGCCGGCGACCGGCATCCGGGCCACCACCCGCTCCGGGCCGGCCTCGAGCACCTCGATGCCCAGGCGGTCGGCCAGCAGGCCGGTGGGGAGTGTCGCAGTCATCGTTGCCTTTCCGCGGGGCCCTCGGCCACCGGTGGGTTGATCGGGCACGCAGCAGCCGGTTGCGGGTCCGTCGACCGGCCCGACCCGGCCAGGCCCGCCAGACCGGCTGCGAAGCGGTCGATGTCGTGGGTGTCGGTCCAGAAGCCGGCGCTGATCCGGATCGCGTCGTTCTCCGGGATGACCCGGGTCCCGATCCGTGCCGCGCCGAGGGCCGCGACCACCTCGGACGAGGCCGTGCCCTCGACGACGAAGGAGGTCAGCGTGGTGGCGGAGGCGGGGGACAGGATCCGGACGCCGGGGGTGCTCTCCAGCACAGCGCGCAGCTCCGCGTTCCGGCGGGCCGCCAGCGCGACCAGTTCCGGCTCGCTGTCGATGCCGTCGCGGAACTCCAGGGCGGCGATCAAGGCGGCTACCGCGGCGCCGGGCACCGGCGCGGGATCCAGGCCGCTGACGGCGGTCCGGGAGACAAGCGCCCCGGTGCCCTCGATCGACAACAGCCATTTCTGGCCGGGGAAGGCGTAGAAGTCGGCGCCGGTGGCGGGGACGTCGACCTGGATCGCGCCGACGGCCTGGGCGCCGTCGACCACGGATACGGCGCCGACTCCTGCGGCAGCGGCGCAGATCCCGGCGACCGGCAGCGGTCGTCCGTCGGCGAACAGCACGTGCGAGACCAGGACGGCGGCGGTCCGCGGTCCGAGAGCCTCCCGCACGGCCGCCAGGACCTGCTCGTCGGAACCGGTGGTCGGGAAGCTCCGCAGCACGATGCCGTGCCGTTCGCAGAGCCCGCGCAGCGCGGCGGTGACGGCCGGGTGTTCGGCATCGGAGACCAGCAACTCGGCACCCGACGTCCAGCCGACCGTGCGCAGCGCGATCATCACGCCCTCGGTGGTGCCCGAGGTGAGGGTGACCGCCGCCGGCTCGACCCCGACCAGGGCGGCGCACAGCTCACGGGCCCGCGTCCGGTTGCGGGCGATGCCCTGGAACCGGCGCCCGGAGCTGCGGCCCCGCTCCAGATCGGTGCGCAGGGCCGAGGTCGCGGCCTCGATCACGGTGGTCGGCAACGGCCCGACGGTGCCGGTGTTCAGGTAGACCAGGTCGGCCAGACATGGGAACTGCGAGCGGATCCCGGAAGCGGTGTGCAGTGTCATCGTCATGACCGGCTCCCGGTGAGGACTGCCAGCGCCGCCCGCTCCGCGTCCGGATCGGCGGACTCCGCGCTGACCCGGGCCCCGCGGTCGAAGGCACCGGCCAGGTCGGGGACCGCACCGGTGCGCAGTTCCCGCAACCAGGACAGGGTGGCGGCGACGGCCGCCGGGCTGCGCCCGCCGATCGCCGCGGCGGCCTCCACCGCGGCCTCGAGGAGGAACTCCGGCTGCACGATGCGCGAGACAAGTCCCACGGACACTGCTTCCGTCGCGGGGAGCCAGCGGCCGGTGAGCACAAGATCGGCGGCCAGTCCAGGGCCGATCCGGCGGTGCAGCAGGTAGCTGCCGATGATGCACGGGCGGCCCGCCGCCAGCTCGGGCATGCCGAACCGCGCGGCAGGAGCCGCCAGGAGCAGGTCGCAGTGCAGCGCGAGCTGGAACGAGGCGCCGGCCGCGACACCGTTGACGGCGGCGATCGTGGGCTTCGGGAAGTCCGCGATCATCCGCTGCACGCCGCTGTAGAGCTCGTGCTGACGGGCGAGCTGGTCGCTGTCCAGCGTCGCGGCCTCACGGATGTCCAGACCGGCACCGAACGCGCGCGGGCCGGCGCCGGTGAGCACGACGGCGCGCACCGCGTCGTCCACGGCCAGTGCGCCGAGCGTGTCGTGCAGACCCTGGGCCAGATCGAGCGAGACGGCGTTCATCCGCTCCGGCCGGGACATCGTCACCACGCCGACCCCGTCCCGGATCTCCAGCAGCACCGGGGCGCTCATGCGGACACCGCCTGCGGGACGGCCGCGGTGCCGAGGCCGGGGACGTGCCGTTCGATGGCGGTGTCGTCGAAGGAGGAGAAGCGCACCGGGGTGCGGACGATCCGGATCGGGGTGCCGTCGACATCGGTGGCGTCCAGCACGGAGCCGTTCGCCGCCACCTGGGCCGACCCCAGCACCTCCCGGTAGTCGCGGATCTTGCCGACCGTGAGCCCGGCCCCGCCCAGCACCTCCACCCAGTGGTCGGCCGGCGCGGTGGCCAGCTCCGCCTCGATGAGCGCGGTGATCTCCGCCCGGTGCTGCACCCGGATCTCGGTGGTCACGAAACGCGGGTCCTCGATCCACTCCGGGTGGCCGAGCAGCCGGCACAGCGTGCGCCAGTGGCCCGGCAGATGGGCCGACAGCACCAGGGTGCCCTCGCCGGTGGTGAAGGCGTCGGCGGGTGCGGCGTAGGGGGCCTTGTTGCCGACCCGGGACGCGATCCTGCCGGAACTGAGGTACTCGGCCACCGGCTGCGCCTGCAGGTGCAGGCCGGCGTCCAGCATCGACACCGCGACATCACCGGCGACGTCCTGCCTCTCGCGCTGCAGCAGCGCCCCGAGGATGCCGAGGGCCAAGGCGTATCCGCTCACCGCGTCGATGATCGGCAACCCCACCTTGACCGGGCCGCGCCCCTCCTCACCCGTCACCGACATCAGGCCTGTCTCGGCCTGCATCACGATGTCGACGCCGCCGCGGGCGGCATCCGGCCCGGTGTCGCCGAAGGCGGACAGCGAGCCGTAGACCAGCCGGGGGTTGGTCTCCCGGAGCGCCTCCGGGCCCAGGCCCAGCCGCTCCATGACCCCGGGCCGGAACGCCTGCATCACGACATCCGCGTCCCGACACAGGTTCCGGACGGTCTCCAGGTCCGTCGGATCCTTCAGGTCCAGCACCAGCGAGGACTTCATGACGTTGTAGGCCGTGAAGGACGGTGCCGTCCGGGACCCGCCGCCGTCGACGGAGCGGGCCTGCCGCATCGCGTCGCCCTCGGCCGACTCGACCTTGATCACCTCGGCCCCCATGCCGGCCAGCAGGTCCGTGGCGCACGGACCGGCGATCAGCCGGGTGAAGTCGATGATCCTGATACCGGACAACGGGCCGGCGCTGCTGGACTGCATGATGCTCCTCGCTGGTGCTGGTGGATCCGTGATACGGGGCGGGTCAGCTCGCGGCCGTGGCCAGGTTGACGCCGGGAGTGATGGCCCCACCGCTCAGGCCCCAGCGCTGCAGAACCTCGTCGTAGTAGCCCATCTCGACCAACTTCTGCATGCCGGCCAGCATCGCGTCGCGGAGCTGGTCCTGACCCTTCATGAAGGTGAAGCCGAAGTAGAGCGATCCGAGCTCGGGGATGACCACGCTGTCCACCGGCTGGCCCTGGGCCTTGGACCAGAGGGTGCTGAAGGTGTTGTCACCGAACACGTCGATGCGGTCGGAGGCCAGCGCCAGCTGCATGCTGGCGACGTCGTCGAACTCCGACACCGCGGGATCCTCGGTGCCGGCCGCGGCGCAGGCCGGCTGGATCTTCTCCAGGATCGAGGCCGATCCCTTGACCTGGCCGAGCCGCTTGCCGCAGAGGTCGGCGAGGGTGGTGACGCCGAGCGGGTTGCCCTCGGCCACCGCGACGTTGAAGTCGACCCGGATGTAGTCGACGAAGTCCATCGTCTCCTGCCGCTCGGCGGTGTCGCCGTTGGTGGACAGCGTCATCTGCACGCGGCCGGACTGTAGCGCGGTCAGCTGGGAGGCGGTGCTCGGGTAGATCTCGCCGGTGAACTCGACGCCGAAGAGGCCCTGCAGGCCGGCCTGCAGGTCGGGAAGTGCTCCCTTGACATCGGTCTCGGTCGCGCCCGGGAAGTTGACCGGGGCGATGCCCACCGACAGCGCGACGTCGACCTTGCCCGCCTCCAGCACGTCGGCGGGCAGTGCGGAACGCAGGGCATCGTCCACCGGGAAGCCGGGGGAGAGCTGGGCCTGTTCCGCCAGCCCCGACAGGTCGACCGGGGCAGCGGACCCGCTCGAGGACACCGACGACGCAGATGGCGCCGACGACGCAGAGGACGCAGAGGACGCAGAGGACGCCGACTGGGCCGTGGACGCCGAGTCCGCGGTGGAAGCGGACGTGGTGGTCGCCGCGGTGTCGCTGCCCGACCCGCAGGCCGAGACCAGCAGGGCGACCGCGGTCAAGGCGGCGATGGGCAGGGCAATCGGCCCTGCGGCGGACCGTGAGCGACGGGCGAGGGTACGACGGAACACAACGACTCCATTCGGCGAGGGACAGCGGACGGCGGTGCCGGCAGTGCAGGTGCGGATCGCGAGCGCATCGACGCTGAACGGACTCGGGGGCGGCGTGAGGGGCCGCCGGTCCTGCTCGGATGACAGGAAAGGTAGCGATCGTCGGTAGATGTGTCTAGTGTTGTCCATGTCACGTGCGGGTCCGGTTCACCGGTCGGTTACCGTCCCCTCGCGGACAGCGACTGTTGTTGCCCTGCATGTGTTGCCAGAATGTGAACGACGTGTTGCGTGCCGGCCGCCCGCCATGACCGATGGCCCGGCGGCCGCACCGGACCGGAAAAGGGGATGCGGCAGTGACAACCGGCGACACCCGTGCCGTCGAGGCGAGCGAGGATCTGCTCCGGCCGTTCGAACACCCTGCGACGCTGCTGATGTCGGTGCTCGGCGAGTACTGGTGGGAGCGCCCGGAACCGCTGCCGTCCGCGTCGCTGGTCGAGTTGCTGCGGCTGTTCGGTGTGCCGGAGGCTGCCGCGCGCGCCACCCTGAGCCGGATGGCCCGGCGCGGCCTGCTCGATGTCGAGCGCCGTGGCCGGCGCACCTTCTACGCGCTGAGCGCACGCGCCGCGCAGGTGCTCCGGGATGGCGCAGTGCGCATCTTCGGCTTCGGGGCCGAGGACCTCGGCTGGGACGGGCGCTGGAGTCTCGTCGCGTTCTCCGTTCCCGAGGAGAACCGCCGGTTGCGTGATGTGTTGCGGGACCGGTTGCGGTGGCTGGGATTCGCCTCGCTGTACGACGGGGTGTGGGTCACCCCGCACGACCGGGTCGAAGCCGCGCTGAGGACCCTGGCCGAGCTCGGCGTGCCGACCGTCTCGGCGTTCCGCGCGGTCCACCGCACCCTGGCCGACAGTGCGGCCGGCGGTCCCGAGCGGGCGTGGGACCTGCAGTCGCTGCGCGCGGAGTACGACTGGTTCATCGTGCGCGCCCGCTCGATCCTGCAACGCGCCCGCAGCGGCGTGATGGAGCCGGGGGATGCACTGGTGTCCCGCACCTTCCTCACCCAGCTCTGGTCCGGGTTCTCCACCCGCGACCCGCAGCTGCCGGTCGAGCTGCTGCCCGACGACTGGCCACGCAAGGACGCCCGCGAGCTGTTCGCGCTCGGGTACGAGGAGCTCGGGCCCCGGGCCGCGGCCGAGTTCGCCCGCATCGTCGAGGATCTCGCCCCGGAGTTGGCCGGGTTGGTCGGGTTCCAGACGACCGCCGAGAGCGTCCTCGGCATCTACGGCGGGAAGCCGGGTGCGGCCGAAGCCGTGTCACCGTTCGCGGGCTGACAACGACACCCGGCGACGCTGGTTGACGCCGGACCCGACCGCCCGGCCGCGATCCGGCGTCGCCTGCCTCAGCGCTTCGCGTACTTCAGCAGCATCTTGGCGTAGAAGTCGTTGAACATCAGGTGGGTGTCGATCGAGGTGTAGACGCGGATCGGCCGGCCGGCCGGGTTGTCGGTGTAGGTCAGGTCGGCATTGAGTGTCGGCGCGGGACGGACGACGAACTTCCCGTTGCTGCCGGCGTTGTCGTACACCTGGTTCTGGGCACTGAGCAGCACGAGGGGGTTGTCGCCCATGCAGTAGGAGTCGCCCTTCAGCCGGAAGAGCCCGATCCGCGCGGTGATCTCGTTGAACAGGTAGCCGCCCGCCTTCCCGCAGGGCAGCATGGCGAGCTGGAATTCGCTCATCCCCACGAGCGCCTGCGAGTAGACGTCGATCGGCACCTGCCAGATGTGGACCGTGGAGTTGTTGAACACCGACTGCGCGGCGATCGGGTCGTCGCTCGAATTTGTCTCGCCGGCGCCGCCGGCGGGGTAGGCGGCGCCGCCGATCCAGATCAGGGTGAACTTCCCGGCGATCGACGGGTCGAGCTGCAGGGCACTCGCCACATCGGTGAGCGCCCCGCCGACGGTGACGTACAGGGGGAGTGTGGTGTCGGTCCGGTTGGCCTCGGCGATGATGGCGCGGGCGCCGGCCGAGTCCTTCGGCGCATCGACAGCTGTCATCGCATCCATGGAACCGGCGTAGGTCTTGATGCCTTTGATTCCCATGACCTTGAGCAGTTCGTCGGTCTTCGCCTTGGCCTGGTCCGCGGATGTCGGATTCGGCGCGAAGCGGTACACCTTGCGGCTGGCGACGATCCCGACCACCTGTCCGCCGCTACTCAGCACGGCATGGGCCGTCGAGACGAGACCGTCCGGGTCGCCGCCGTTGTCGTTCACCACCAGGACCCGGGCCACCGGTCCGTTGGGGTTCTTCCAGGCGCTGGTGGGCACCAGGGGGCCGGCTGCCGCGGGTGTCGGCGCGGCGGCGCCCGCCGCCGTGGCGGACAGTGTGCCACCCGCGATGACACCGGATGCCACTCCGGCAACCTGCAGGAAAGTACGACGATCAACCATCTTTCACTCCGTCGGGTCGTGGTGGGGGTATGGGAAGGACTGCGTCTCAGTGCTTTCCGTACCGGAAGAGCATCTTGGCGAAGAAGTCGTTGAACATCAGACGGGTGTCGATCGTGCGGTACACCCGGATCGGCCGGCCGTCGGGGTTCTCGGTGTACGAGCCGGTCGCGCCCAGCACCGGGGCGGGCACGGTGTCGAACAGGCTGGTGCCGGTGCCGCTGGCCCCGGTGCTGTCGTAGGCCTGGTTGAGCGCGGAGAGCAGGACCAGGGGACTGTCGCCCAGCACGTAGGTCTCGCCCAGGTTGATGTAGCGCGAGTAGGCGACGATGGTGTTGGTGTACAGCTCGTTCCAGAGGTACTGCCCGACCTTGCCGCAGCCGAGCATGGCCGCCTGCAGTTCGGTGTCGGACACCACGGCCTGCCGGTAGGCGTCCTGGTTCACCTGCCAGATCGGGATGCTGGTGTCGTTGAAGACCACCTGCGCAGCGATCGGGTCCTGGTCGAGGTTGTACTCGGGTCCGCCGTCGGGGTACGAGCCGCCACCGATCCAGATGACGGTGAACGTCCCGGCGATGGTCGGGTCCAGCAGGTAGGCGCTGGCCACCTCGGTGAGGTTGCCGCCGACGGTGACGTACAGCGGCAGGGTGGTGTCGGTCCGCTTCGCCTCTGCGATGATCGCCCGTGCGCCCGGTGTGTCGATCGGGATGGTGCGGCTCGTCATCTTCGTGTTCGACCCGACGTGCACCGGGATCTTCGGGAAGCCCATCACCTTGAGCAGTTCCTTCGCCTTGGTGGCGGAGAGATCAGCCGGCGAGGGGATCCTGCCGTTGCTGTGCAGGGTCGCGACGATGCCGCGGACCTCGGTCGACGAGCAGAGCAGCGCGTGGGCGGTGGAGAACAGTCCGTCCGGGTCACCACCGGTGTCGTTGACGATCAGCACCCGGCTGCGCGGGCCGGCCGGGTCGCGGTAGACGCTCGGACCCGCGGCCGCCACCGCCTGCGGCACGGGAGCCGCACCGGCGGTCCCGGTGGCGGTCGCGGAGAGCGCCACACCCGCCGCGGCCACGCCGGCACCCTGGAAGAGCGTGCGTCGATCCACCATCAGTTCTCCTTTGAATAGACAGTCAGTGCCGAATGGATCGGCACCATGTGAACTGTGCGGTGACGAGCGGCTGGCTGTCAATGGTTGAATACCGATGCGGCGATCCACTATGGCCCGAGAAGTACAGCGCCGCAGTTGATGTCGATCAAGAAGTGGGGTTCGCGAGGCGCGCGGACGACCGGTGCGCCGGACGGGCGGACTGTGTCCGGCGCACCGTCAGATCGTGTGTGCACCGTACTGGTCCGGTGAAGCGCGGTCAATAAGGAACGGATAGTTCCCTACGAGGTCCGCCGCCGATCGACCGCAGGGGTCGGAACCAACAGTGGCAGCCAGACCGTGTCGACGAACTCACCGATGGTCCGCCGGTCCGGCACAGCTCCGTGCACGAGGAAATGGTGCACCACCAGGTTGGACCCGACATTGACCGCATGTACCGGGATCTCGCGCCCGTCGAACTCGCCGGTCCGCTGCGCGGCAGCGAGGATGGCGTCGACCGCGGCGATCCGGTCGTCGACCACGAAGGGCCCGGACAGCGCCGCAGGATCGACATCCGTGACGAACCCACGCACCACCTGGCCGAAGGGACCGGTCAGGAACGTCGCGACGCCGAGCAGGAACTGGAAGAGGTCGTACCGGAGCCGACCGGTCAGTTCGGGGCGGTTCACATCGCCGCGTGCTGCCATCCTCGCCGCCGCGGCCTGCACCAGCGACTGCTTGTCCGGCCAGCGCCGGTACAGTGATGCCTTCCCCGTTCCTGCGGTCGCTGCGACGCGCGTCATGCTGAACCCGTTCCAGCCCTGCTCGTTCAGCTCGGTCAGCGCCGCTTCCAGGATCGCGTCCTCCAGCACCGTCCCCCTGCGGCGGCGCGCGACGTCGGGATCAGCGGGTTCCATCCGACCAGCATGGCAGCTCGGTCGTTTCCGTCATGACGACCGCCACGGTGGTGCGACGGGCGTCGGACGGGGCGCTATAACTCCTGAAGGAGAGAACCCGCCGGCGTCAGAAGAACTGATGGTCGCGGCCGGCCGACGGAAGGGGCCCTGGTGCACCGGCAGGAAACACCCCGACACAGCTCCCACTGGGGTGCGTTCGTGCCGGAGGTGGCCGACGGCAGGGTGATCCGGGCCCGGCCGGTGCCCGAGGACCCGGACCCCTCGGCTCTGCTGGAGTCGGTGCCGTCGGCGGTGCACGCGGCGAACCGGGTGCTGCGGCCGGCAGTGCGCCGGGGGTGGCTGTCCGGCCGCGAGGGCGGGGACCCGGGTCGGCGCGGGAAGGACGGCTACGTCGAGGTCGACTGGGACACCGCGCTGGACCTGGTGGCGGGGGAGCTGCTGCGGGTGCGGGCCGAGCACGGCCACGACGCGGTGTTCGGCGGCTCCTACGGGTGGTCGAGCGCCGGCCGGTTCCACCACGCCAAGACCCAGCTGTCGCACTTCCTGGCCACCACGGGCGGCTACGTGGGCCAGATCTCGAACTACAGCTTCGGCGCCGCGGACGCCGTGCTGCCGCACGTCGTCGGCGACTCCGCCGCCGTGCTCGGTGGGGTGCCGACCTGGCAGGACATCCGGGAAGGCGCGGACACGCTGCTGATGTTCGGCGGTGCCCCGGCGAAGAACGTCCAGGTGGAGCCCGGTGGGGTGGCCGCCCACCGGTCCCGGCTCGGCCTGCTCGACGCGCTGGACCACGGGGTGCGGGCGGTCAACGTCAACCCGGTCGCCTACGACGCCCCGCCGCACCGGAACCTGTCCTGGCTGCCGATCCGACCGGGCACCGACACGGCGCTGATCCTGGCGCTCACCCGGGAGGTGGTCCGCGCCGGGCGTCACGACCGGGACTTCCTGGACCGGTGCACCGTCGGCGCCGACCGCTACCTCGCCTACCTGGACGGCAGCGCCGACGGCGTCGAGAAGTCGGCCGGCTGGGCGAGCGGCATCACCGGGATCCCGGAGCGGGACATCCTGGCTCTGGCAGCCACCCTCGCCGGCGGCCGGACCATGGTCACCGCCACCTGGTCGCTGCAAAGAGCGGACCACGGCGAGCAGCCGTACTGGGCGGTGATCGCCCTGGCTGCCGTGCTCGGCGGGATCGGTCTCCGGGGAACGGGTTTCGGCTTCGGGTACGGGTCCATCGCCGGGACGGGCAACTACCGGCGGCGTTTCGGCGTGCCGGCGTTCACCGCCACCCGGAACCCGCTGCGCCGGTCCATCCCGGTGGCGCGGATGGCCGACATGCTGCTGCACCCCGGCCGAGAGTACGAGTTCAACGGTGCGCGGTACTCCTACCCGGACATCCGGCTCGTGTACTGGGCCGGTGGCAACCCGTTCCACCACCACCAGGACCTGAACCGGCTGGTCCGGGCCTGGCAGCGGCCCGAGACGATCATCGTGCACGAGCCGTGGTGGACGCCGACCGCGCGGCACGCCGACATCGTGCTGCCGGCCACCACCACGCTGGAACGGGACGACATCGCCGCCGGGTCGAAGGACTCCTTCATCACCGCGATGCGCCGGGTCGTGCCGCCGGTCGGCGAGGCGCGCAACGACCACGCCATCTTCCGCGGGCTGGCCGAGAGACTCGGTGTGCTCGACGATCTCACCGGTGGTCGTTCCGAACGCGAACTGCTGGCGGACATGTACGAGCAGGCCCGGGCGGACGCGGCGGTGCATGCCGTCGACCTCCCTGGGTTCGAGGACTTCTGGCGGCTGGGAAGCATCGAGATCGACGTGCCCGACTCCCAGGTCCCGTTCGCCGACTTCCGCGCCGATCCCGCGGCGCACCCGCTGGCCACGCCGAGCGGGCGGATCGAACTGTTCTCCGAGCGGGTCGCCGGGTTCGGGTACCCCGAGTGCCCCGGCCATCCGGTCTGGCTGGCGCCCTACGAATGGCTCGGGGACCCCGACCCACAACACCCCCTGCACCTGCTCTCCCCGCAGCCCGCCACCCGGCTGCACAGCCAGCTCGACATGGCCGCGGTCAGCCTGGGCAGCAAGATCCGCGGGTACGAACCGTGCGTGCTGCACGCCGCCGACGCCGCCGACCGGGGAATCGCCGACGGCGACCTGATCCGGATCTTCAACGTCCGCGGGTCGGTGCTCGCCGGGGCGGAGCTGCGGGACGACCTCGTCCGCGGTGTCGCCCTGCTGGCCACCGGCGCATGGTTCACCCCGGAGTTCCGTGGCGACGAGATCTGGGACGTGCACGGCAATCCCAACGCGCTGTCCCGGGATGTCGGATCCTCCCGGATGGGCCAGGCCGTGACCGCGCAGACGGTCCTGGTGCAGATCGAACGCTACGACGGGCCCGACCGGACCGCCGACCCGCATGCTGTTCCGGAGCTCCACGCGCGCTAACCCGGCAGTGTTGCGATCGTGTGACAGGGCCGGTGTGGGTTACCCGACACCGTGGATCGCGCGGTGGAGCTTTACCCCTCAACTACAGCAACTCTAATATTCGGCGACCGTTAACTTAAGCAAAACTCCCAAGGAGTGTCATGAGCGCCGACGAGCCCCACCGCGTTCCCGCCCGCGTCAGCCGACGCCAGGCACTCCGGTTCGGCGCCCTCGGGGTGGCCGGGCTGGGCCTGGCCCCGTGGCTGGTCGCCTGCGGCACCGACGACTCCGGGTCCGCCGCCACCACCGGCGGGACCGCCGGCAGCGGCACGGCCCCGACCGGCGGCAACATGGTGGTGGCGCTGAACGGCATGTCCGACACCGCCGGCTTCAACCAGTCCCTCGCCTACGACGGCGGGTCGCAGTTCCCGTCCACGCTGATCTTCAGCCGGCTCACCGTCATGGACTACGGCCCCGAGTTCGCCATCCACCCGCAGCTGGCCACCTCCTGGGAGGTGTCGCCGGATGCGAAGGAGTACACCTTCACCCTCGATCCGAAGGCCATGTGGCACGACGGGAAGCCGGTCACCTCCGAGGACGTCAAGGTCACCTACGAGGGCATCATCGCCAACTCCGGTCCGGCGGCCGGCCTGCTCAAGGTCATCAAGACCATCGAGACGCCGGACGCGCACACCGTGAAGTTCCTGCTGTCGGAGTCGAACGCCGCCCTGCTGTATGCGATCTCGGTCTACCCGCGGACCTCGATCCTGCCGGCGCACCTGTACTCGGGGACGGACTGGAAGACGAATCCGGCCAACATGGCCCCGGTCGGCTCCGGGCCCTACAAGTTCGCCGGCTACACCCCCGGCCAGCAGATCCTGCTGGAGGCCAACCCCGACTACTTCGGCGGCACCCCGTCGCTGTCGAAGGTGGCGTTCCAGTTCGTGCCGACCGAGCAGACCGCGCTCGCCGGCCTGCGCTCCGGCCAGTTCCAGGCGCTGGCGTTCCCGCCCTCGCTGACCCTGGTCGGTGGACTGCAGAAGGAGGCCGGCGTCGCCGTCGAGGCACCGCCCGGGCCGTGGTCCTGCTACCTGGGCTTCAACCAGGCCCGCACCCCGATCGACGACCTGCAGGTCCGCCAGGCGATCACCACCGCGATCGACCGGGCCACCATCACCTCCCGGGTGACCGCGGGCGTCGCCACCGCGGCCACCGGGCCGTTCGTGCCGAGCACCCCGTGGGCCTTCGACGAGAAGGCCGCCTACCCGGCCTTCGACGTGGCCGCGGCGAATGCCCTGCTGGACACCGCCGGCCACGCCAGAGGTGCTGACGGCAACCGGTTCTCGCTGAGTTTCCTGGTCTCGTCCAACGACTTCTACAACGACGTCGCGCAGGTGCTCAAGTCGCAGCTGGCCGAGGTCGGCATCGTGCTGGAGATCAACCTGGTGGACCGGCCGACTTTCATGGCCCAGGCCAAGGAGCTGAACCACGACGTCATCATCGATGCGCTGTGGATCGGCCCGGACCCGAACGAGTGGGCCCAGCAGATCGGCACCGGCGGTGCCTACAACCGCACCGGCTACTCGAACGAGGAGATCGACGCGCTGTTCCTCGAGGGCGTCGCCAGCTCGGACGAGGCGACCCGGGCGGAGTCGTACTTCAAGATCCAGGAGATCGTGGTCGAGGACCTGCCGTACACCAACATCTTCGCCGCGCCCTACTCCTTCGTGCACTCGGCGGGCTGGAAGGGCTTCTTCTCGCAGGACGGCTCGATCAGCTACCGGCTCGACCTCACCAAGGTGACCAAGGCGTGACCGGCACCCTGGTGGCCTCGTTCGACACCCTCGGCCTCGCCTGCGATCCCGGCACGGCGGTGAAGGCCAGGGTGCCCATCGGCACGCTGCACGAGGGCACCCCGGTGACCCTGCCGGTGCACGTGCTGCACGGGGCACACCCGGGACCGGTGGCCTGCCTGACCGCATCGGTGCACGGTGACGAGCGCACCGGCGTGTTCATCCTGGCCGAGGTGCTCGGCGCGATCGACCCGGCCGAGCTGCGCGGCACCATCGTGGCCTTCCCGGTGGTCAACCCGCTCGCCTGGATGTCAGACGCCCGGGTGGCGCCGTTGGACGCCTCCGGGACGAACATGAACCGTGCCTTCCCCGGCCGTCCGGACGGTTCGATCAGCGACCGGCTGGCCGATGCGGTCCAGACCGGCGGCATCGCCCGCGCCGACTACTGCGTCGACTTCCACGACGGCGGCTGCGACTGCCACGCCAGGTTCACCATCGTGCACGACTCGACGGACGCGGACCTGGTGGCGGGCAACCGGTTCCTGGCCGCGGCCTACGGCAACGGGATGCCGGTGGTGCTCACTCCGCCGGTCGCCACCACCGGTATGGGCGGCATGATCACCCGGGCCGCCAACACCCTGGGCACCCCGGCGATCTGCGTCGAGCTCGGTGGCCACGGACCGGTCGACCCGGCCGTCGTCGCCGAGGGGGCCCGCGGCCTGCGTCGGGTGCTGGTCGCCCGCGGCAACCTGCCCGGTGACCCGCCCGAGCCGGAGGTGCTGCAGGAGCTGGGCGACCCGTACTGGCTGCGTGCCGAGGACGGCGGGATCTGGCGCCCGTCCGTCGATGTCGACGCGGTGGTCGAGGCGGGCGACGAGATCGGAACAGTGGCCGACGTCTTCGGTGACGTGCTGGCGGTGGTCCGGGCGGACGTCCGGTGCACCGTCGTCAGCCTGCGGCGCAGCGCGACCCTGATGACGGGGGACTGGATCTGCTACATCGCCCCGACACCGGCCGGGGATCGATGAGCCTGTCGAGGTACATCGCGGGACGGGTGCTCCAGCTCGTCCCGCTGCTGATCGCCGTCGTGGTGATCAGTTTCGCGATCGTGCACCTGGCGCCCGGTGACCCGGCGACGGTGCTGGCCGGCCCGACCGCGACCAACGAGTACATCGAGGAGGTCCGGGTCCGGTACGGGCTGGACCAGTCGACGCTGCAGCAGTTCCTGGACTACGTCGGCCAGCTGGTCCGACTGGACCTCGGGCAGTCCTTCTCCACCAACCAGCCGGTGCTCGAGGTGCTGCTCAGCCGGCTGCCGGCGACCCTGCTGCTGATCGTGGCCAGCGAGTTGCTGGGCCTGGTGCTCGGCATGGTGCTGGGCACCATGGCCGCCCAGCGCTGGGGCTCGCCGGCCGACCGGCTCATCTCCGGTGGCTCCCTCGCCCTGGCGTCGATGCCGGTGTTCTGGCTGGGGATGCTGCTGATCCTGCTGTTCAGCGTGCAGTGGCAGCTGCTGCCGTCCTCCGGCATGTCCGATCCCTTCGTCGAACCCGGCACCTGGGCGGCCTTCGAGGACCTGCTCAAGCACCTGCTGCTGCCGGTGGTGACCCTCACCGCGGCCTGGACACTGCCCACCTACCTGCGGATCACCCGGGCCGGCGTGCTGCAGTCCGCCCGCGAGGACTTCGTCCGCACCGCCCGCGCCAAGGGTGCCTCGGAGACCCGGGTGTACTTCGCCCACGCCCTGCGCACCGCCCGGCTGCCGGTGATCACCCTGGCCGGCCTCAACTTCGGGCTGGCCGTCACCGGCGCCGTGCTCACCGAGACCCTCTTCGGCTGGCCGGGTGTCGGTCAGACACTCAACCAGGCGATCCTGTCCCGCGACTACCCGCTGATGATGGGGATCTTCCTGCTGGCCGGCGTCGGTGTCGCTGTCGCCAACCTGGTCACCGACGTGGTGAACGCCTTCCTGGACCCGAGAGTGAGCATCCGATGAGCGACGACGCCGGTGCGCCGGTGACCCGCCGCCGGTCGACCGCCTGGACCCGGTTCCGCGCCGACCGGGCGGCCGTTGTCGGTGCATCGGTCGTCGTGCTGCTCGTGCTGGTGGCCCTCACCGCGCCCTGGATCGCGCCGTACCCGGCCTTCGCCGGCAGTGATCTCACCCTGGCCTCGCCGTCCGGGTCCCACCTGCTGGGCACCGACCACCTGGGCCGGGACGTGCTGAGCCAGCTGATCTGGGGCAGCCGCGCCTCCATCCTGTTCGGCGTCATGGTCGGCGTGGTCGCCCTGGTGCTCGGCACCGTCCTCGGCGCGGTGGCCGGCTACTTCGGCGGGCTGGTCGACAGCCTCGTGTCCCGGCTGCTGGAGATCGTCTCGGTGTACCCGAGTCTGCTACTGCTGGTGGTGTTCTCGGCGCTGTTCGGACCGGACCTGGTGACCCTGGCGCTGGTCGCCGGCGCCGTGTCCTGGCCGGCCGTGGCCCGCGTGGTGCGGGCGCAGGTGCAGGCGACGCGGAATGAACCGTTCGTCACCGCCTCCCGCGCCGCGGGTGTCGGCGAGTGGGGCACGCTGTTCCGCCACGTGATCCCCAACTGCATGGCCCCGGTGATCGCCCAGGCCACGCTGCTGGTCGGGTTCGCGGTGATCCTCGAGGCGGGCCTGGGCTTCCTCGGCCTCGGCGACCCCGACGTCACCAGCTGGGGCCAGGTCATGCGGGACGGGCAGAACTACCTGAGCTCGGCACCGTGGATCGCCACCTCCGCCGGCGCCGCGATCTTCCTTCTCGTGGTGGCGCTGAACATGTGCGGCGACGGCATCAACGCGGCGATCGGCGGCCGCGGCGACGTCCGCCGCCGCCCCCGCCGCCGGAAGACCGTCGACGTGATCACCGGGGAGGTCCGATGAGCACACCGGAAGCCCCCGCACCCGTACTGACCCTGTCCCACCTGTCCGTCACCTACGGCGTCGGCGCGGAGGCGTTCCGCGCCGTCGACGACGTGTCCCTGACCGTCCCGGCCGGCGGTGCGGTGGGCATCGTCGGCGAGACCGGCTGCGGGAAGTCGACGGTCGCCCACGCCGTGCTCGACCTGCTCGGCCCGGCCGCCGACATCGACGGCGGGATCCTCTTCCGCGGCACCGATCTGGTCGGCGTGGGGGACCGGGGGATGCGGCGCATCCGTGGCGAGAAGATCGCCCTGGTGCCGCAGGCCGCGATCAACGGGCTCAACCCCGTACTGCGGGTGCAGGACCAGATCGCGGAGGTGCTGCGGATCCGCGGCGGGCTGGGCCGGAGCGAGATCCGGACCCGGGTGCGCGAGGTCTTCGACGCGGTCGGCCTGCCGGCCTCCCGGCTGACGGCGTTCCCGCACGAGCTGTCCGGCGGCATGCGGCAGCGGGTCGGCATCGCGATGGCGCTGGTCGGACGGCCGGACCTGGTGGTGGCCGACGAGCCGACCACCGCGCTGGACGTGGTGGTGCAGGCCCAGGTGCTGGACACCATCCGCGACCTGCGCCGCGAGCTCGGCTTCGCGCTGCTGCTCATCTCACACGACCTGGGGGTGATCGCCGACATGTGCGACACCGTCGTGGTGATGCAGAACGGCGGCGTGGTCGAGTCCGGCCCGGTGGCACAGATCTTCGACGAGCCCCGGCGCCGCTACACCATCGCCCTGCGCGACGCCGACCTGCTCTCCAGGCCGCAGGACCGGCCGGAACCCCCGGCGCCGGCGGCCGTCCCGGTGCTGGAGCTGGCCGGGGTGCGCAAGGAGTACCGGACGAAGACCGGTGTGCTGGCCCAATTCGTCGACCGGGAGCAGAACCGGCTGACCGCCCTGCAGGACGCCGACCTGCGCGTCGAGCGCGGCGAGATCGTTGCCGTGGTCGGCGAATCCGGCAGCGGCAAGTCCACCATGGCCTCGATCGCCGCGGGCCTGCTGCCGGCCACCGCCGGCACCGTCCGGATCGACGGCACCCCGATCGGGGACCTGGACCGGACCGCGCTCACCGCCCGGGTGCAGATGGTCTTCCAGGACCCGTTCCGCAGCCTGGACCCCCGGCAGCCGGTGCTGGACGCCGTCGCGGAACCGCTGCGGGCGCACGGCCGGAAGGGCCGGGACGGCAACCGCGCGGCGGTGGTCGAGGCGCTCACCGCCGTCGGGCTCACGCCGCCGGAGACGTACCTGCACCGGTTGCCGCACGAGCTGTCCGGCGGTCAGCGGCAGCGGGTGGTGATCGCCCGGGCGCTGGTGCAGCGACCCGACCTGGTGATCGCCGACGAGCCGGTCTCCATGCTCGACGTGTCCGTCCGCGCCGGCGTGCTCGAGGTGCTACTGCGGCTGCGCGAGGAATGGGGGGTGGCGATCGTGCTGATCACCCACGACCTGCGGGTCGCGGAATACCTGTCGGACCGGGTGGTGGTGATCCGAGGCGGCCGCATCCTGGAGACCGGGCCGACCACGCAGGTGATGGCCGACCCGCAGCACGAATACACCCGGCTGCTGCTGAACTCGGTCCCGGGCGGACACCGGGTGGCCCGATGACCGGCTGGCGGATCGGCGCCGACGTCGGCGGCACCTTCACCGACGTGGTGGCCATCGGACCGGACGGGACGCACGCCGCTGTCAAGGTGCACTCCACCCCCGACGACTACTCACGCGGCATCGCCGAGGGCGTCGCCGCGATCATGGCCCGTTGCGGGATCCCCGCCGACGCGGTCGGTCTGCTCGCGCACGGCACCACGGTGGTGACCAACACGATCCTGGAGCGACGCGGCGGCCCGACCGCGCTGATCACCACCCGCGGGTTCCGGGACGTGCTCGAACTCGGCCGGATGCGGGTGCCCCGGCTCTACGACATGTTGTGGGTCAAGCCGGAACCGTTGGTGGCCCGGCAGTTCCGCTTCGAGGTCGACGAACGGCTGGACCCGACCGGTGCGGTGGTGACGCCCCTGGACGAGGCCGGTGTGGAGGCGATCGCCGGCGAGCTGGACCGGCACGGCATCCGCTCGGTGGCGATCTGCCTCCTGCACTCCTACGCCGACGGCACCCACGAGCGCCGGCTCGCCGAGCTGCTCACCACACGACTGCCCGGCCTGGACATCTCGCTCTCGCACGAGGTGCTGGCCCGCCCGGGGGAGTACGAGCGCACCAGCACCACCGTGGTGAACGCCTATGTGCGCCCGGCCGTCCGGGAGTACTTCGCCGGCGTCGCCGCCCGACTCTCCGGAGCCGGCCTGCGGGTCCCGGTGCACGTCATGCAGTCCGACGGCGGACTCGTCGGCCTGGCCACCGCCGGGGAATTGCCGGTCACGGTCATCGAGTCCGGTCCGGCCGCGGGAGTCGTGGCCGCTCAACGGGTGGCCGGCGATCTCGGGGTCGCACGGGCGCTCAGCTTCGACATGGGCGGCACCACCGCGAAGGCCTGCCTGGTGGAGGACGGGCGGGTGGTGATGGCCGAGGAGTTCGCCGTCGGCGCCGAGCTCAGCGTCGGCAGCCGCGTGTTCTCCGGCGGCGGGTTCGCCGTGCGGGCACCCGCGCTGGACATCGCCGAGGTGGGTGCGGGAGGCGGCAGCCTACTCCGGGTGGACGAGGGCGGCCTGCTCCGGGTCGGCCCGCGCAGTGCCGGTGCCCGGCCCGGACCGGTCGCCTACGGCCGGGGCGGGACCGAACCGACGATCACCGACGCCGGTCTGGTGCTCGGTTACCTGGACGACATCGCTGATGGCACGGTTACTCTCGATCGCGCAGCGGCCGAGGACGCGATCCGCGACCGGATCGCCGCCCCGCTGGAGTTGACGGTCGACGAGGCCGCCTCGGGTGCCCGGCGGATCGCCACCACCACGATGGCCCGCACCCTCAAGGCGGTCTCGACCGAGCGCGGCCACGACCCGCGGGACTTCACGCTGATCGCGTTCGGCGGGAACGGCCCCGGTTACGCCTGCGACATCGCCGAGGAACTCGGCATCCGCACCGTCCTGGTGCCGCCGCTGGCCGGGGTGTTCAGCGCGGTCGGCCTGGCCACCGCCCCTGTGCGTCGGGCGTTCCTGCGCTCCACCATCCGGGCACTGGACGACATCGCCGTCGGTGCACTGGATCCGGTGGTCGACGTCCTGCGGGCCGAGGCCGCCGACTGGGTCGCACTCGAGGCGCCGTCGACCGGCGGCGCCACCACCGAGGTCGAGGTGGACCTCCGCTACACCGGGCAGTCGACCGACCTCCCGGTCCGGTTCGCCGCCGGTGTCACCGCTGCGGATCTCGGCGAGTCGTTCCAGGAGTCCTACGAGCGCATCTTCGGGCTGCGGTTCGACCTCCCGCTGGAGATCGCCGCCGTGCGGCTGGTCGCGACCCTGGCGACCGATCTGCCGCAGGCCACCGACGGACCGGCCGGTTCCGCAGCCGGCGAACGACCGCCGGTCGGCAAGCGGTCCGTGCACTTCGGGTCGCGGCACGGCCGGCTGATGACCGAGATCCTCGACGAGGTGGCGGATCTGGGCGACGGGAGATCCGGGCCGTTGATCCTGCGCCGGCCTGACACCACGGTGGTGATCGCTCCCGGCTGGCGGGCCGCGCCGGCCGGTGCCGGTGTGATCAGGATGGAGCGGGAGTCGTGACGACGGACCCGATCACCCTCGAGGTGACCCGGCACGCGCTGGAGAGCATCGCCGAGGACATGGTCTTCACCGTGCTGCGGATCTCGCAGTCCACCGTGGTGAAGCTGAGCATGGACTTCTCCACGGCGGTCTGCGGACCGGACGGCACCCTGCTCGTGCAGGGCCTGTCCAGCGCCCTGCACCTCGGCGCCATGCCGGACATGATGCGTGCCGTGCTGGGCCGCTTCGGCGACGACATCGGCGTCGGCGACGTCTTCGTCACCAACGACCCGTACCAGGGCGGCATGCACATCCCGGACGTGTTCGTGGTGCGGGCGGTGCACGACGAGGCAGGGGTGCTGCTCGGGTTCGCCGTGGTCGTCTGCCACCACGTCGACATGGGCGGGCGGGTGCCGGGCAGCATCGCCGCCGACTCCACCGAGATCCACCAGGAAGGGCTGCGGATCCCGCCGATCCGGTTGGTGCACCGGGGTGTCAAGCAGCAGGTGGTGCTCGACATCCTCTGCGCGAACGTCCGGATGCCGGACCTGGTGATGGCGGACCTGCGGGCGCAGCTGGCCGCCTGCGCCACCGCGGCCCGCGGTCTGACCGAACTGGCCCGGCGGATGGGTACCGGCGAGTTGCTCGACTACTGCACGCATCTCGTCGAGTACGGGGAGCGGCTGGCGCGCGCGGAGATCAGCCGCTGGCCGGACGGCGAGTACCGGTTCGAGGACTGCATCGACAACGACGGGATCGGCGACACGCCGCTGCCGGTGGTGGTCACGCTGACCGTGGCCGGCGACGGGCTGCGGGTCGACCTGGCCGGCACCGCGGACAAGGCGGCCGGCGCCATCAACGCGACGCTGCCGTCGACGAAGGCCGCCGTGTACGCCGCCGTCCGGTACTTCCTGCCGGTCGACGTCCCGAACAACGAGGGCTTCTTCCGGGTGGTGGACATCGACGCGCCGGTGGGGTCGCTGGTCAACGTGTCGATGCCGGCCGCCTGCGCGGCCCGCGGGGTGACCATGTTCCGGGTCTTCGACACCGTGCTCGGCGCCCTCGACCTGGCCTGCCCGGGCACGGTGTTCGCCGGCTCCGACGGCGGGTCCACCGGGGTGTCCTTCGGCGGCACCCGCAGCGACGGCAGCCGGTACGTGTTCGTCGACTTCTTCGCGGGCAGCTGGGGTGCGCGGTCCGGGCTCGACGGCATCGACGGATGCGCCACGCCGGCCGGCAACGCGGTCAACGAGCCGGTCGAGCTGATCGAGGCGGGGGTGCCGGTGCGGATCGAGGAGTACGGCTACGTCCCGGACACCGGCGGCGCCGGGCAGTACCGCGGCGGGCTCGCCGTCCGCCGGTCCTACCGGCTGGTCGACGGCGAGGCGATGGTGCACGTGCGGTCCGACCGTTCGGTGCGGGCACCGTTCGGGCTGCACGGCGGCGCGGACGGCACCGTCAGCGGCACCACGCTGACCCAGGACGGAGAGACCCGCGACATGCCGAGCAAGTTCACCCGCCGACTGGTCGCCGGGGATCTCGTCGTGCACACCCTGCCCGGTGGCGGCGCCGTCGGACTGGCCGCCGACCGGCGGCCGGAGGCCGTCGCCGCGGACGTGATCGCCGGCAAGACCACCCCGGCTGCCGCGGACCGCTGGTACGGCACCGCCTGGCGCCTGGTCCCCACCCCCGCACACCCCACCCGAAAGGCCCTGTCATGACCCTCCCGTTCGCCACCCAGGCCGCGCCCGTGGTCCCGCTGATCACCGCCGAGGAGGCCGAGCCCGCGGCGGCCGAGCTGCTGGAATCCATCCGCGCCAAGCACGGCCGGGTCACCAACATGGTGGCCACACTGCTGCACAGCCTGCCGTCCTACCGGGCGATGGAGTTCTACCCGGTGCGGGACAAGCTCACCGAGGTCGTGGGATCCCGCGCGGTGTACTTCTTCTGCTACGCCATCTCCGTCGAGGACGAGTGCGTGATCTGCTCGCGGTACCACGCCCGCCTGCTCGCCGAGCTCGACCTGTCCTTCGCCGACTTCGAGTTCACCGAGGAGGAGAAGATGCTGATCGCCTACGGCCGCGCCATGGTCAACAACCCGACCACGATCGACCCGGCGATCACCGATGCGCTCCGGGCCCGCTTCTCACCGTCGGAGATCGTGCTGATCACCACGGTCGGCGCGAAGATGATCGCCTCCAACATCTTCAACTCGGCGCTGTCCGTCGCCCTCGACGACTACCTCTTCGACGTCAAGTTCGACGGCGCCCTGCTCGACCGCGCCGTCGCGGGCTGACCGGGACGGGACGGGTCGCAGGGGGAGTGGGCATGCCGGAACAGGTCGCCGATCTGGCGGTGATCGGGCTCGGGACCTTCGGGTCGATGGCCGCCTGGCGGGCGACCCGGCGGAGCGGCGTACGGGTGGTCGGCCTGGACACCTACGTCGGTGCACACTCCCACGGCTCGTACGCGGGGGAGTCGCGGCTGTACCGCTCCTTGTACCACGAAGGCTCGAGATACGTTCCGCTGCTGCAGGAGTCGGACCGGCTGTGGGGTGAGCTCGAGGCGCTGACCGGCGCCGGGCTGCTGCTGCGCACCGGGGTGCTCACGGTGAGTCCGCCGGACCGGCCGGAGCTCGCCGGGGTGTTCGCCTCGGCGGCGGGGTTCGGCCTCCCGCACGAGGTGCTGGACACGGCGGAGCTGGCCCGGCGCTTCCCGCAGCACCGGCTGTCCGGCGGCGAGATCGGCGTGCTCGACCCGCGCGGCGGGGTGCTGCGGTCGGAGGCCGCCGTGCACGCGGCGCAGACTGCTGCCCGGGCAGCCGGCGCCCGGCTTCACGGCGGGAACGGCGTGACCGCCGTTGATCTCACCACCGACCCGGTCACCGTCCACACCAGGTCCGGGACGGTCCGCGCCGGGAAGGTGGTGGTCGCCACCGGATCGACACGGCAGCCCCTGGTACCGGTCCCCGGCCTGCCGCCGCTGGTCCGGCGCCGGTTGCTGCTCACCTGGTTCCTGGCCGACCGCCCCGCGGACTTTGCGCCGTCGGTGTTCCCGGCCTTCCTGCGCGATCACGGCCCGGTGCACCTGTTCGGGGCGCCCACCCTGGACGGTGCGACCGTCAAGGTGGCCACCACCGACGTCTGGGGCGACGTCCCAGTCGATCAGGACCTGCCCGGCGCGCCGTCCCGCCGGCAGCTCTCCGCCTTCGGTGCCACGGTGGCCGGCCTGCTGCCGGGCCTGGGACCGGAGCCGGTCCGGGTCTCGGTGCACCAGGACGTCTACACCCCGGATCGGACACCACTGGTGGTCTCCGGCCCGGACCCGAGAGCGGTCGTGGTGACCGGGTTCTCGGGACACGGGTTCAAGATGGCGCCCGCGGTCGGCGAACTCGCCGTCGCGCTGGCGCTCGGAGAGCGGACGGACAGCCCGTTCGCCGTTGGCGGCCGGCCCACCGGCACGCGGATCGAGGAAGGCGTCGCATGACGGTCAGGATCGGGGTCGACACGGGCGGGACGTTCACCGACGTCTGCCTCTTCGACGAGAGCACCGGGCGGGTCACCGTCGTCAAGGTGTCCAGCACGCCGGCCGACCCGGGAGTGGCGGTGCTGCAGGGGGTCCGGAGCGTGCTGCAGGCCTGGTCCGGCGACGAGGACCTCACGGCCATCTCCTACCTCGCCCATGGCACGACCGTGGCGACCAACGCCCTGCTGCAGCATCGTGGCGCCACCCTGGGCCTGATCACCACCGCCGGCCTGCGCGATCTGCTCGAACTCGGCCGGCAGCGCCGGCCGCGGCTCTACGACCTGGCCGCCCGCAAGCCCTCCGACCTGGTCCCGCGGGAGCTGCGGCTGGAGGTGCAGGAGCGACTGGACCACACCGGCGCCGTCCGGATCCCGCTCGACGAGGCCGACATCCGTTCCCAGGTCCAGCATCTCAAAGACGCAGGCGTCGGCGCGGTGGCGATCTGCCTGCTGTACAGCTATCTCGACCCGGCCCACGAGCAGGCGATCGCCGGCGTGGTGCGGGAGATGCTGCCGGACGCCTTCCTGTCCGTCTCGCACGAGGTGCTGCCCGAGTTCCGCGAGTTCGAGCGGCTGTCCACCACCGCCGTCAACGCCTTCGTCGGCCCGGTCATGCACGGCTACCTGTCCCGGCTGCGCACCGGGCTGGCCGCGGCCGGGCTGCGGGTCGGCCCGAAGGTGACCCAGAGCAACGGCGGCGTCATCTCGTTCGAGCAGGCCGCGGAACTGCCGGTGCGCACGGTGCTCTCGGGACCCAGCACCGGGGTCGTCGGTGCCGCGCACCTGTCGTCGGTGTCCGGCCACGACGACATCATCACCTTCGACATGGGCGGAACCTCCACCGACATCGCGCTGGTGCGGGACGCCCGTCCGGTGGTGTCGGCGGGCACCACCATCGAGGACCGGCCGATCCGGACGCCGATGCTCGACATCAGCACCGTCGGCGCCGGCGGCGGTTCCATCGCCTGGATCGACGACGCCGGTCACCTGAAGGTCGGGCCGCAGTCGGCCGGGGCGGACCCCGGGCCCGCCTGCTACGCGCTGGGCTCGGGCGAGGCGACGGTGACCGACGCGAACGTGGTGCTGGGCGTGCTGCACCAGCGGGCGCTGCTGGGCGGCCGGATGTCCATCGACCCGGAGCTGTCGGTCAAGGCCGTCGCCCGGCTGGCCGACCGGTTGGGGCTCGGCGTGGAGCAGACCGCCCAGGGCATCATCAGCGTGGTCACCGCCAACATGGCCCGGGCCATCCGCCGGATCTCGGTGCAGCGTGGCTACAACCCGGCGGACTACACCCTGGTCGCCTTCGGCGGCGCCGGGCCGTTGCACGCCGCGAGACTGGCCGCCGAACTGGGCATGTCGCAGATCCTGCTGCCGCCCACCCCCGGGGCGATGTCGGCGATGGGCATGCTGATGACCGATGTGCGCTGCGACTTCACCCGGACCCGCCGGCTGGTGCTGGACGCGGCCGCCGTGCCGGTGGCCGCAGCACTCGGCCGGGAGCTGACCGGGCAGGCACACGCCTGGTTCGACCGGGAGGGGGTGCACGATGACCAGCGGTCCACCGAACTCGCGGTGGACGTGCGGTATCTCGGTCAGAACTACGAGATCAGGGTCCCGGTGGCGGATGTCGATGACGACGAGGCCGGATGGCTGTGGTCCACCACCACTGCCTTCGAGGCGGCGCACCAGCGGCGCTACGGCTACGTCAACGCCGGGGCGCCGATCGAGCTGGTGACCTTCCGGGTCGCCGCTGCCCAGGCGGTGCCGCGGGTCGAGCCGGCCCGGGTGGAGGTGACCGGCGGTGACCCGTCGGCGGCGGTGATCGGGATGCGCGAGGTCCACTTCCCCGAGGCCGGTGGCCGGGTGCCCACCGCGGTGTACGACCGCGCCGCCCTGCGGGCCGGCGACGTCGTCATCGGCCCGGCCGTCATCGAGCAGTACGACGCCACCACCGTGCTGCTGCCCGGGCAGGAGGCGGAGGTCGATGCCCACCTGGCGATCATCTGCCGACCGGCCTCGGCCGGCACCGTGCCCGACCGATCCATCGAGTCCGCCGCCGTGCTGACAGGAGTGCAGTCATGACCGACACCACTGTTGCCGCACCGGATCCGATCACCACGGAGGTGATCGGGGCAGCGCTGGCCTCGATCTGCGAGGAGATGGGGGAGGCGCTGGTCAAGGCGTCGTTCTCGCCCAACATCAAGGAACGCCGGGACTGCACCACCTCGCTGTTCGACCCGCAGGGGCGGTCGCTGGCGCAGGCCGAGCACATCCCGCTGCACCTGGGATCGCTGATGGGCATCGTCGACGCGATCCGGCAGCGGTACCCGTTGGACGACATCCGGGAGGGCGACTCCTTCGTCGGCAACGACCCGCACACCGGTGGCGGCACCCACCTGCCCGACATCGTGGTGGCCACACCGGTCTTCGTCGACGGGGAACTGGTGGCCTGGGCGACCAACCTGGCGCACCACGCCGACTACGCGGACCGCGGGCACGCCACGATCTTCCAGGAGGGCATCCGCATCCCGGCCGTGCGGTTCGCCACCGCCGACGGCTACATCGACGACGTGCTGCACCTCATCCTGACCAACATGCAGGTCCCGACCGAGCGCCTCGCCGACTTCAGCGCCCAGCTCGCCGCGAACCGGCTGGGCGTGCGGCGGTACGCCGAGATCTGCCGTCGTTACGGCACCGGCGTGGTCGCGGCGGCCGGCAGTGCGCTGATGGACTACTCGGAGCGGATGGTGCGGATCGGCATCAGCCGGATCCCGGACGGCGTCTACCCGTTCCGCGACACCTTCGACAGCGACGAGCTGGACGAGGCCCTCGACGTCGGTGTGGAGATCACCGTGGCGGGCGACACGGTCCGCCTGGTGTTCGACGGGCCGGACCAGCACCGGTCCAGCATCAACATGGTGCGCACCGCGTTGCTGGCGACCGTGTACTACGCGATGAAAAGTCTGGTGGGGCCGGACATCCCGGCGAATGCGGGGCTCTACCGGCCGATCGAGGTGCAGGCCAGGTCCGGCTCGGTGTTCAGCTGCGTGGCGCCGGCGGCGGTGAACGGCCGGACCCAGCTCTGTCAGCGGGTGGTCGACCTGGTGCACGGGGCGCTGGCGCCGGCCGTCCCGGAGCAGGTACTGGCCGCGAGCTACGGATCGGTGCCCGCGGTGCAGTTCTCCGGGACCGACCCGCGGACCGGGCAGTTCTACGTGTACCTGGAGACCATCGGCGGCGGCTACGGCGGCGGCTCCTGCCAGGACGGGCTGGACGGGGTGCAGGCGCACATCACCAACACCTCCAACCTGCCGATCGAGTGCCTGGAGTCCGAGTACCCGATCACCGTGGAACGGTACGAGCTGGTCGACGGCTCGGCCGGTTCCGGCACCTTCCGCGGCGGCATGGGCATCCGCCGGCAATTGCGGATCGAGCACGACGACTGCCTCTGCGACGTCAGTGTGAGCCGGGTGGCCAGCCGGCCGTGGGGCCTGTTCGGCGGCCGGCCGGGTGCCGCGCTGGCGGTGACCCGCAACGGGTCCGAGCCGGTGACCCGGACTGTGACCACCTTGAACAGGGGTGACGTGATCACCGTCGACACGGCGGGTGGCGGCGGCTACGGCGACCCGGCGCTGCGGTCCGCCGAGGACGTGGGTCGTGAGGTGCTGCAGGGCCGGCTGACCGCCGAGGCCGCGGCGGCCGACTACGGCTGGCCCGGGCCGTGAGAGCGCCTGCCCGGTGAAGCGGGGACTTGCGGAGAGCAGCCTCGATCTCGATGCTGTCGCGGTACCGGTGGGCAGCGGGCCCGCCGCGGCACCGACGGCGGGGGGCTTCGTGGATCCGGAGGGGGCGATCGCCGATCGCCGGATGAGCTACCTGGTAGCCCTGGTCGAGCAGCAGAGCTTCGCCCGGGCGGCTGCGTACTGCGGGGTCACCCAGTCCGCGTTGAGCCAGCAGATCACCAAGCTGGAGCGCGATCTCGGGGTGACCCTGCTGGACCGGTCGTTGCGGCCGTTCGCGCTGACCCCGGTCGGGCAGGAGATCTACACCCGGGCGCTGGCGATCCTGCAGCACTACCGGGAGATCCAGCAGGCGGCCCGGCAGTCGGTGGCCGGCCGGATCGGCCGGGTGCGGGCCGGGATCGTGCCGACCCTGCTGTACCTGGGTGAGGTGCCGGAGGCGCTCTACCGGGTGCGGGCGCAGCTGCCGGACGTACAGGTCGACCTGACCCGGATGGACAACGTGGTGGCCGTCAACCGGCTCACCGACCAGCAGCTGGACGTCGTCTTCACCTTCTCCGGGGTGGACGCCCCTGGCATCCAGGGTGCGCTGCTGCACGAGGAGCGGCTGGTGGTGGCGCTGCCGAAGGACCACCGGCTGGCCTCCCGGACGTCGCTGTCCCTGCTGGACCTGCGGGCGGAGAGTTTCATCTCGTTCCCGCGCGAGGCCTACGCCGGGGGCCAGGACGACCTGGTGCACGCGGCGCGCGAGCTCGGCTTCTCGCCGGAGATCCGGACCGTGCACGCCACCTACATCGAGCACGCGGGGTTCGTGGCGGCGGGGTACGGCATCGCCCTGGTGCCGCAGTCGATGGCCACGACGCATCTCGGCGGGGTGGTCACCGTGCCGCTCGACGGTTCCGGGCTGCGGGTGCGGACCTGGATGTACTGGCGCACCGACCATGTCGACCCGGCCCTGCAGAACTTCGTGGCGGCGATGTCCGAGCAGCTCGGGATCGACCGTCGGACAGGAGATGTCGCATGAGTGCACGACCGACGGTGTTGGTGACCGGGGCGTCCGGCGCGATCGGCGGCGCGGTGTGCCGGGCGCTGGCCGGCACGCACGACGTGCTGGCCGGCGGCCGCGACCCCGGCAGGTTGGCGGACCTGGCCACCGTGCCAGGCATCACCGCCTGGCCGGTGGACCTGACCGATCCCGCTGATCTCGAGCGGGCGGCGGCGGACCTGCCGCCGCTGGACGCGGTTGTGCACTCGGCCGGTGCCTACCCACGCGGAGCGGTGCCGACCATGGGACCCGAGGAGTGGCGGGAGTCGTTCCAGCTCAACGTCTTCGCGCCGGTGCGGATCACCCAGCTGGCGCTGCCGGGGCTGCGGGAGCGGGGCGGCACCGTGGTGTTCGTCAACTCCGGCGCCGGGCTCTTCGCCTACCCGACCGGCAGCCTCTACTCCGCGACGAAGTACGCGCTGAAGGCCTTCGCCGACACCCTGCGTCTGGAGGAGGAGCCGCACGGCCTCCGGGTCACCAGCGTCTACCCCGGCCGCACCGACAGCGCGCTGCTCGAGGCCTCCGTCGAGCAGCACGAGGGTGGCCACTACGACCCCGCCCTGCTGCTCCGCCCGGACGAGGTGGCTGCCGTCATCCGCGACGCCATCGTCCTCCGCAACGGCGCCTCGGTCGACGACATCCGCATCCGCCCGACCGGCCGGGATCCGGTGCGCTGACCGAGGATTCGGAGTGGCTGACCGCTCAGGGCGGGCTGGCGACCTACTGCAGTCCTTCAATGAATCGCCGAACCCGTAGGAGCAGCTTCTGTGCAGCATCACTAGTCCGATATAATCCCCCTTCGAGTACCAGGCGCAGCCACGTTTGCTTCGTTCCGCCAACTTCAGGGTGGAAACGTTCCAGTTCGCCGACTTCGAGCACAAAAAGGCCGCACTTGTAGCATTCCGTGAGAATCTTGTCGAAAGCAATCGTCGGGTCACCGGAATCCACGCCACTTCGACCGCGCTTCTTGATGAGCTTCCAACCCGTTTCGACCCTGACTGCTTCTCGAATCGAACGAAGTTCGCTTGCTGTGAGAGTCTCATTCCCATCAACGCCGAGAATCTTTTGTAGGTTCTCGCGGGCCTCTGTCCGAGATGGCCACCGTTTCAGACTCGATATCGAGGCTTCCAAGACATTGAACTGCGCTTCTATGACGGTCCACTCTCCGCCCATTGCTTCATAAATTGATCGAAACTTTGCCGAGTCGGCCAATAGATCGACGTCGGCTATCACTGCCACCGGAACCGATGCGGCATGCAAGGCGCTGAAGGAGCGTTCTAGACGGTCCTTGCCCGAGGAATGCGTGAAAAGAAGATCGGAAGCTGCCAGTTCCTTGGTTTCTTCTACGTGCTGAAGTACGGCCGAGTAGTAGGTGCAGTCCATTTCCGCTTCACATAGCACGACTCCCTTGTAGAAGATTCCGTCCAGAATCTTCGAAAAGCGAAGCAATGGATCGGAATACATGTCTTTGATGGTCGAAGGCGTTACTTGGGCGATCCGATTCTTCTCATGGCTCGGCCTTGTGATGCGCGCGAGAGTGACCTCCGACTCTGTCTTTGCGCCGTCAAGTACCCCTCGTACAAGATCATCGCTGTGTGTGCTTGCGATTACTTGAGTCTTTGTCTCACGTGCCAATTGAACCATCAAGGTGCCCAAGAGTCGCGCTTGGGGAGGATGAAGGAATGCCTCGGGCTCATCGAACAGTAGGATTGTGCGTCGATCAGTAGAGAGTGTGGCGACAGTTCCCATAAAAGCCTGCATGCCAGCACCTTGCTCATTGAAGAGCGGTAGGGCCATCAGTTCTGCCATATAGGGAGATCGATCACCGATACGAGGCTCGGGGGTCTCGACCCGTCCGACATGCAGATGCACATTCGGGCCAGCGTGGCGATTGACCACGATGTTCTCTCCGAAGGCTGTGTGCATATGGCCATTCATCTTCTCCTCGAGGTCGCGGTCGGCCCAAAGAAAGTCGAGAGGAGCCTGGGGTGCCTGGTTGTTCATCAGATCTGGAGCTTGTCGACTTGAGAGGCCAGCTCCGCGGCCTTCGGGCCCGATGATGGCGATCAGAGATGAGCTAATATTTGGACCAAACCGATTCGTCATGTTTGATGCTTGATCAATCACGGACTCTTGTAGTGGTGTGCCGTTCTGAACGACGTAGGTCGTTTCTTGGTAGAAAGTGTTACGATATGTTCCGGGAGGATAGATCTCGGAGCGTTCCGCAAAGAATTCTCGCAGATCCTCTTTTGATGGCATCTCGACTTCAAGAGAATCCACAATGGGGTGGTCAGGCCCCTGCTGTCCCTCTATTCTCTGCATCTCGTGCAAAATGCCGTAGAGCAATGCAGACTTTCCGGCGTTGTTGGGTCCAACAATCAAGGTCACATTCCTGCTGGTGGCCACCTTTTGCCCGGGGGTGGTCAGATGGATCTCTCTTATTCGTGGCTGCATCTCAGGAACCATACGCTGTTTTACGTTGGTGTGGTGGTGATCAGCTCAGAATGACGGTTCGAAGAACTGTCGGGGTCGATCACATGCTGTATGACCAGTAGCCGCACTCCGGGATCAGGTTTCACCGCCCAGCATCACCACCGCATACCCGGCGTAGGCCCGGGCGACGGTGCCGGCGTCGGCCGGGCCGTTGTGCGAGAACCACTGGGGGAGCGAGGTGCACATGGTGGAGATCGCCCGCCCCGCCACCCGGGTCGGCCAGACCGGACGGAGTTCCCCGGCGGCGACGCCCATGTCGATCTGCGCGTCGAGGCGGTGCTGCACGGCGTCCCGGCGGGCAGTGATCCGGGCCCGGTGCGGCGGGATCAGGGAGCGCATCTCGCTGGCCCCGAGGAAGGCGAGGTCGCGGCGGTGCAGGTGATACAGCGCGAGCGCCTCGACCAGCAGCCCCATCCGGGCGGCCCCCGGCTCCGCCTCGGCCGCGGCGGCAGCCATCCGACCGTCGATCTCGTCCATGGTGAGGTCCAGTGCGGCCACCAGCAGCGACTGCTTGTTGGGGTGCCGGTCGTAGATCGCGGCGGCGCTCATCCCGGCGGCCGCGGCGATGCCGCGCAAGGTCGCGGCGTGGTAGCCGGTGCGCACGAACTCGGCGATCGCCGAGGCCAACGGCTCCCGGATGTCCAGCGGCCGGAACACCCGCCAGTCGGCCGGCTCCGCAGGATTGTCCGCCGGGTAAACCGGCACCGGCGCCACCAGCAGTTCGCCCACCGGCACGCCCAGCGCGGCCGCGAGCGCCCGCAGCCGCACCGTGGACACCGCGACCTTGCCGTTCTCCAGATGACTCAGTGTCGCCGGGCTGACCCCGATCGCCGCGGCCAGTGCCCGCAGGCCCAGCCCGTGCCGCTCCCGTGCAGACCGCACGGCGGCACCCACGACCGGATCCCCAGAATGTTCAGTCACGCTGAATACCCTAGGCCGACTCGCGCTTGTGCACTCCGGCAATCTCCCGCATGCTCGCACCGGGCGGCGAACGGATGTTTGCCACAGCGAGAGGAAGCGTGTGACGGCATCGCAGCCGATGGGCTCACCGGACCCGGCCGTGATCGGCCCTGCCCTCGCGGCGGCCGCCGGCGACGACAGGTGGACCGACGTCACCGCCACGCTGATCGCCGGCGGCAAGTCCAACCTGACCTTCCGGCTCACCTCACCCGCCGGGTCCGCCGTCCTGCGCCGCCCGCCCACCGGGACCCTGCTGCCGAAGGCGCACGACATGGGCCGCGAGGTGCGGGTCCAGCAGGCACTGGCGCCCACGCCGGTCCCGGTCGCGCGGATCCCGCTCGCGGACGATGGCGGTCTGCTCGGGGTGCCCTGCTACGTCATGGAACTCGTCGACGGCCAGATCATCCGCGACACCCTGCCCGACGGCTTCGCCGACGCGGGGTCAGACCGGGCCGCGATCGCCCACGCCCTGGTGGACACCCTCGCCGACCTGCACACCGTCGACCACACTGCCGTCGGGCTGGACGGTTTCGGCCGGGCCGGTGGCTACATCGAGCGGCAGGTGGCCCGCTGGTCGGACCAGTGGGCACGCAGCAGCGACCATCCGGTCCCGGACCTGGACGAGCTGGCCCGCCGGCTGCGCGCCGATGTCCCACCGGACGGCGGGGTGGCCGTCGTGCACGGGGACTACCGGCTGGACAACTGCGTGCTGGACGCCACCGACCCGGGCACCGTGCGCGCCGTGCTCGACTGGGAGCTGGCCACCATCGGTGATCCGCTGGCCGACATCGGTGCCCTGCTGTTCTTCTGGCGGGAGATGGGGGAGAGCTTCCCGGTGCTGATCCCGGGCGTCAGCAACCTGCCCGGCTTCCCGACCCGCGCGGACCTGGCACAGCGGTACGCGGAGCGGTCCGGGCTGGACCTGTCGCGGATCGCCTACTACGAGGCGTTCGCCGCCTTCCGGTTCGCGGTGATCACCCAGGGCGTCGCCCGCCGGGCGGCCGACGGTGCGATGGCCGGGCAGCAGTTCGGCGACGTCGCCGACGACCTGGCGATGATGGCCGCCTACGGTCTCGAGCGCATTCCCGCACAGTCACGACAAGGACGGTAGAGCAATGGATTTCACCCCGAGTGACCGCACGGTGCAGGTCTGCGGCGAGATGTGGGACTTCATGCGGGAGCAGGTGTTCCCGGCCGAGCCGGCCTACCACCGCTGGCTCGCGGAGAACGATCCGCACGGCCTGCCGCCGGTCATCGACGAGCTCAAGGCGGAAGCCCGCCGCCGCGGTCTGTGGAACCTGTTCCTGCCGTCGGTGTCCGGGATGAGCAACCTGGAATACGCGTCGGTGGCGGAGATCTCGGGCTGGTCGCCGGTCATCGCCCCGGAGGCGATCAACTGCCAGGCGCCGGACACCGGCAACATGGAGACGCTGCAGCTGTTCGCCACCCCGGAGCAGAGCCGGCAGTGGCTCGCGCCGCTGCTGGACGGCCGGATCCGGTCGGCGTTCGCGATGTCCGAGCCTGCGGTGGCCAGCTCCGACGCGACCAACATCGAGACCTCGATCGTCCGCGACGGTGACGACTACGTCATCAACGGCCGCAAGTGGTGGATCACCGGGGCGGCCGACGACCGGTGCGAGATCTTCATCGTGATGGGCAAGACCGACCCGTCGGCGGAGACGCACCGGCAGCAGTCGATGGTGCTGGTGCCGCGGGACACCCCGGGGTTCACCATCTCCCGGCACCTGCCGGTGTTCGGCTACCAGGACCAGCACGGGCACTCGGAGATCGTGCTGGAGGACGTGCGGGTGCCGGCCACCAACCTGCTCGGAGCGGAGGGCGACGGGTTCCGGATCGCCCAGGCGCGGCTCGGGCCGGGACGCATCCATCACGCGATGCGTGCGATCGGCATGGCCGAGCGTGCGCTGGCGCTGATGGTGGACCGGGCGAAGAACCGGGTGGCGTTCGGTCAGCCGCTCGCCGACCAGGGTGTCGTGCGTGAGCTGATCGCCAACTCCCGGATCGAGATCGACCAGGTCCGGCTGCTGGTGCAGCACACCGCCTGGCTGATCGACCACCACGGCGCCAAGGGTGCGCGCACCGAGATCGCGGCGATCAAGGTCGCCGCCCCGCAAGTCGCCACCGCGGTGATCGACCGGGCGATCGAGGTGTTCGGCGCGGCCGGGGTCTCCGACGACACCCCGCTGGCCTACTTCTACGCCTGGGCCCGGGTGCTGCGGATCGTCGACGGCCCGGACGCCGTGCACCGTCGGTCGATCGCCCGCGACGAGCTGCGCCGCACCCCGCCCTACGTCGGCTGAGGCTCAGCCCAAGGACCGCAGCAGCTCCACCTGCGCCTGTGCCATGGCGACCAGCGCATCCGGGTCGACGGACTCGTCCGGGGCGTGCGCCCGGGTGCGGTCGTCCTGCACCCCGGTGACCAGTACGGCGGCGTCCGGCAGGGCCGCGCTCACGGCCGCGACGAACGGGATCCCGCCGCCCACACCGACGTCCACCGTCGCCGACCCGAACGCCCCGGTCAGCGCCGTTCGGGCGAGATCGGCCACCGGGCCGGCCTTCCCACGCCACCCGCGTCCGGCCTGCAGCAGCTCCACCTCCAGCTGCACACCCCACGGCGCGTGCTGCTCCAGGTGCGCCCGGACCGCCTCGAACGCGGACACCGGATCGTCCTCCGGCGCCAACCGGAAGCCGACCGTGGCCCGCGCCGACGGGTGCAGCACGTTCGCCGCACCGGCGGTCGGCGGCGCGTCCAGCCCGAGCACCGACACCGACGGCGCGTCGAACAGCCGCTGCCCCAGCGGTCCCGCCCCGATCAGCTCCACCCCCTCGAGCACCCCGGCGCCCTTGCGGACCCCGGCCTCGGTCGGCGCCACCGACGCCGACGGCCCGGTCCCCGGGTGCAGCCCGGCCACCGCCGGCGACCCGCCCGGCGTCACCAGCGAGTCCAGCAGCCGGACCAGGGCGGTCAGCGCGTCCGGGACCGCACCGCCGAAGATGCCCGAGTGCACCGCTGCCGACATCGTGCGGACCGACACCCCGACCGACAGCAGACCGCGCAGCGACACGGTGAGCGAGGGGACCATGGGCGCCGGGTTCACCGAGTCCGGCGCCAGCACCAGGTCGGCGCGCAGGGTCTTGGCGTGCTCGTCCAGCAGTGACTGCAGGGTCGGGGACCCGATCTCCTCCTCGCCCTCGATCAGCACCGCGATCCCGACCGGCGGGTGCTCACCGAGCTCCCGCAGCGTCTCGAGATGGACCACCACGCCGCCCTTGTCGTCCGCACTGCCGCGGCCGTACAGCCGGCCGTCCCGCTCGGTGAGCTCGAACGGCTCGCTGCCCCACTCGTCGCGTCGGCCGACCGGCTGCACGTCGTGGTGCGCGTACAGCAGCACCGTCGGCGCACCGGCCGGGCCCTCCCGGCGGCCGATCACCGCCGGTGCACCTCCGCCGGCGGTCACCACCTCGACCGGCACCCCGACCGCCCGGAAGGCCTCGGCCACCTGCTGTGCGGACCGCAGCACGTCCGCGCCGTGCTCCGGCTCGATGCCGATCGACGGCACCGCCACCATCCGTGCGAGTTCGTCCACCATGCGTTCCCGGTCCACAGTCATGCCCGCGACGGTAGTCCGCACCCGCCGGATAGCGTGAGGTGAGCACCCCCCCGACAGGAGACCCATGGCGCACCGGATCCTCGACAGCATCTCGTCGTTCGAGATCGAGGCGCCGTACGGGACCACCTACCACATCAGCACTCTCGATCCCGTGGAGCACGATAGGCCGCTGCCGGTGGTGCTGGTGCTGGACGCCGACCTGTACTTCGGCATCGCCGCGCAGACCTACGGCTACCTGCAGCCGTTCGCCGAGGTGCGCACCGCGCTGGTCGTCGGCATCGGCTACGGCACGACCGTCGGCGAGACGATCGGACTGCGCACCCAGGACCTCACCCCGCCGGTGTCCACCGGCCACCCGGTCACCGCCCAGGTCGCCGCCTACGCCGGGGCGGGGGAGGCCGACCGGTTCCTGGACCTGCTCACCGGGCCGGTGCTCGACGCGCTGGCGGAGCGGTACCCCACGATCGACCGCGACGACGTCACCCTGATCGGCCACTCCCTCGGCGGTCTGCTCGTCGGCCACGCCCTGCTCACCCGGCCGGGAGCGTTCCGTGGCTACTGCCTGCTCAGCCCGTCGGTCTGGTGGGACGACTCGGCGCTGCTGTCCGCGGTGCCGGCATCGTGGGACGGCGTGCAGCCGCAGGTGTTCGTCTCGGTCGGCGGCCAGGAGCAGGACCTGCCCGACGAGGTACCGGCCGGGCGACCGGAGATGACCCTGGACCAGGTCCACCAGTGGATCTCCGCGCTCCGGATGGTCGACGGCGCCGCGGATCTCGTCGCCCGCCTGCGCGCCGCCGGACTGCCGGTGGAGCACCGGGTGTTCGACGGCGAGTCGCACAGCTCGGTGGTGCCACCGGCGATCACCCGCAGCCTGCTGACGATGCTCAGCCCCCTCAGCCCCCTCAGCCCCCGGTCCCGACCGAGCTGAGCACCTGCCGGAGCCGCTCCGCCTCCCCGGCCGACCAGCCGTCCGGCGGCACCACGGCGCCGAAGGCGTCCACCAGCTCGAGGGCGTAGTGATGGCCGTACCCGTCGGGCATCGCGCTGGAGAACACCATGTCGGTGGTGACCTGCCAGAAGGTGACCAGCGGGATCCAGGTCATGGTGGTGGAGCGGCCCTCCTGCGGGGTCTCGTCCAACCAGTCCGGCCGGTTGAAGAGCAGGTCGCCGGACCACCAGACGACCGGGTCGTTGACGTGCTGCAGGTAGACCACCTTCGGCGTCGCCTCGGCCGGGATGTCGCCCTGCGCCGCGGAGAAGCAGACCACCGCGCAGTCGTCGAGCACCGGGACCTGTTCCGGCGAACCGGGATCGCGGTCCGCGGTGGCCCGTTCCCAGAGCGGGGTGAACGACGGGGTGCCGGCCCAGACCGATCCGTCCGACTCCGCGGTGACGTCGGCCAGACCGTCGAACGCGCCCTGGCTGCCGAAGGACCCGAGGCTCTCGCCCATGGTGATGAGCCGGGGCCGGTCGTCGACGGGCAGCGTCTGCCAGACCGCGTGCACCGCGTCGAAGAGGATCCGGCCGGCCTGCGGCGGCGTGGCGGTGTCCACCACGAAGGCCACCGGGCTGGGCATCGTCGAGTACTGCATGCCGGCGATCGCGGTGTCCCCGCCCCACATGTACTCCAGTGCGGCGGCGGCCACCTGGTTGATCCAGCCCCGCCCGGTGCTGGTCGCCACCACCAGGACCGACCGGTCGAAGCCGCCGGTGCGCTGCAGCTCGCGGACCACCAGATCGGCTTGCTGCTGCAGCCCGTCGGCCGATTCCAGACCGGCGTACACCCGGACCGGCGCCAGTGCGGGGGCGCCGGTGAAGGCCGAGATGTCAGCCGTGGACGGGCCTGTCGCGACGAAACTGCGACCCTCCCGACCCAGGTCGTCCCAGGAGACCAGGCTGGCCGGTGATCCCGAGCGGTCCGGGTCGGTCGGCTGCTGCACCCCGTCCGCGGTGCCCTGGTCGGTGAGCGAGAACGAGTTGTTCGCCGCCCGCAGCAGCGCCGGGCCGAGGGTGTCGGTCAGCAGCAGCACCACCGCCACCGTGACGAGCACCGCGGCCACCGCCTTGGCGATCGGCACCGGGATCCACCGGCCGCCGAACCGGCCGAGGGCCCGCGCCGACCAGCGCAGGAAACGGGCCAGGGCGAGCAGGATCCGGGCCAGCACGAAGGCGATGAGCAGCACCAGGGCGTAGTAGTTGGGGTCGTCGGTGTCGGCGCGGACCAGCTCCCGCACCTGCAGCTGCCACCGGGCGCCGAGGACTCCGAACAGCGGGATCAGCACGATCGCCAGTCCGAGCAGGACCCGGTTCGCGATCACCCGGTGCCGGGCGTGGTGCAGCCCCCGGAATCCCAGCCGCCGCACCAGGGCGCCGAGGAAGGTGCCGACGGCGTATCCGAGCACCGTGCAGATCCCGCTCGCCACGCCCTGCAGGTACCACTCCCGCGGCAGCAGCGACGGCGTCATCGAGAAGCAGAAGAAGGTGAGTGCACCGGCCACCCCGCCGACGCTGAGCTCGCGCCAGAACCGGCCGGCGTGGGCCCGGAGCAGCACGAGCAGCTGCCCCGGGATCCCCATGCCCGAGAGGCTAAATCATGCGGTCGTCAGGCCGTGGCGAGCGAGGCCTGCAGCGCCGCGTCGGCGTCCTTGAGCACGGTGGCGGCGATCTCCAGCCCCTCGATCCGGCCCAGCGAGACGTCCTCGTGCTCGATGTTGACCAGCATCTCCGGGTCGACCTCGTGCAGCGCCCGCAGGAACTCGGTCCAGTAGGCGGTGTCGTGACCCCGGCCCAGGGCCACGAAGTCCCACGCGGAGTCCTTCGGCCACTCGTTGGCCCACTCGTCGCCACCGAGGTTCGTCCGCGGCTCGTCGGCGGACAGCCGGCGGAAGCGGTTGTCCAGCACCCCGTACAGCTGTGCGTGGGCGGTGTTCACCCGGATGTCCTTGGCCGCGGCGTGGAACACCAGCGGGCCGAGTTCGCGGACCACCGCGACCGGGTCCATCTGCTGCCAGAACAGGTGCGAGGCATCGAGTTCCACGCCGACGTGGGTGGCGCCGGTCAGCTCGACCAGCTTGCGCACGTCGGCGGTGTTGAACACCAGGTTCTGCGGGTGCAGCTCGAGGGCGACCTTCACGTCGTGGTCGGCGGCGAGCCGGTCGATCTCCTGCCAGAACGGCACGGCGACCGTCCACTGGTAGTCCAGCACGTCCAGTGCCGCGGAGTTCCACGCGTTGACGACCCAGTTGGTGACCGTCGCGCCGGGCTCCCCGCCGGGCAGGCCGGACATCGTGACCACCCGGTGCTGGCCGAGCCGCTCCGCCAGCCGGATCGACCGGCGGATGTCCTCGGCGTGCGCCCCGCCGATCTCCGGCTTCGGGTGCAGCGGGTTGCCGTTGCAGTTCAGCCCGGCGATCGAGACCCCGGTGCCCTCGAAGATCCCGAGGTAGTCGTCGCGCGCGGTGTCGCTCACCAGGATGTCGTCGAACGTCGGGATGTGCACCGGCGGCAGGAATCCGCCGGAGTTGATCTCGATGCCGGTGAGACCGAGAGCTGCGACGGCGTCGAGGGCCTCGGGCAGGGGACGGTCGTGCAGGATCGCGTTGTAGACGCCGAGCTTCATCGGGCAGCTGCCTTCTTGCGAGAGTTTTAGACCGGTTCAGAATTGAGCCTGTGGTCAAAGTAGGACCGCCCGGACCGGATGTCAACCGGCACCGTCCCGAGGCCCTGCGGAAGAATCTGCGCCGGAGCTGTCGATCCGGCCGCGCCTCGCTCGTCTCCTGGATGACCGCATGACCACCGAGTTGCTGGAGGAACCCGAGATGCCCAAGTACCTGCTGTCGATCGTCGAGGCCGAGGAACCGTACGCCGAGGGTGGCGGCGCCTCGTTCGACGAGATCATGGCCATGCACCACTCGTTCTCGCAGGCGGTGGCCGACGCCGGCGCCAGCATCGTGGGCGGGGAGGCGCTGCTGCCGGTGGCGACCGCGACCTTCTTCCGCGGCACCCGTACCGACGACGTCCGGACCGTCGACAACCCGCTGCCCGAGGCGAAGGAGATCCTCGGCGGCTACTACCTGATCGAGGCCGCCGACGAGTCGGTGGCGGCCGAGCTGGCGAAGGTCTGCCCTGCCCCCTTCGGCTACATCGAGATGCGGCCGATCTGGGACTTCTCCGAGCAGCAGTGATCCGGTGCGGGTGACGGGGGAGGCGGCGGCAGCAGCGCTGGCCCAGTTGGCCGAGGCCCGGCGGACGTTGTCCGGCCGGGTGCTCGCCGCCACCCTGTCCTCGGTCCGCGACCTGGACATCGCCGAGGAGTCCACCGCCGACGCCTTCCTGCTGGCCGTGCAGACCTGGCCGGAGCAGGGGGTGCCGCGGTCGGTGGAGGCCTGGCTGATCACCGCGGCGAAGCGCCGGGCCATCGACCGGGTCCGCCGGGCCCAGGTGGCCCGGCGGGCGCTGATCACCATGACCGGCGGCTGGTCCGGCACCACGGCGGGCGCGGACAGCACGGTCGAGGCGGCCGTGGTCGGCGACGACGACCTGCGGATGGTGGTGCTCTGCTGCGACCCGCGCATCCCCGAGGTGGACCAGGTCGCGCTCACCCTCCGGCTGGCCTGCGGGATCAGCACCGCGGCGATCGCCGCCGCGCACCGGGTGTCCACCCCGACCATGGCCGCCCGGCTGACCCGGGCCAAGGCGAAGCTGGCGGCAGCGGGGCCGCAGCTGGACCTGCCCGACGACGCCACGGTGGACCGCCGGCTGCCCGCGGTCGCCCGGGTGGTGCACCTGGCCTTCACCCTCGGCCACACCGCCGCCGACGGGGACGAGCTCACCGACGAGGACCTCGCCGACCGGGCCGACTACCTGGCCCGGGTGCTGCACGCGGCCCGGCCCGCCGACCCGGACCTGACCGCGCTGCACGCACTGGTGCTGCTCACCCGGGCCCGTGCGGCCGGCCGGTTCGACGCCGCCGGGCAGCAGGTGCTGCTGGCCGATGCCGACCGCCGGCTTTGGGACCGCGAGCTGATCCGCCGTGGCCTGGACCTGTTGGTCCCGTTCGCCGCCGGCGGACGTGGTCCGATGGTCGCGCAGGCGCTGGTCGCCGCCGAGCATGCCCGCGCCGCCGATCTGGCCTCCACCGACTGGCCCCGGATCCTCCGGCTCTACGACGAGATCCTCTCCGCCGATCCGGCTCCCGGGTTCGCCGTCGGCCGCTGTGTCGCGCTCTCGCATCTGCGCGGCCCGTACGCCGCCCTCGCCGACCTGGACGAGGTGATGGGGCCGGCCGGGCTGCAGCGCGACCCGTACGCCCACGCCGCCCGTGCCCGCTTCCTCACCGACCTCGGCCGCGACGCCGAGGCCGCGCTCGCCTGGGCCGAGGCCGCCCGGCACGGCCGCACCACCGCCGAGAAGGACTTCTTCGGCTCCCGTGGCGTCGGCGGCGATGTGCGGGCACACTCGGCAGTGCAGGACATACAGCGGAAACATTCCCGAAACACCGACGGAACCTGAACCACCCGAAGGAGCGTGGACCCATGATCACCACCACCGGCGTCGCCGTCCCCGAGGACATGGCCGCGGCCCTGTCCGCCGATCCGGAGGCGCTGACCGCCTTCGAGGCCATGCGGCCCGCGGAACAGCGGGAGTACGTGGACTGGCTGGCCCAGCGCGACAACCGGGACCGGGCGCAGCGGCTGACCGAGCTCGCCGGCCACGTCCGCAACCACCGCTCCCGCCCGGCTCCGGAGGACTGAGTCGCCGCTGGCCGTAGGATCGTGCGGGCACCAGCCCGCCCGCTACCGACAAGGATCTGCCAGTGCTCCGCGACCGTCCCGCCGGCTCCCTCCGCACCACCGACGCCGGAAGCACGGTCCATCTCGCGGGCTGGGTGGCGCGCCGCCGCGACCACGGCGGCGTCATCTTCATCGACCTGCGCGACGCCTCCGGCGTGGTGCAGGCGGTGTTCCGGTCCGGTGACGTGCTGGAGCAGGCGCACCGGCTGCGCAGCGAGTTCTGCGTGGCGGTCACCGGCACCGTCGACATCCGCCCCGAGGGCAACGAGAACGACGAGCTGCCCACCGGCGGTGTCGAGGTCGACGTGACCTCGCTCGAGGTGCTGAGCGAGGCCGCGCCGCTGCCGTTCCCGGTCGAGGGCGATGCGGTGGCCGGCGAGGAGGCCCGCCTCAAGTACCGCTACCTGGACCTGCGCCGGGCGAAGCCGGCGGCAGCGCTGCGGCTGCGCAGCGCGGTCAACCGGGCGGCGCGCTCGGTGCTGGACGGCCACGACTTCGTCGAGATCGAGACGCCGACGCTCACCCGGTCCACCCCCGAGGGCGCCCGTGACTTCCTGGTGCCGGCCCGGCTGCGTCCCGGCTCCTGGTACGCCCTGCCGCAGTCCCCGCAGCTCTTCAAGCAGCTGCTGATGGTCGCCGGGATGGAGCGGTACTACCAGATCGCCCGCTGCTACCGGGACGAGGACTTCCGCGCCGACCGGCAGCCGGAGTTCACCCAGCTCGACATCGAGATGTCCTTCGTCGACCAGGACGACGTGATCGCCCTCGCCGAGCAGGTCGTCGGCGCGCTGTGGAAGCTGATCGGGCACGAGATCAGCACACCGATCCCGCGCATCACCTACACCGATGCGATGAACCGGTACGGCTCCGACAAGCCGGACCTGCGACTGGATCTCGAGCTCACCGAGCTGACCGACTACTTCTCGGCCACCCCGTTCCGGGTGTTCCAGGCGCCGTACGTCGGCGCGGTGGTGCAGCCCGGCGGTGCGTCGACCCCGCGGCGCGGGTTCGACGCCTGGCAGGAGTGGGCCAAACAGCGCGGCTCCCGCGGACTGGCCTACGTGACCATCGCCGAGGACGGCACGCTCGGCGGCCCGGTGGCCAAGAACATCTCCGACACCGAGCGGGAGAACCTGGCCACCGCGGTCGGCGCGCAGCCGGGCGACGCGGTGTTCTTCGCCGCCGGCGCCCGCAAGTCCTCGCAGGAGCTGCTCGGCGCGGCCCGCCTGGAGATCGGCCGCCGTGCCGGGCTGATCGACGAGAGTGCCTGGGCCTTCTGCTGGGTCGTCGACGCCCCGCTGTTCGAGAGCACCGCCGACACCGACGACGTCGCCGTGGGTGGTGAGGGCAGCGCGTGGACCGCGGTGCACCACGCGTTCACCTCGCCGAAGCCGGAGTTCCTCGAGACCTTCGACACCGACCCGGGTTCCGCGCTGGCCTACGCCTACGACATCGTCTGCAACGGCAACGAGATCGGCGGCGGGTCGATCCGTATCCACCGCCAGGACGTGCAGGAGCGGGTCTTCGCGGTCATGGGGCTGTCCGAGGAGCAGGCCCGGGAGAAGTTCGGCTTCCTGCTGGACGCCTTCTCCTTCGGTGCGCCGCCGCACGGCGGGATCGCGTTCGGTTGGGACCGGATCGTCATGCTGCTGGCCGGGGAGTCGTCGATCCGCGAGGTCATCGCCTTCCCGAAGTCGGGTGGCGGCTACGACCCGCTGACCGCCGCGCCGGCCCCGATCACCCCGGCCCAGCGCAAGGAGGCCGGGGTCGACGCGAAGCCGCCGGCCCCGAAACCCGCCGAGTGACAGGGTGTTCCACCTCCGTCTGCTGGTCCCCGCCGAGCTGACCGGGCGGATCCTGGAACTGCTGGTGTCCTATCCCGGGGTCGCCCACGTGACCTCGGTGCCAGGTGGCGCCAAGCTGCCGGCGGGCGACCTGGTGGAGGCCGACGTCGTCCGCGAGGCGACGGACGAGCTGATCGACGAGCTGATCGCGATCGGCCTGTGCGACGACGGTGCGATCACCGGCGAGGACCTGGTGCTGGTCCGCTCGCCGGAGGCCGACCGGGCGGAGGCCGAATCCCCGGGCCAGTCGGCCGACTCGGTGATCTGGCAGCAGGTGGAGGAGCGCAGCGAGGGCGAGGCCGCGCTGTCCGGCACCTATCTGACGTTCCTGACCATCGCCGCGCTGCTCGCCGGGATCGGCATCGTGCTGAACTCGCCGATCACCATCGTCGGCGCGATGGTGGTGGGCCCGGAATTCGGCCCGCTGGCGGCACTCTCGGTCGGCCTCGTACGCCGCCGGTGGTCCCTGGTGCGCGGCGGGGCGCTGGCGATCTACGCCGGGTTCCCGATCGCCATGCTGATCACCGCACTGCTGGCCGCCCTGGCGGTGGCGGCGGGCCTGTTCGGCGACCGCGAGCTGGACCTGTCCCAGCAGACCGAGTTCATCTACGAGGTCGGGCCGTTCTCGCTGATCGTGGCGCTGCTGGCCGGCGCTGCCGGCATGCTGTCGATGACCAGCGGCAAGTCCGCCGCGCTGGTGGGGGTGTTCATCTCGGTGACCACCGTGCCGGCGGCCGGCTACGTCTCGGTCGCCGCTGTGCTGGGCCACTGGCCGCAGGTCGGTGGGGCGGCGCTGCAATTGGCCATCAACCTGTTCGGCATCGTGATCGCGGCGGTGCTGACCCTGGTGATCGTCCGCCGGATCGATGTGTACCGGGCCGGGAGGCGCGGCCGCCGCAGGGCATGATGGTGATCATGAGCGACTTCAACGCCGACGTGATCCGCCAGTTCCGCGAGAACAACGGGGCGGTGGGTGGTCCGTTCGAGGGGGCCCGGATGATCCTGGTGCACTCGATCGGTGCCCGCTCCGGCGCTGAGACCGTCTCGCCGCTGATGTGGTTCCCCGACGGCGACCGCATCCTGATCGTCGCATCGGCGGCCGGCGCCCCGAAGAACCCGGCCTGGTACCACAACGTGCTGGCCCACCCGGAGGTCGAGGTGGAGGTCGGCGGGAACGGTGACGTGCAGCGTTACCGGGCTGTGGCGGAGGAACTCCCGCGCGCCGAGCGTGACGCGAAGTGGGTCGAGATCACCGCCGCGGCCCCCGGTTTCGCCGGCTACCAGGAGAAGACCAGCCGGATCATCCCGGTCATCGCCCTCACCCGGGCCTGAGCGCGGCCCGTTCAGCCGGGCAGGGCGTTGCAGGCACCGCACCCGGGGCAGACGAAGTAGATCCCCGGGACGTGGTGCACCGACCGCTGCCCGCGCAGCAGGATCCGCCCGCACTCCCCGCAGGAGGAGTGCAGCGGTCCCGGCCCGCTCAGGTACACGTGGTCGGCGGTCGCATGCCGGGGCGGGGTGAAGATCCGCACGGTCGGGTCGGTCGCCGCCGGCGGCTGGACGACCAGCAGGGGCACTTGTGTGAGCATCGACGGGACCTTCCTGTGTGGGCGGGCGGTGAGCCGGAGCTGTGCGCCGTTCGGGTGTCTCCGGTCATTTCTCCCGAGATCCATGGACCGAAACTTCCCGATCAGGGTGAATCCGCCGACGCTGCGATCACGCTGCGACGGCCATGATGATCATGTGCGGTGACGCATACTTCGAACGGGCCTGTCCCCGCCGTCGGTATGACGAGCCGCGCCCGTCGCCCGGCCATGGCATGTCTGCGCGTGGCCCGTCGTGCTGCGGAGCGGTGCCGCGACTGACAGAGTTCTCGGATGAGTGATTCCTACGCGGCCCGAGTGCCGCGCCCCGAGGCCGCCGCCACCGCCGCGCCGTGGGGCTGGGGCTACCTGCTCGGCACCCTGACCACCTCGGTCTCCGTCGGCTCGATGGCCGACGCGGTCACCGTCGCGCAGACCGCGGTCCGCACCGCCGGACCGGCCGCGGACGGTCACCTGCGGGTCGACCTGCGCCCCGACCGCTGCGAGCTGACCCTGCAGACCGCGTCGGACCCGCCGCTGACCGGCCGCGACCTGGCGCTGGCCAGCGGGATCACCGAGGCGCTGGCCCGGGCCGGGTTCCGGACGGCGACCGCCGGTGGCGCCCGGGCGGTGCAGCAGCTGGAGATCGCGATCGATGCGCTGGACATCCCGGCGGTGCTGCCGTTCTGGCAGGCGGTGCTCGGCTACGTCCCGGATCCGGAGGGCCCCGACGTGGCGATCGTCGACCCGACCCGCACCGGGCCGGCGGTGTGGTTCCAGCAGATGGACGAGTCGCGGCGGCAGCGCAACCGGATCCACCTCGACATCACCGTCACCGAGGACGAGGCGCAGCCACGGCTGGCCGCCGCGCTGGCCGCCGGCGGCACCCTGGTGTCCGACGCGGCGGCCCGTGCCTTCTGGATCCTGGCCGATGCCGAGGGCAACGAGGTGTGCATCTGCACCTGGCAGGACCGCGACTGATGGCCAGGTACGAGCGCAACGACGCCGCGGTCGACCACGTGCGGTCGTTGATCGAGAGCAAGCAGTACGTGCTGGACAGCGACTGGGGTGAGGTGCAGCCCGACGCGGCGGCGCAGAACGCCTATCTCGAGCGGCACGACTGGGACGCCTACGCCTCGTGGCACCTCGGGCTGACGGTCGGTGCGACCGACGGCACGAAGGCCCGCTACGCCTTCGTGGTGGGCGATTTCCGTCGGGTGCACCGGTCCGGCCTGATCGCCTGCGTGTACCGGGCGGCCGAATGGCGGCACAAGGCCGTCGAGCTGGCCGCGCACGACCTGCTGCAGCGCCTGGACAAGGCCGCGGGCATCTCCTGACGCGGCTTCTGACAGGTACCGCCTGACGCACGCCGGAAACACGCCTTCCCTAGAGTGCACGGGTGACTTCGGTCCCGCCGGGGCCGGCCGGAGGCGAGGAGTGTCGTGGGTATCAAGGTGGCGCTGGAGCATCACACCTCCTACCGGTTCGACCGCCTGGTCGGCGTCCACCCGCACGTGGTCCGGCTGCGGCCGGCGCCGCACTCCCGCACCCCGATCGAGTCCTACTCGCTGACCGTCTCCCCGGCCGAGCACTTCGTGAACTGGCAGCAGGACGCCTTCGGCAACTACCTGGCCCGGCTGGTGTTCCCGGAGCGCACCCGTGAGCTGACCATCACCGTCGGCCTGGTCGCCGACCTCGAGGTGATCAACCCGTTCGACTTCTTCATCGAGGAGTACGCCGAGGAGTTCGGGTTCTCCTACCCGGCCGACCTGCTGTCCGACCTGGAGCCCTACCTGCGGCCGGTCGACGAGTCGGGGCCGGGCAGCGGTCCCGGCCCGGTGGTGACCGCGTGGATGGAGAAGATCGGCGCCGGCAAGGGCACCCCGATCGTCGACTTCCTGGTCGCGGTGAACTCCGCTGTGCAGGGCGATGTCGGCTACTCGGTCCGGATGGAACCGGGCGTGCAGACCCCGGACCACACGCTGACCACCGCCATCGGGTCCTGCCGGGACTCGGCCTGGCTGCTGGTGTCGGTGCTCCGGCAGCTCGGCCTGGCCGCCCGGTTCGTCTCCGGCTACCTGGTGCAGCTCACCTCGGACCAGCAGTCGCTGGACGGGCCGTCCGGCCCGACCGCCGACTTCACCGACCTGCACGCCTGGACCGAGGTGTACATCCCCGGTGCCGGCTGGATCGGGATGGACCCGACGTCGGGCCTGTTCGCCGGCGAGGGGCACATCCCGCTGGCAGCCACCCCGCACCCGTCGTCGGCCGCACCGATCACCGGGTCGACCGAGGTGTGCGAGGTCACCTTCGACTACTCCAACGTGGTCACCCGGGTGCACGAGGACCCGCGGGTCACGTTGCCCTACACGGAGTCCCAGTGGGCGGCCATCCAGGCACTCGGGGAGTCGGTGGACGCCGGGCTGCACGAGAAGGACGTCCGGCTGACCATGGGCGGCGAGCCCACCTTCGTCTCCATCGACGACTTCGAGGCGGCGGAGTGGACGGTGGCCGCGGACGGCCCGCAGAAACGGGAACGCGCCGGCGTGCTGGCCGAGCGGTTGCGGGAGATCTACGCGCAGGGTGGTCTGGTGCACCGCGGCCAGGGCAAGTGGTACCCGGGAGAACCGTTGCCGCGCTGGCAGATCGGGATGCACTGGCGGCACGACGGGGTGCCGCTGTGGTCGGCGGCCGAGCTGCTCGCCGACCCGGCGACGACCCCGACTGCGCCGGCCTCCGCGGCGCGCGCGTTCGCCGAGGCGTTCGCGGCCGGGTTCGGTCTGCCGGAATCGCAGGTGCGCCCGGCGTTCGAGGACGGGCTGGCCAGGCTGGCGCACCAGGTCCGGCTGCCGGCCGGCGACCCGGTCACCGAGGACCTCGATCCCTCCGGCGACACCCCGGACGCCCGAGCGGATCTCGTCCGACAGCTGGACGCCGGGACGGCGGATCCCACCGCCTTCGTGGTACCGATCGCCCGGCTGGCCGCCGGTGAGCCGGCGGCCGAGCAGTGGCTGAGCCCGGACTGGCAGCTGCGCCGGGGCCGCATCGTGCTGCTGGCCGGTGACTCCCCGGCCGGGCTGCGGCTGCCGCTGGACGCGATCTCCTGGGTGCCGCCGGAGCCGGAGGCCGAGCCGGACCCGCTGCTGTTCCGTGGTGCGCTGCCGGAGCCGGCCGAGGCCCTGGTCGCCACCGTCGTGCCCGCAGAGGGGATGCCGACCACCGCCCTGGTGGCCGAGGTGCGGGACGGCGTGCTGTACGTCTTCCTGCCGCCCGTGCAGGAGCTGGACGCGTTCACCGAGCTCATCGGCGTGGTCGAGAAGGCAGCGGTGGCCACCGGTGTCGCGCTGGTGCTGGAGGGCTACCCGCCGCCGGGCGACCCGCGGCTGGGCACCCTGACCGTGACCCCGGACCCGGGGGTGATCGAGGTCAACGTGCAGCCCACCGGCACCTGGGCGGAGCAGGTCGCGCTCACCGGGACGCTGTACGAGCAGGCCCGGCTGTCCCGGCTGGGGACGGAGACGTTCGCGATCGACGGGTCGCACGCGGGCACCGGCGGCGGCAACCACATCACCCTGGGCGGCACCACTCCCGCGGATTCGCCGCTGCTGCGGCGGCCCGACCTGCTGGTGTCGATGCTGACCTACTGGCAGCGTCACCCGGCGCTGTCGTACCTGTTCTCCGGTCGTTTCATCGGCCCCACTTCGCAGGCCCCGCGGGTCGACGAGGGCCGCCCGGACATGTTGTACGAGTTGGAGATCGCCTTCGCGGAGATCGGCCGGTTGACCGCCGACGACGGCGGCGCGGCGCCGTGGATCGTCGACCGGGCGCTGCGGCACATCCTCACCGACCTGACCGGCAACACCCACCGGGCCGAGTTCTGCATCGACAAGCTCTACAGCCCCGATTCGGCCCGCGGCCGGCTGGGGCTGCTGGAACTGCGCGGGTTCGAGATGCCGCCGCACCCGCAGATGGCGCTGGTGCAGGCGCTGCTGGTGCGGTCGCTGGTGGCCCGGTTCTGGGACGAGCCGCTGGTCGCCCCGCTGGTGCGGCACGGTGAGAACCTGCACGGCCGGTACCTGCTGCCGTACTTCGTGATCGCCGACATCTCCGCGGTGGCAGCGGATCTCCGTGCCCACGGCATCGACTTCTCCACCAGCTGGCTGGACCCGTTCACCGAGTTCCGGTTCCCGCGGATCGGTACCACCACGGCCGGCGGGGTGCAGCTGGAGCTGCGTGGGGCGATCGAGCCGTGGCACGTGCTGGGGGAGGAGGCGACCGGTGGCGGCACCGCGCGGTACGTCGACTCCTCCGTCGAGCGGATGCAGGTGCTGACCGAGGGTCTGGAACCAGGCCGGCACATCGTCACCTGCAACGGCGTGCCGGTCCCGTTGCTGGCCACCGACACGCCCGGCCGCCGGGTGGCCGGTGTGCGGTACCGGGCCTGGCAGCCGCCGAGTGCGCTGCACCCGACGATCCAGGTGCAGTCCCCGCTGCGGTTCGACGTGGTGGACGTGGAGAGCGCCGTGTCGCTGGGCGGCGCCACCTACCACGTGGTGCACCCGGGAGGCCGGGCCTACGACACCCCGCCGATGAACGCCTTGGAGGCCGAGGCGCGCCGCAGCCGGCGGTTCGAGGGGGCCGGCCACACCACCGGGAAGATCGACATCGGAGCGCTGCGCGAGGCGGCGGCCCGGCTCGCCGTCGACGCCACCCCGAGCGGTCTGCTGGATCTGCGACGGGCCGACGCGGTCCTGCGGTGAGCGACCGGGGCAGTGGGACACGAACGGCGGCCGAATGGGTCACAATCAGAGCCGTGGTGACGACCCGACAAGCGCTCCGGACCGGCCGGTGACCGGTACCGTCACGCTGCCGCCGTCACTGGTGGAGTCCTATCGCGCTCGGTCGGGCCTGTTCCCCGCGCTCCCGGGGCTGCTGCCGGGGCTGCCCGGCGGCTGGGACGAGCTGACCGGTGGGTCGGATGAACTGCAGCCCGGGTGGGCGGACGTGGCCGCGGTGCTCGACGGCATCGGCCGGCACGGTCTGCCCGCGCTGTCCGCGTCGGTGGACCGGCTGCTCGAGGACGAGGGCGTCAGCTACATCCCGGTCGGCACCCGGGCGGACGGCCCGCCCGGCATCGTCCGGCGCTGGCCGGTCGACCCGGTGCCGCTGATCGTCGACGGCGACGACTGGGGGCGGCTGGAGTCGGCCCTGGTGCAGCGGTCGACCCTGCTCGACGCGGTGCTGACCGACATCTACGGCCGGCGGTCGCTGATCCGCCGCGGCCTGCTGCCGCCGGAGCTGGTGTTCCGGCACGACCACTACCTGCGGGCCGCGCACGGCATCCGGATCCCCGGCCGGCACCAGCTCTTCTTCCATGCCGTCGACCTCTGCCGCGGTCCCGGTGGGGACTTCCTGGTGCTCGGTGACCGGGCGCAGGCGCCGTCCGGGTCCGGCTACGCCATGGCCGGCCGCCGGGTGATCTCCCGGGTGCTGCCGCAGCTGTACCGGCGCAGCGCGCCGCGCAGCCTGGGCACCTACTTCCATGCCATGCGCGGGGCGCTGCAGGCGGTCGCGCCGGCCGGGGCCGAGGACGCCCGGGTGGTGGTGCTGAGTCCCGGCACGCATTCCGAGACCGCTTTCGACCAGGCATTTCTCGCGTCGCTGCTGGGCGTGCCGCTGGTGGAGAGCGCGGACCTGACGGTGCGCGGCGGCCGCGTCTGGATGCGCGCCATGGGCCGGTACGAGCCGGTCGACGTGGTGCTGCGCCGGGTGGACGCCGACTACTCGGACCCGCTGGACCTGCGCCCCGACTCCGCGCTGGGAGTGGTGGGCCTGGTCGAGGCCTGCCGGCGCGGCACGGTCACCGTGGTCAACACCCTGGGCAGCGGCGCGGTGGAGAACCCCGGCCTGCTGCCGTACCTGCCGGCGCTGGCCCGCGACCTGCTCGGCGAGGACCTCGCGATGCCGTCGATCCCGACCTGGTGGTGCGGCGATCCGGACGCCCGCGGCTACGTGCTGTCGCATCTCGATGATCTGATCATCAAGCCGACCGGCGTCGGCATGCCGCTGGTGCCGCAACGCATGTCGGCCGCCGAGAAGGACGAGCTACGGCTGCGGATCCTCGCGGACCCGGCGCGCTGGGTCGGCCAGGAGCACGCGCCGTTCTCCGAGGCGCCGACGGTGCAGGGCGCCGAACTGGCGGCCCGTCGGGTCGGCATGCGCACCTTCCTGGTGGCGCACCAGTCCGGGTACGTGGTGATGCCGGGTGCGCTGGGCCGGGTGATCAAGGACGACGTGCTGCCGCACACCATCCTGGCCGGCGGTGCGGTGGCCGCGAAGGACGTGTGGGTGCGGTCCTCCGGTGTGGACTCGCGTGCGTCCGCGGCCTACCGGCGTACCGAGGACTCCGAGGACCTGGTGCCGCCGGTGGAGATGGCGGCCGCCGTGTCGCCGCGTGTGCTGGAGGACCTGTTCTGGCTCGGCCGGTACGCCGAGCGCACCGAGGACCTGACCCGGTTGCTCAGCAGTGCAAGAGATGTCGCGGACACCTACCGGTACCGGGCGGGCGACGCCGGGGCAGGTGCGGTGCAGGTGCTGCTGGACGCGGTGACCCGGGTGTCGGCCTCCGGGCTCGGCTTCCCGCCGGGGGTCGACCTGATGGATCAGATGCGCCGGCTGGTGCTGGATTCCGGTGTGCCGGGCACGGTCTCGCACGCGCTGTCCGGCCTGCACGAGACCGCTCGTTCGGTGCGGGACCAGCTGTCGGGCGACACCTGGATGGTGCTCGCCGGGGTCGACCGGTCGGTGGCGGACCTGGCGGCGGCCGGCCAGGACACCGGCGCCCAGCTGCAGGCCACGCACGCCGCGGTGATCTCCGGGATGCTGGCCCTGTCCGGGCTCGCCTCGGAGAACATGGTCCGGGATCCGGGCTGGTACCTGATGGACATCGGGCGGAGGGTCGAACGGGCGCAACAGCTCTCGGCGCTGCTGCAGGCCACGCTGACGGTCGGGCACGCGGCCGAGGTGGAGGCGACGGTGATCGACGCGGTGCTGGTGGTCACCGAGTCCGGCGTCACCTACCGGCGCCGGTACCGCGGTCACCTGCAGGTCGGCACCGTGCTGGAGCTGCTGCTGCTGGACCAGGGCAACCCGCGCGCGCTGGCCTACCAGATCAGCACCATCGGCGACGCGCTGCGCCGGCTCCCGGACGCCTCCGGCACCAGTCGGCCGGAGCGGATCGTCGAGGACATCTCCAGCCGGCTGCGCCGGGCCGGGCCGGGCGTGATGGACGACGTCGACGCCACCGGACGCCGGTCCGAACTCGCCGATTTCCTCGCCGGGATCCACGAGTCCTTGCGCTCGTTGGCGGATGCCGTTGCCGCGCAGCACTTCTTCCGCTCCCGGGCGATGCTGCCGCTCGGTCCGCTGGGACCTGGCGGATCGGGTGCTGCGGGATCGGGGGCGATGTCATGACGACCGCCGATCGGCCGGTGCGCTGGTACCGGATCGAGCACCGCACCCGGTACCGCTACTCCGATGCCGTCAACGCCTCGTACGGGCGCGGGTACATGCGTCCACGGGCGCTGGACTCGCAGGAGTGCCGGGAGTACACGCTGACCGTCGCGCCGGCGCCGACGGATGCGGCGGAAGGTGTGGACGTGTACGGCAACTCGGACAGCTACTTCCACGTCACCGAGGCCCACGACGAGCTGCTGGTGGTCGGGGTGTCGGTGGTGCGGGTGCAGCGTCCGGAGATCGACCTGCTGGACGCCGCGCTGCCGTGGGAGCTGGCCCGGCCGGAGGCGTGCGAGGCGCCGGACGCAGTCGACTTCGTGCTGTCCTCGCCGAAGGTGCTGCTCACCGACGAGGTGCGGGCGTACGCAGCGGAGTCCTTCACCGAGGGTCGTCCACTCGCGGAGGCGGTGCGGGACCTGACCAGCCGCATCCACTCCGACTTCACCTACGAGCAGGGCAGCACCGACGTCGGGACGTCCATCCCCGAGGTGATGGCCGAGAGATCCGGCGTATGCCAGGATTTCGCCCATCTCGCGGTGGCCTGCCTGCGGTCGATGGGGCTGCCGGGGCGGTACGTGTCGGGATACCTGGCGACCGATCCGCCGCCCGGCCGGGAACGGATGGTCGGTGTCGACGCCTCGCACGCCTGGGCGGCCGTACGGCTGCCGGCGGGGCAGTGGCTGGCCTTCGATCCGACCAACGACCAGTTCGTCGACGAGCGCTACACGACGGTGGCCTGGGGTCGCGACTACGCCGACGTGCCGCCGCTGCGCGGGGTCATCTACTCCGACGCCGAGTCCAGCACCATGGACGTCTCCGTCGACGTGGCCCCGATCCCGCCGCCGCTGTCCTTGTGAACTGTTGTGAGCTGGGGCGAGATCTCGGGCTGGGTTGCTGACTGGTCACCCGGGTACTCGGCGGTGTCACGTCACCGCGCCGCTCTCGGCGGACTGGTCGGCCGCCGGATCACGGCGGTGTGGGTCGTGTGGATCCTGGAGGAGGACGAATGGTTCACCGACCTCCCGGTGGTGCTGGTGTTCGACGACGGGCGGCAGCTGGAACTCTGCTGGCAGCGGGTCGACGATCTCTCGATCAGTTGGGAAACCATCGATCTCGCGGTGCCGCCGGTTGCCTGGGTGACCTGGGCGCTGCAGTGGCGCGCTGCTGCCGATCCTGCCGTCAACGGCATGATCGGCCGGGTCGTCACCGAGGTCGTGCCGACCGGTGGCCGCCACGAGATGGCCGGCCTGTGGTTCGGCGCCGCTGACACCGGCCTGTACGTGTACGCGGCAGGGGACGAGAACGGATTCGCGGCAGACCGTCGGGGTGACCGACGGCGCGCTGACCTCTGAACCGGCCGACACCGCTGACGTGCTCGGAACCCTGGTTGCGGGCGCCCTCCACGGCAGAGCGTCGGGATGAGCGACGGCGCGCTGACCTCTGGAACCGTTGGATGCCGGTCGTGAGGGCGTTCGCGCGGCGGTGCGCCCGGTTGGTGTTGCTGGCGTTCGCGGCAGACTGTCGGGGTGACCCACGGCGTGCTGACCACTGAACCGTTGGACGCCGACGACCTGCGGGCGGTGACGGCCTTCGCGGTCCACTGCGCCACGCCGGTGCTGCCCGTCTTTGCGGCCGCGCGGCCGGACGACCCCCGTCCCGCTCTTGCGGTGGCGGTGGCGGCGGACTTCGCCAACGGTGGTCGTCGCGGAAAGGCGCTGCGGGACGCGGCCTTCGGTGCCCTCGCGGCATCCCGGGAGGTCCGTTCGGCTGCTGGTTCCGACGCCGCGCTGTCCGCGATGCACGCCGCCGGGTCCGCCTACCTGCACCCGCTCGCCAAGGCGACCCAGGTCAAGCACATCCTCGGATCCGCCGCCCACGCCGCTGTGGCCCTCGGCCTCGCTCCCGACAGTGCGCCCGGTGCGGTCCATCTCGACGCTGTGGTCGGCCTTTCCTCCGATCGGATGGTCGACGTCCTCCGTCGCTATCCCGATGCCCCGCCCGGAGGAGGGATGGTGGGGGAGTGGATCCGGCTGCTCGACCGAGCGCTGCGGACCTCTCGCTGACCTCTGCGCAGAGGCGGCTCTCTACACAGCTGACTCCCGTTGTCGGGACCGGCTGGTGCAACTGCGCCGGTACCCGGCCGTCGGCGTCGCGCTCTCGCGGTCGCCCGGTTTCCCTCAGCGGCGGTCCGCGCGGGTGCGGTCCGCGGCGTCCAGACGCCGTCTCTGCCGGACGCGTCCGGCAGGAGCCGCCTCTCGTGTGCCGGCGCCTGTCGAGGCTTCCCCGACGTTGTGCCGGCGTGGTCCGCGGCGTCCGCGTCGGAACGGTCGGCTCCGGACGCGTGGTGTTGGAGCCGCCTCTCGTGTGCCGGCGCCTGTCGAGGCTTTCCCGGACCTTGTGCCGGCGTGGTCCGCGGCGTCCGCGTAGGAACGGTCGGCTCCGGACGCGTTGTGTCGGAACCCCTTCGATCCCTGGCGGTCGTCGACGGTCACTCGGGCTCTTGCGTACTTCCGCACCACCACGGTCCCGCGGTGCCCGCACCGCACGCGACCAGCGGGCCGGCCTCGCCTGCTCGGACGACTTCTCGGACACTTGCACAGGCAGGAGCTGCTCCGGTCGGCCGGGTGTGCGCCGTCGGGGCGACCGGTGCCGCCACGTCGGCGAGTGGGCGGCGCGATTCAATTTCCTGAGCGTCGCCCAGGATTCCTTCGGTCGTGAGGTTGAGTGACGGCGGTCCCGCGTGTGTACCGGACGCACCGGCGGGAGTGCTGTCGTCCTGCCCGTGCAGATCGACCCCAGAACTCTCACCGCAAAGTGCAGGGTGACTGTTGTTGCAGCGAGCCCGTTGTCGGTGTCCTGCGATAGGGATGCGGCACGAATCGCGACCACCGAGGGTGCGGGGAGGCGGGAGTGGTGGAGCAGGCAGGCGAGATCAGCGCCGCGGAGCCGCCAGAGGTCGGCCACGAAAGCCCCTGGGGTTTCTCGTGACCCGCTGATCCGTTGTCGGAAGCCGGGCCTGACCGGGTGCTGTGTGAGACGCGGCCGGACCGATTTCCCTGCAGATGATCTCGAACTGCGGGGCTGTCGGTGGTGCGTGATAGGACTGGATCGGTTCCACAGCAGCAGTTGTCGCAGGGGTTCGCCCAGTGTGCTGGCTGTCATGGTGAGAGATGTGCTGCAGCAAGGGTTCCGATCGAACTCCAAACGGGTGAATCTTCGCTCGGGCTCGATCTGCTGTTCGAATTGTAGGTTGTGATCAGGTACTGTAGTGGGAGAAGGCGCGGGGGCGCCGCTGACGTCGCCGAGGGGAGGTCGCTGTGATCGTTGCCGGTGAGCACGGCCCGGGTTGGGTGGTCGCGGTCGATCTGCTCGAGGGGCTGCAGGTGGGCGAGCTGGGTGGCCGCGAGTTGGTGGCCCGGATCGCTGCCGGGCAGGCGTTGGTCGCGCGGGTGCAGGCGCAGCAGCTGGAACTGATGGCCGCCCTGTCGGTGCCCGGTGTGGCCGGTCCCGCGGCGAAGCTGGCCAAGTACTCCAAGGGAGAGCTCCGCTCCCGCCGGCGCCGCGGCCGTGAGGACGCCCCGCCCGGGCCTGATCCGGCCGCGGGCCGCCCCGACCCGACACTGCCCGAGGAAGACGATCCCGCCACCACCGCCGCCCGCGGCAGCGTCGGTGGCGAGGTGGAGCTGTGGCCCGGCAGCCCCGGTGCCGGTGACGGTGACGGTGTCGAGAACCTCTCCACCGCAACAGTGGTCGACGAGCGTGCCGCCACCGACCCCCGCGCCACCGACGATGCCGCCACCACCGATGCTGAGGCCGGGGACAGTGGCGGCGCTGCCGGCGCTCCTGTCGCCATGACTGCTGACGTCCCCGGCTCGGCCGATTCCGATTCCGACTCCGGGGCCGAGGCCGACTCCGGGGCCGGGGCTGCTGTTGACGTCGACGTTGACGTTGACGTCGAGAGGGACAGCGACGCCGACCGTGAAAGTCCCGGCCCCATGGAGAACGTCGATGTCGATGTCGATGG